>DAOTUS010000303.1:0-2924 GCA_034437415.1 Herpetosiphonaceae bacterium
CACGCCAGCGGCAGCGGCGGCATAGCCAAGGCGGCTCGGGTGCCGTCACCCGTCGGCCCATCCGCCGATCTCGGGCGGCTGCCCAATGGCGATGGACGTGACAAGTGACCCACTAGCCAAATCCCCGACCGGGGTGTAGGCATACTGCACCGTACGGTTGGCCAGGTCGGTCACGCTCGCCAGGCGACCATCGGCATAGGTGAAGGTCAGGATGGTGCGGCCGGACGAGTCGCTGACCGCCGTCAAGCGCTGCTGGCCATCGTACGCCAGCGTGACGGTATTGCCATTCCAATCAGTCTGACGCAACAGGTGTCCGTCGGAGGCGAAAGCCGAAACCAGCCCCTCTTTGGTGGTCAGGCGATACTCCTGTCCGGACTGGGTCAGCGCGGCGAAGAGACCAGGCGGGGAGGTGAAGTCCGCGCCGGTTTTGGCGAAAACATACTCGGCGCCGCTGGCATCGATGTAGGTGGCGCTGTTCGCCGCGAGTTCCAGCCGTTCGCCATACGTGTCGATCCAACCACGGCCAAAGCGGCCGATGCGATTCGACTGGCTGTTATACGACCTGCCTACGCCAACGGGTATGCCGACGCCCGGAACGACGATATCGCCCGCCTGGAGCAACAAGTTACCGCTGGAAAGGTTGACATCATTGCGATACCCGCTGGGCGCACTGATGGGCGGTCCGACGCTGGACAGGCTAGCCGCTGTGTCCGCGCTCGCCCCCACCCGCGATAGCGCCCCGCCGCTCCCACCGCCGCCGCTGTCATTGTTAGCGTTGATGGCTGCCGCGATTAATGCGATGGTTTCAAGGGTTGAAGGACAGGCGCTGGTCTGGCCGGTACCGCAGTTACCGCCGGCACCCGCGCCGCCGCCAGTGCCTTCGCCGCCGTTGGCGCCGCCCGAGATCAGGTAGGCGGCCGAGCCGGACACCGGATCCTGGATGATATAGCCCACGCCGGTCCAGCCGTAGCGGGTGATCGACCGCTGCGGTGCGATGCCGCGCCAGCCGCGGTTGAGCGCATCGAGCAGGGTGTCTTTGACATCCTGCGGCACCTGTAGGCCCGCCACCTGTCCGGCCGAGGTCACCGACACCAGGGTCTGGCCTCCGTCGGTTGCCAGCTGCAGGCCCTTGACCGCCGAAATGCCGTCCATGCCGAAGGTCCGCTGGATCATGCTATGCTCCAGGGCCGAGGTCTGATAGCCGGTGAGGGTGGTGATAGGCCCGATAGAACCCTGGCCGGCGGACTCGTCAAAGGGCGTCCAGGTCAGCTTCGGCATGTCGATCAGGCCCATGCCCGCTTTAACCTCGACTGGCGCGCCAAAGGACGAGCGCACGGCGACCTGCTGCACGCCGAAGCCGGCGCCCAGGTCGCGCACGTAGCTATGGCGCATAATCCCCGTCACCGTTTGCCAGCCCCGATCAACCGCATGGAAATACTCCAGCTGCATCGTGTGCAGCCGCTGGGCCGCGTAGCTCGCGCCGCCTGCTGGCTGCAACGCCGCCTGACGCGCCTTGGACAGATCGATCAGCGTCTGCGGCACAGTCTGGTAGTCCAGCCCGATCACCCGCACCTCGCCGGCCTCCATCACCGCACTGATCTCCGGCACTGGCGAGGAGACCCCCGGCGTCGTAAAGGCCACCCGGAGCACCCGTTCCACCCCCGGCCGCACCGCAGCCCCGCTGGCCACCACCGTTTCGCTGATGCTCAGGGTTGGCTTAAGATTGACCAGATACGGCGGCGTCGTGAACAGCCCGCCGTGCTGATCGATGATCGCCTGATCGGCCGCGCTGGCTGCCGGGAAGGTCAGGTCGATGCGCTGGCCGTAGATCTCCGGCAGGCTCTTGGCGATGGTGAAATCGATCTGGCCCTGCTCGGTGCCGACCTCGATACTCAGGGCGTAGCGCTGCCCGTCTGGGATCGCGCTCGGCGTGCCCAGCGTGGCGAACTGGCGCAGCGGCAGGCGCGCCGGCAGCAGCGTGCGGGTGTCGGGCATGATCGTTCGCACGCGCATCGCCTGGTCAAACGTCGCGCACAAAATATTGTTGGCCCAGATAAACGCCCGCAGCTGGTTCTGCCAAAGGTCGATCGGCAGGGTCGTGGTCACCGTGCTCAGATAGGCGTCGGCGTTGAACTGGACCGCGTTGCGCAGGTCCACCGGCTGGCTGAAGGTGAAGCGCTTGACCCACGGCGTCAGATCGACCCAGCTCGACGCGCCGGGAGCCTCCAGCACGCCGCGATAGTGGTCGTAGGGTAGCCATGCCTGCGCCCAGGTGTGTTCGATCGCCACCACCGGCTCGCCGGCCGAGCGCTGCACGTAGGTTGCCGGGATGCCGGCCGTACTGAGTATGTCGGCGGCCGCCTGGGTTGTCGTCGTGCGGGTCAGGTCCTGGGCCTGCTGGCCGCTAAGCCAGACCTGCCCGATCGCATAGCGCGCCGGGATGCCGGCCACCCGTAGCAGGGCGATCAGCAGGGAGGCCTGATCCGTGTCGTTGCCGGCGCCAGCATCCAGCGCGCCCTGCGTGCCTTTTTTGGAGCCGTAGTACAGTTCGCTGTCGATGGTGTTCGACACATAGTTAAAGATCGCCACCGGGTCGTTGTCCAGCCGGGCGGCCAGCGCGCGCACCGCCGGGGTGAAGCGCACATCGACGGTTTCCTGGGTATCCTCGGGCGAGGGCGGGGCGCTGGGCTGCGCCAGGAGCGCCAGCATGGTGGGCAGGGCGGTGATGAGGGACCGACCACCAAGATACTCGTCACGGGCGAAGACCAGCGCTGAAGCGCGGGGCGGGTGGCTGGCCGCGTGGATGGGGCAGGGCATGTGCAAAGTCGTTCGGGACCTCACCCCAGCCCCAAGCGATTGATGGCCTGATCAAAGCGGCGCATGAAGACCCGTTGCACTGCTGCCAGATTGCGTTCACCGTGCTG
>DAOTUS010000304.1:0-38491 GCA_034437415.1 Herpetosiphonaceae bacterium
CCAGCGCGCCAAGCAACGAGTGGCTGCTTGGCGCGCTGGTCTTTGGCGGCGCTATGACGGCGCTTGGCCGCGAATGCCACGCTCGGCTCGACGATGCGGCCCAGGCGGCCACCGCCGCAGGGCTGCGCTCGATCGCTGCCGACTGCGCCGAGGTGCGGGCGGGGATCGATGGGCTTGTGGCGCGCTTGAGGCTTAGGGCACCCAACCCGCAGGTGTCCGTTGGCCGCCGCTTCGCCTTCGCGCCCCGTCCGGAGTCGCTAGCCGAGGCTGTGTTGGCCGCCGAGGGTTTCCTGCTGGCGGATTTGAGCTTTCGCGAGAGCTGGGACGTGCAGCGCACCGGCCTGCTCGGCCTGTCCGCCGTGGTCGGCCAGCCTTTTCCAGCGGGCTTGATCGTCGAAATTCTCTGCCGCCACGGCCATCGGCTTGCCGCGCAGGTCAGCGAGATCTTCGCGCTGCTCCAGGCCAACGGGTTCAGCTACTTCGACCAGCCCGGCCTGCTGCCGCCTGACACCGACGACCTCGGCCTGCTGCTGCGCCTATTCTCCTACTCGGATCAACCAGCGGAGCACCGGGCGCTGCTTCAGACACCGCTGCGGCTGCTGGAGCGGGCGCTTGCCGAGCTGGGCACAATCCCGGTCTGGCTCCAGCCGCTCGGTGGCGCGGCCGCGGGAGCGCCGCTCGCACTCTGGGGTGACGATTGCGTCACCGTTCAGGCCCAGCTGATTCTCGGCCTGCTGGACTATGATCCGGTCGGCTATCGCACGCTGATCGAGCAGGCGGCGCAGTCGGTGGGCGCCCTGATCCTTGAGCGTGGCCTGGGCGCCAATCGCTACTACGCCCCGCTCTACGCCCTCTGGGCGCTCGCCACGCTGCTCCGGCGGCTGGGCGCTATTTGCGATGTCGGCGCCCAGCTTGCGGCGCTCATCCCGGCGGCGGGCGCAACACTCGGCCGCGCTCTGGATCAGGCGGCGCTACATACAACCACGCCCCAGGACGCCGCCCTGCTCATTCTGGCCGCTCACGCCCTCGATCGGCGCGACGGACGCTGCGCCGCCTGGGCCGATCTGCTGATCGCCGAGCAGCGCTACGATGGGAGCTGGCGCGATGAGCCGCTGTTCATCACCGGCGCCCGTGGCGGCCTGGCGGGTTGGTACGGGAGCCGCTCCACGACGACTGCCCTCGGCTACGCCGCGCTCCAAACCCTGCGCGATGCATAGCCGAGGGTGATCGGAAACGCTGGATGCAGCGCGGCGCCGTTGGTTAGCGAACCGGGGAGGGATCCTGCTCCGCCGCTGCGGTCAGGCAGAGGGCGTGATAGATAATTGCGGTGGTCACCAGATGGCTGGAATACCAGATTGGCATTCCGCCACGGGTGGATGTGATAAACAGCGGCTCGGCATCCCACGATCCATCGTAGCGCTGGAGCTTGATAATCCGGGTGTGCCATCCCGCCCGCAAGCCAGGGGCGATTTCCAATGCGCAGCTGCCTAATAGCCGCAGCGCACAATCCTGCGCCGAGCTGAGCGGCCGCCGCAGCTCGCGCTCCAGCCGTCGGGCCAGCCAGGTCTGGGTCGGGCGCAGGCTGGCCGCAAGCGCAGGATCGGCGGCCAGCGGCAGCATTCGGGCGATTAATGTCCCCAAAATCCAGAGGCTGTAGAGCGGCACATAGTAGTGGTTGGCGGCGAGTCCCACGCGCGCCAGCGCCTGGCAGATATGCAGCGTGGTGGCCCTGATCTGCGCCTGGTAGCGGCTGGCATCGAAATCCAGCAGACCGAGCACGAGCTGGGCCTGCACCGTGATACATGTATCACCCCACAACACTACCTGCAACTCCTCATCGGGTGGCAGAAACCAGACCGGGAGAACGCCGGCGGCAGTGCTGCCGGCCTCCATCCAGGCCAGCGGAGCCTCCAGCAGCGCCCGCTGCTGCTCAGGTCGCGCTGAGTAGCGCAGCAGGCGCAAAACTAGCCCCAGGTCATCGCCATCGGGAAAGATTTCCCCGCTATCATGGTAGTAGGAGAACCTGCTGGCGTGCAGGAGGTCGCAGACTGTGTCCACCTCCTCCGGCAGCTGTTCGCCGTTTCTAATCAACAGTTCGATAATCGTCCCCGCTGGAAAGGCCCTGGCGACAACTTCCGGCTTGCCGAACATGCCCTGGCGCTGGATCTCCCAGCTCTCTTGAAACGATCGATCCTGGAGCAGATAGCCCTGCGCCATCGTGATGGCCAGTGCGCTGCTGTCAAAGGGCTGCGCAATCACGAGCTGCGGCGTGTCCATCGGTTTGGGCAGTGGGAGGAGCGAGAATACAGCGCCCAGCTCATCGATTAGCCCACCGATTCGGTTCAGATAGCATGTGAGCGTTGCCAGCTTGAGGTCGCTGGCAAGCTGCTGGGCGCTGGCAAGTCGCGTGTGGCATTCGGCGGCCAGCCGCGGGACAACCCCATTCAGCACCAGTGCTCCCAGCACCTGCGGCGGATTCCAGGGCGGATCGAGGGGCAGCCCGACGGACTCAAGGGCGTGCTGAATCGGTGGCGTCAACCTGCCGCAGGCCAGATCGCGCCGGATCATAGTCACATCACGCCGGGTCTGGAAGATCGCGCTAATCTGAAGGCTAATCTCGTGCAGCGGCTCCAGCAGTTCGAGCCGAGCGCTGGCGTAGACCGCCAGCACTGCGCCCAGATACGGCAGGTCGGTGAGCGCAGGCGTGGCTGGATAGTGCTGCCAGAAGGGCGATTCGGCGGGACACACCCGCCGCAGCTGGGGCCGGGCGAGCTGGGTGAGCCGCCGGGCCAGCGGGCGAAATGCCGCATCAAAGATCGAGTCGGGCTCGTCGATCAGGTCGCTGAGGATGGTTGCGCACCACAGCAGGCCCAGCCCGGCAAAGCCGTGCCGGATCAGCCGCTGGACATCGGCCGATTCAGGCAGCAGATCGCGGAGCAGCCAGGCGTGGAGATCCAGCGCTGGGGCATCCTCGTCATGCAACAACACATGATGCCACTGTCCGTCAACGGCATAGCGGGTGGCGATCACGTGGCGCAGCATGATCGCCTGCTGAAGCAGTGGGCTGGGCAGCTGATCGAGCAGACGGTCAATAATCTGCCAGCCGGCCGCCCGATCGCTGGGCAGCGGGATGGTCGGTTCTTGTCCGGGAAGATCGGCGGCCTGGTCGTTCACGCGGCTTTCCCTTCGCCAAAGGCGCCGGCCAGGCGCTGAAGGGCCGCGACATCAAGCTGGCCGAGAATGTCGAGCAGCTCCGGGGTGGGCGTGACCCCCGCTTCGAGCAGCGTGGCCTCCGGCTGCTCGACCAACTTACGGGCAAACTCGGGATCGGATAGCGCTTTACCAACCAGGACGTGAATATCAGTCATTGGGGAATCTCCTTACGCTAGAATACAAGGTTTCCTCAGGTGCCCGCCACGGGCGCGGATCGACGCTCACCAGCCGCAGCTCGCTGGTGTAGTGCTGGCCGGCGGCATCGGTCACCCAGGCATGATCAAGGTTCGGCACCATTTCAGACAAGCTGATAATCGCCTCAGGGCCGTGCAGTTCCGTGGTTTTGCGGATGGCTTTGGCCAGCAGCGCCAGATAGATCGGGCTGTCCAGATCAACATAGATCGGCTTCTGCTCAGTTGGAACTCTTGCGAACAGAAAGCGCGGCAGGGCATGCTGGTTAGCCCAGCGCCGGACGGCCACGAACTGCTTATCAACCGCCCGCTCGCTGGCAAACGGGCAGGCTTCGGCGGACAAACGCCATGTCTCGCGTCCCACCACCACACCATCAATGCTCAGGCGCGGCGAACGGCCAGCGCTATGCAGCGCGGGCAGCGCCAGACACTGATTAGAGAGCCAGAAATCAAAAAACTCGACCACATCAAGGCACAGGCGGCCATCGCGGCTGCGCACCAGCAGGCTGCCATCCTGATCGACCACAACCAGCTCGGCAAGCGCAATTACCGATCGATACTCGGGCGCGGCGGGCGCAGCGGTATACTCCAGGCACAGGTCCCGGTCAAAGGCGGGCACTGCCGCAGTTCGCTGGATGGTCTGGCCCTGGGCGGTGGCAGGTCGAATGCAGGCCGTCGGCAGGTGCTGGGCCAGCGTCGCCCGAACATCGGCTGGACTGTCGGCGATAAAGCATGAGGTGCTAAGCGCATTAAACAGATGCAGCTCGCCGAGCACCAGCTGATAATCGCCTGCGTTGATCGCCGCCGGGCTGCTGGCGGCAATCAGCAGATCAGGCGCACAGTAGCGCGCCATTGGCCAGCCTGGATGCGGCGCCGCGAACAGCTCGTGAACCCGCGCGCTGATATCGGCGCTGCGATAGTCACAGCGGCTGACCTCTGCTGACGGTGCCAGTACAGCCTTCCACAGCTGCTGGTAGCGCTGAGTCGCCGCGACAATCGCCGGCGAGGCTGTATGCTGGAGCAGGGGCAGAATCTCGCCGGCAAAGGTTAGCATGTCCACCGCGCCGCCCTCTGCCGTTGCCGCCAGGCGGTTGTACACATCCTTGAACGCCGCGCGGTAGGACTGGGCAATCGTGTGGGTGAACCAGCGGGCGCTGGTCAGAACCAGCTCTAGCGGGGCCGCCAGCCGAGCCAGCAGATCTGGCCCCAGCGTTAGCGTGCAGTCGCGCTGACAATCCTCGTACACCAGCGTGCGCGCCGCGTATGCTTGGCCGGCCGACTGGACATAATGTTGTCCGGTAAGCTCGTGAAAGCTGGTATCAAGCTCGGTCAGCGCGTGAAGCAGGCGTTGCGGGCTGCCAGCGGCGGCGGCGACAGCCTCCCGCGCCTGCTCCAGCCGCTGGATCGGTGCGACTGCCTCCTGGTGCAGATCGGGATCCTCGATGCCTTCCAGCGCTGCCCGCAGGGATTGCTCGGGATGCAGGGCGGGCGGCGCATGCAACGTCCAGTCGATCGCCCCAATCGCGCAGAGCTGCTGCAGCACCGCGTACACCTCAGCGGCATCAGTTAGCTCGTTGGCGGGATCGGCGATCAGGGTGCGGGCAATTGCCTGGGCGGTATCCCTGCCAGTGCAACGGGCCAGAACCTGCCGCTGGGCTGGCGAAAGCTTGATCGTGGTGGTTGCGAATGCTGCCGGCAGTTTGCCACTCTGTACCAGCGCGGCCATATACGGAAAGTGCAGCGTTGCGGCGCTCAGATAGGTGAGGGGAAGTCGGTGCGGCCGCAGCCAGGGCTTAAGCTCTGGGCGCTGGCCAAGCTGGCGGGCCAGGGCGGCAATCGCCCAGTTTTCAAAGTAGACCGCCCGGGAGCGCAGCAGCGTCGGGCCGGGCTGAAAATCTACCGCTGGGCCATCCGGGCCAAACGTGGCCCAGGCCAGCGGCCCAAAAAAGCCAATCGTGTCGTTTTTAACACAGTAGCGCTGGGTATAGATCGCGATCAGCCGCTCCTTTCTCCGCCCGGCCTGCGTATTCCAGCGTTCAGGATGGCGCAGGAGCCAGTCAATCCCCAGCGTATACGCCTGACGGTTTTGCCAGATCACCGCCTCCTGGAAATCAGGGCGGCTAGCAATTGTGCGCAGGGCAGTCTTGATGGTTAGGTGATCGGCCTCCGCACTGCGTGATACATTAGCGTGCGCCTGGATCCGCTGTTCGTGGGCGCGGTTAAATGCTTCAATCTGGGCCAGCGCGGCCGCAGGATACTGGCCCTCCGTGACCAGAACCGGTTTGCGACTGCCGATGCGATTGATCGCCGGGCGCAGCTGCTCGTGCTGCTGAAGTGCTCCATACAACTCTCTCAGCGTGGCGTGGCGTTGCGTCTCCAGGTCTGCTTCGGCAGCCAGCAGCGCCCTGGTCGCCGCCGCCAGCGTTGGGGCCGCCAGCGAGCGCACAAGGTCGGCCGGGAAGCCCGCGCTGCGCAAGACCGCCCAGCGCCAGACCTGCCAATCCGTTCCTGGGAGAACAACGCGCGGCGTCTGGCTCACAGCGGCAGAAGCGCTAGCATCGATCATGTTAACCAACCACCAGCTCTGACAATTGGGCAGAGTGCGGCAGCGGCTCAGCAAAATGCTGGGCCACACACGCCGCTAGGCTCCCCGAAACAGGCGCACACAGATCGCGGTAGAGCCAGCCAATCTGATAGTACATATAGGCCATCTGCTCGTTCAGCGTGCCAATGGCAGCGCTGGGCGCAAGCATATGCTGCGGGGATAGCCCCAGCTGCGCCGCCAGGGTGGTCATGCTCTGCTTGAGAATTGGCATGACAAACGCCCGATCGGCGGCGCTGTACAGCGGCTTGACCAGCGCGCTGGCGCACTCGTTGGCCACACACTCCTCGTGCCAGGCGTCCGCGCTAAACAAGTCATAGCGCTGCCGCAGATGGTGGGTTAGCTCGTGGGCCACAACGTAGGGTATAAAGATGTGGAGAAACTGCACGAGCTCGGCGTCGTTCGCGCAGCATAAGAATGAGCGCAGCAGCAGTCGACGCAGGCGGGATTCGGCATCGGCGCTCTCGGAAAACGAAACATACACATTCTGATCGGAAAAATCGTAGTAGCAGAGCAAATTTTCGCCCTGGAGGACTGCAATGCCAGGGCGCGCCTCTAGGCCCGCCTGGGCGAACATGGCGACTGCTTGCTCTAGACTGCGCTGGGCGCTGTGGAAAAGGGTGGGATGGGTAGCTATTGATGGCATAGTTCTAGTCTTTGATCCTCGCTGCGGCGCGCAGAAGTGCCGCCATCTGTTGCAGATCCTGGGCGATGGTGGCGTGCTGGGCGCTCAGCGCTTGGCTGCGCTGGGCCAGATAGTCGCTCAGCGCTGGCGAGCCGAGCAGATCTGCCTGTTCGCGCAGCTGCTCCAGCCATGACTGGAGCAGTTCGACGCCCCAGCCAATTCCCTCGCGCATAACCCAGGTGATGACAGGCTCATCCGGCTGCTTGCGGCGCTGGGCCTCAGAGAGGAAAAAGGTGCGGGTCTGATTGTTCAGATCCTTCTGCCAGCCAAACAGATCGTTGAACATCTGATGCCAGCAGCCGAGCAGCTCGAACAGCGCCGTCCATGGCGCAAGCAGATCGGGGCGCTGGTAATAGTGGCAGACCGCCGCCAGCGGGATCTTGCCGGCGCCAACTTTGTGGCCGCTGATCTGCATAAACTGGGCCAGATCAATCGTCTCAAAAAGCCCATCCTGAATCGTCTGGTCGGCCGATTGAAACCAGATCGCCTCGAACGCAGGCCAGAACGGATGCGCGGCTGGGAAATAGGGGTAGTAGGGCTGGGCAAAGCGGGTGTGGAAAAACCCCAGGGCCGGCAGCAGCGGCAGCTCACCAGTCGCATGCCCATCCATCAGGTTATCGATCATGCGGATATAGTAGTACCCGTTCATTGTGGAGTAGATCACATCGCTCTGGAACGGCGCGTCTGGGGCGGGAGCCAGCGTTTGCGCCAGCCACCACGGCAACAGCAGCATCGGAAATGCATGCGGATGGGTGAAATAGGCCGCCGGGGGGAGATCGCCCGCCAGATCGCGCATCCAGGCATCAATCGGCGCGGCGGTGAGAGGCATCGCTGTGCTCAAATCTTGGCGAATGCGATCCATGCTGGCTTCAATGTGGCGATTTATCATCGGATCATATAGATCGGTAGACACTATGGTTGTCCTCTGTTCTCACGTAAGTTGGCCTCTATCCCTCGGATAGGCGCCGTCGCAGCTCTAAAAAAATCCCCTTGCTTTCAAAGGGATGCCTATTATAGACATAGTCAATCTGCCCGTCAAAACACACCTGCTGCGTGGTAGCGGGGCCGGGCAGACTGGATCCGTGATGCGCTTTGCGACCGGCTGGTTCGTTGCGTGCGGGTGTCCTAGCGCTCCTAGAACACCACTTCCAGCACTGGAATGATCACGCCCACGCCGAATAGAATCAGGCCAAAGCTGAAGCTGAAGATGGCAAGCCCATAGATCGCCAGAACCGAGTCCACGCGGGCGTCAGCATCTTGCTGCGGGTAATAGCGGATTCGGACCGGGCCGCCAACGCTGTAGGGCTTTTTACCTGTCGACAGGCTCGGAATGAATTCGCGGACAACGCCGTTCAGGTCGGTGTAGCGGACGATCGGGGCATAGGTATAGGTGGTATATTCCCTGCCACGATCATCGGTGCCAGTGCTCTCCCTGGTCTCGTAGCCAAGCACCTCGCCAGTGGCTGGCAGCGAGTCGCGTAGAAAGCGGCGGCTGCGCTGCCACAAGAACCAGCTCAGCCAGAACAGCAGTCCGCCGAGGATGGTCGGGGTAGTCTCAATTGCGACGCCAGCGATGGTTGCCATGGGCTCCTCCTGTCAAAACTCCCGCCCGCGATATGTATTGCCGGGCCGGACGCTGGGGCTGATACGCTGCGGGTCCAGCCTGGTTGCAGCGAGCCGCAGCCTTGGCCTAGCGTCCAGGCGCCCGCAGGTCGGGGACGCCATACCCGGCGACCAGCGGCAGCTCGTAGATGCGGTAGGTTTTGTACCTGTGGCCGCCCATCTTGGCGATGGTGTGGTTCATCACCGCGTTAGTCTCGAGAATCCACGACATCTCGGCCTTGAAGTAGCCCCGCCGCACCCCGGCCTGCTTGATCTTCTGATAAAAGATTGCATCGATGCCACGGCGCCGATACTGGGGCAGCACGCCCATCACAATAATCCGCATCGTATCGATCTGGCGCTTGTACCAGAGAAATCTGGCCCAGCCGAAGGGCAGCAGGCGGCCGTTGAGGTGGCGCAGCGGAATATTCACATCGGGGATGGCGATCAGCAGCCCGACGGGCTTCCCGTCAGCCTCGGCGATAAACATAATCTCGGGGTCGAGGAAAGGCTTGAAGCTGTGGACCAGATGGCGAAACTCGGCCCTGGTCATCGGGATGGCGCCCCAGTTGCCCGCCCAGGCCTGGTTGTAGATCTCCCAGCACTGATCGATCTCCTGCTGGAAGTTGCGCAGGTCGAAGGTGCGAAAGGTGAGATTGGCCTTTTTGCCGACCGCCTCGATCACCCGCATCAGCTTGTGCTGCGCGCCATCGACCACCATCTCGCCGCGATAGCTTTTATCATCGATCATCCAGGCGTACAGATCGATGGCTTTTTGAAACCCGGCCTGCTCGATGTAGGCGATATAGCGCGCTGGATTGTAGGTCATCAGCGCCACTGGCGGCGAGTCGAAGCCCTCGATCAGCAGGCCGCACTCGTCGTTGACCGAAAAGTTCATCGGGCCGCGGATGGCCTGATAGCCGCGCTCGCGGACCCAGCCCGCCGCCGTCTGCAGCAGCGCCTGGGCCGCCTCGGGATCGTCGAGCACCTCGAAAAAGCCGAAAAACCCAATCTGCTCGTGGTGGGTCTGGTTGTGTAGGTGGTTGATGTGAGCCGAGATCGTGCCGACCACGCGGCGGCCGCGCAGCGCCAGGAACAGCTGGACCTCGGCGTGCTGGTAAAACGCGCCCCTGGCGGGGTCGAAAAATGCCTTGCGCTCGCTGAGCAGCGGCGGCACCCACAGCGGGTCGGGCTGGTCGCCCCGATAGACCTGCCAGGGGAAATGGATAAACCGCCGCCGTTCGGCAGCGGTTTGGATTGGCACGACTCGCAGTGGAGCAGGCATACAGGTTCCTCGGGTCCGTCAGGGGGCTGGCAGGAAAGGGTGCTAGTTCAAGATAATATCGCGGCGATCAAAGGCCGCCATCGAGAAGGCCAGCAACGCCACCAGCAGGGTGATCTGCCCGAGAATAATCGCCAGCGACTGCGTTGAATACAGCCGCTGGGTCGTTAGCTCAAAGCCCGCCAGCAGCGGCGTGAGCGGAATGCCAACCAGCGTGCGGACCGCCGAAAGCAGCTTGCCAAACGTGCTGTCCAGGGCGATCACTTTGCTGAAAATGTCGGCGCTGCCCAGCGAGGCCAGGGCCACAACGCCCAGCACCAGCAGCCGCCAGCCCGAGGTCAGCACCAGCCCAGAGAGCAGCATCACCAGGGCCGCCACGATCCCGATCTCCAGAATCAGCGGCAGTGCGCCTGCCCCCCAGATGCTAAAATTCCAGCGGATTGGCTGGTTGATCAGGGTGACGATCAGCGAACAGAGCACGAAATTGATCGCCCCAATAATCACCGCGACCAGAAACAGGCCCATCAGATAGCCTTTGCGGCCAAGCGGGCGGGCCAGCACCACGTAGCCCTGCGCCCGACTGCCCATGCTCATCAGCACACTGCTGGTGTAGATACTCTGGGCCAGCACGAACACCGCCGTCATACTAAAAAACTGGGTCGCATCTAAAATTGCGGCGCTGTTGGGCTTGCGCAAAAAGATATAGGCAAACACAATCAGAGCGCCGAGCTCGATCAGAACCCGCCCGGAGCGCAGATACTCGCTGAGCGTAAAGCGGGTCCAAGCCCAGATTTGCCGATAGCGCGTCATTGATTCTCCTCCTCGGCCAACAGTGTATCAAGTAGCGGCATGGTGACTTGCGGCGTCGCCTCGACCGGCGCGGCGTTGCCCGTGACCACGTGCAGATAGAGATCGCGCAGGGTGCCCAGGGTTGGCTGCAGGGTGGCGACGGTAAAGCCCTCGTCAAGCAGGAGCTGGAGGAGCCGGGCCTGCAGGGCCGGGGTGTTGACCGGAATGGTAATCCGGCGACCCTCGCGGGTGATCAGCGGATCGAGGGCGCGCAGGCCATAGTCAAGATCTTCGGCCGGGATTTCGACCAGCGTGATCATAATCCCCTCGGTGCCGGGCAGGTTGGCGACCGACGTCTCGGCGGCCAGCTCGCCGCGCACCAGAATGCCGACCCGGTCGCAGACATTGGTGATCTCATCCATCTGGTGGGAGCACAGAAAAATGGTGTGGCCCCGGCTGCGCAGCTCAACCAGCAGCTCCTGCATCTCAACCTGGCCCGCCGGGTCCAGCCCCGACGACGGCTCATCGATCAGCAGCAGGTCGGGGTCGGCCAGCAGCGCCTGGGCGATCCCGATGCGCTGGAGCATGCCTTTGGAGTAGGTTTTCATCCGGCGGTCGGCGGCCTCCTCCAGCCCAACCAGCGTCAGCAGCGCCGTGATCCGATCGCGCAGCCCCGGCCCGTGCTCATCGCCAAATCGACCAATATAGCGCAGGTACTCGCGGCCGGAGCAGTGGGTGTGGTAGCGCAGCCGCTCGGGGAGATAGCCAACCTGGCGATGGGCGGCGCTCGGCGCCAGCCCCAGCACCTCGATCCGCCCGGCATCCGGCCGCAGAAAGCCCATCAGCAGATGGAGCAGGGTGGATTTTCCGGCGCCGTTGGGGCCGAGCAGCCCATAGACCTGGCCGGCCTCGACGTTTAGATTCAGGCCGCGCAGCACCGGCACCGCGTCGTAGGATTTACGCAGTCCCTCAATATAAATTGCACTCATAGAGCCAACCCCTTAGTTACAGCCAGCGTTGACCAGCCACAAGCACAACTCCGGCCAGGACTGCCAGCGGCAGCGCCCGCCAAAAACACCAGTGCAGCCCGTCCAGGAGTGGACGGCGCACGCTATTGCCATTGATTGCCCGCCCAATGCTGGCCAGCAGCAGCACGACCACCAGCACCAGCGCCACGTTGACGCCCCAGTGAACCTTGGGCATTCGCGGCAGCGCCAGCAGCGGAATAAGCGTCAGCGTGACGGTGGCCCGCAGCGCCCGGCCCCACTGGCCCAGCTGCACGGCCGGGCGGCTCAGCTCGCTCTCGGCGCCGCCAGGGGTCGGGCCGTTGTCGGGCGCGAACGGCCCCCAGCCAACCGCCGCCGGCAGGGCGATTAGCGCCGCCAGCAGGGCCAGGCTGTGGGCGGCCAGCGACTGGAGGGTCCAGGTTGCCCCGGCCCAGACCGCCACGCCCAGCGCGGTCCACAGCGCCATGCGTCCGGCGGCGCCAAGCTGGGCCTCGCGAATCGCGGCGCGGGTGCTCATCGGCGTGGCGCTCTGCAGCCCCGGCAGCAGCGCCAGCAGATAGCTGCCCTCCAGCACCGCCCAGACCAGCCAGAGGTCGCCCAGCGGGCGGGTTTCTCCGGTTGGCGCGGCCGGCCAGGGCAGCCATGCGGCCACCAGCAGCGGCGCCACGGCCGCGACCAGCAGGGCGGCTGAGCCGTTGCCGGCCAGGGTCGCCGCAATCCCGCGGGTCAGCCCGCCGCCAGGCGCCTCCAGCCGGGCGATTAGCACCACCAGCAGGCCCAGGGCCAGCATGGTCGCCAGCCCAGGATAGACGAGCAGACTCATCAGTTGTCGGGTTGTATCGTTCATAGTTTATGCTCAATCAGCCGGATCGAACGGCTGGCACGGTGGCCGGCTGCTCGCCGCTGAGTGCGCTCCCCTAATGGCTTGGCCGCGCCTGCAGCGCCTGCGTGATCCCGGCCTGAATTGCGGAGACGGTTGGCGGATCGCCATCGATCTTGGCGGCGATCTGAATCTCGGGGATTTCGGTGACCCCGCCACGGCCGAAGGGGTAGCCATCAATGCTGGCCCGCCCAAGCGCAATCAGGGGCGCCCGCCCAGCGATGTAGTCGCGCCAGACGCTCAGCAGCGCCGGGCGAATGGTGGACGGGATCGGGCCGGTGACGACAAACACATCGGCCTGCGCCGGGGTCTCGGCCCAGGCCAGGCTGCGCGTGGCCGCGATTGTCTCGGCTAAAACCCGCTCCTCAGCGCCGCTCGAGCCCGCGTTGAGGTGATAGATTGCGATCATTTTAATCCTCAAACCCTTTGCACATCGGTTGTGCAAATCGCTCGCTAGTATACCGCAAAACTCGGTGGGAGGTGCTTGAGAGCGTGGGGGTAGGGATGAGAGCTTCGGGAGAATCGTGTTTTATGATCCACGAAGGTCACGAAGATCACGAAGCGGATGATTTAAGGAGCGGAGTGATCATACAAGTAAAATGTGGGCTGACGGCCTTCCGAGTCGGCTTCTGGCTGGGCTGGAAGACCGAGAGCAACTGGACCAACCCATTCTTCTATATGCTCTGGTCGATGCTGGTGCCGATGACCAGCGGCCTGATCCTGACGCTGATGATCAAGGGGCTGCTGGAATATGAATACGGCGTATTGAGGCGCTGGCTGAGCCTGTCGAAGCCACAGGGTCGGGCTTCGACAGGCTCAGCCAGCGGGATGCGGCGGCTCAGCCAGCGAATTTCTCCACCGAATCGAAAGCGCCCGACCGTTGAAGGTCGGGCGCTTTTTGATCTCCGTACAGATTTTCGATTAGCCACCACAACACGCTGGCTTACGCAACATAATTTCCAGGACGACCAACGTGACGTTCAGCGCCAGCAGCCCCAGCGCTGTCCAGACCAGGGCGGACCTGATCGAGCGGTTTTGGTAGCGCCCCAGGACAAAGAATGGAAACGCGAACGTCGCGCCGAAGGTCGTATAGATAATCAGATTCACCATCTGGCTGTCCGTCCGAGCAGCGAGATCACTGAACGAACAGGCACATAGCGGCAGCGTCAGAAAGCAGACCAGCGCCAGGACAATGCGGCGGCGGGCCTGCTGCGGCTCCTGGGCGATCTGCAGGTCTGGCGGGGCCAGATAGTCGTCCTCGGGCGAAACCCGGTCTCGTTGCTCCATCGCATCGCTCTTTCTCGGCGCTACTCGCGGATGTGGCCGTTGCCGCGCACCACCCACTTGTAGCTGGTCAGCTCGTGGAGGCCCATTGGGCCGCGGGCGTGGAGCTTCTGGGTGCTGACGGCGATCTCGGCGCCCAGGCCCAGCTGCGCGCCATCGGTGAAGCGGGTCGAGGCGTTGGCGTACACCGCCGCCGAGTCGACCTCGTTCAGAAAGCGCTCGGCGGCGGCGTGGTCGCTGGTCAGGATGGTCTCCGAGTGGCCGGTGCTGTAGGTGGCGATGTGCTCCAGAGCCTGATCGAGGTCATCGACGATCCGAATCGAGAGAATCAGCGCCATAAACTCGGTGCCCCAGTCGCTGGCGGCGGCCGGAACGACGTTCCACTCGTGCTCGCCAGTCTCCTGCAAAATCTGGAGCGCCTCGGCATCGGCGCGCAGCTCCACGCCGTGCTGATGCAGCGCCGCGCCAACCCGTGGCAGCACCCGCTGCGCCGCCGCCCGCTCGACCAGCAGCGTGTCGAGGGCGTTGCACACGCTTGGCCGCTGGACCTTGGCATTGACGATGATTGGCGCGACCTGCTCCAGCGGCGCGGTGTGGTCGACGTAGGCGTGGCAGACGCCCAGCCCGCCGGTGATCACCGGGATGGTCGCGGTGCGGCGGCAGAAATCGTGTAGCCCGGCCCCGCCACGGGGAATAATCATCTGGACATACTTGTCGAGGGTCAGCAGCTCGCGGACGCGCTCGCGGTCGGGGTCCTCGATCAGCTGAATCACATCGGCGGGCAGGCCCACGCGCTCGACCGCATAGCGCAGCGCCCGCCCCAGCGCCGCCGCCGAGCGGGTGATCTCCGAGCCACCGCGCAGGATCACGGCGTTGCCCGACTTGAGGCACAGCGCGGCGACATCGGCGGTGACATTGGGCCGGGCCTCGTAGATCACGCCAATCACGCCAATCGGCACGCGCCGCTTTTCCACCCGCAGGCCGTTGGGCAGCACGCCGCTGTCGAAGGCCGCGTTGAGCGGATCGGGCAGGGCGGCCACGGTGCGCACATCGCTGGCGATGGCCTCCAGGCGGGCGGTGTTGAGCAGCAGTCGGTCGAGCAGCGCGGCGGTCAGCCCGGCGGCCTCGCCCGCCCGCATATCGGCGGCGTTGGCCGACAGAATTGCGGACCGGTCGGCGAACAGCTCATCGGCCATGGCGTCCACGGCAGCGTTGCGCTGCTCGGTTGTGCTGCGAGCCAGCACTCGGGCGGCCTCACGGGCACGGCGACCAATCTCATCAAGCATGGTATCCCCTTTGGCTTGTAGCGACTTCGATTCACATGGCGTTTTCCGCGATAGCTAGCCGCGATCCACCCGCAGCACGGTGTCATCATCGCCAAGCGGCACGGCGGGATGTTCGGCCCCAGCCGCCGAGCCTTCGGCGCTCCAGCGCACGGCGGCGTGCAGATGGACGGCATCGTTGTAGCGCCCGAGCCGCCACCGCAGCGTGTCGTTGCGGGTGTACTGCTCCCAGTGGGTCAGCGAGGTGTTGCTGACCTGAAAGCCGAGCATGGGCGCTTCCTCGCGCACCAGCCCGAGAAAATGCATAAACGAGGCCTCGATCACCCAGCCGTGGCAGACGATCGCCACGGTTTTGCCCGCGTACTCGGCGCTAATCCGGGCGTAGGCGGCGCTGGTCCGCTCCAAAAAGGTCGCCCAGGTCTCGCCGCCTGGCGACAGCGGCCGGGTCGGGTTGAACTTGAGCTTGCCGTAGCGCGCCTCGTACTCGGTAAACGAGAGTCCATCGGCCTCGCCGGGGTTCAGCTCCACGAAGGCGCTGTCCTCGATGGGGGTCAGGCCAAGCGCCGGGGCAATAATCCCGGCCGTCTGGCGGGCCCGCGGCATCGTGCTGCTAATCAGCGCGTCGGCGACCAGCTCGCGGGTGGCGGCGAGCCGCTCGCCCAGGCGCTCGGCCTGCTCGATGCCACGGGGCGTCAGGCCGGTGTCGCCGCGCATGCCGCCAATAATCGGCTGCACGTTCACCACCGCCTGCCCGTGCCGAATCAGATAGATATGAGTCATAGATGCTCCATTTACGTCATTGCAATGCGCAATGATCACTACTTTTTCATCAGGTTTATCGCATTAGAATGACCTAAACACTAGCTACTAGCTGTCAGCTAACAGCTACTACGTAATCACCATATCATCGCGATGGATCACCTCGTTGCCATAGGAGTAGCCCAGCCGGGCCTCGATCTCGCTGGAGCGGGCGCCCTGGATGCGGGCGACCTCGTGGGCGGCGTACTGGGTCAGGCCGCAGGCGATCTCAAGCCCGGCGGCGGTGACGATCGGCACGGTCTGGCCGCGCCGCCACTCGCCCTCGGCCGCGATGATCCCGGCGGGCAGCAGGCTGCGGCCCTGGTTGAGCAGCGCGTCAACGGCGCCAGAGTCGATCACGATCCGGGCGTGGCGCACTTTCTCGGCCATAATCCAGCGCTTGCGACTCTCTAGCCGGGTGCTGACCGGGGCAAAGTAGGTCCCGATCGGCTCGCCGGCCAGCAGGCGGATCAGCACATCGGGCGTGTTGCCGGCGGCGATCACCATGCCGGCTCCGGCGCGGGTGGCCAGCTCGGC
This sequence comes from Herpetosiphonaceae bacterium, assembly GCA_034437415.1. Taxonomy (GTDB): domain Bacteria; phylum Chloroflexota; class Chloroflexia; order Chloroflexales; family Herpetosiphonaceae; genus JACCRK01. The sequence continues at coordinate 16,154 of DAOTUS010000304.1, forward strand.
GGCCTGGATTTTGGTGCGCATCCCGCCGGTGCCGCGGTGCGACCCGGCGGCCCCGGCCAGCGCGTAGATCTGCTCAGTCACCGCCGGAACCTGGGCGATTAGCGCGGCCTCGGGGTGGTGGCGGGGGTCGGCGGTGTAGAGGCCGGCGATATCGGACAGAATAATCAGCAGGTCGGCATCGACCAGATTGGCCACCAGCGCCGAGAGCGTGTCGTTATCGCCGACCCGAATCTCATCGACCGCCACCGCGTCATTCTCGTTAATAATCGGCAGCACGCCCGCCGCCAGACAGGCCAGCAGGGTTCCGCGTGCGTTCAGGTAGCGCACACGGTCGCGCAGGTCGGCGCGGGTGAGCAGCGCCTGGGCGACGGGGACATCGTAGATCTCAAAGAGCTGGCCGTAGAGATGCATCAGGCGACCCTGGCCGACCGCCGCCAGCGCCTGCTTGTGGGCCATCTCGCGGCGGCGCTTGGGAAATCCCAGCCGCTCCCAGCCGGCCAGCACCGCCCCGGACGAAACCAGCACCACCTCGTAGCCAGCGGCGCGAAGCTGCGCGATCTGGCGGGCCAGATCGACCATGCGCGGGCGGTGGAGCCGGTCGGTGCCATCGGTGAGCACGCTGGTGCCAAGTTTTACGACAATTCGTTGCGTCATAGTGTCTGAAAACCGTACATGCAGAAGCAAAAGAGGAAAGAGAGTTGGGTGATTGGTGTAGCGTGGGTGAGCAAGACCCGTTTCATTAATCGAGGCGCAAAGATTGTTCAATCTTTGCGCCTCGGTTTTGCCCTTGGATTCAGCCCTGGCTTGCGCGCGGGCTAGCGCGAAGAGACCCCACGGCCTTTGCCCTTCTTGTCGGGCGTTGCGGCCGACATTGCGACGCTCGGGGTGGCGGCGCCACCGTTGGCGGCCAGAATCAGCTTAAGCTCGGCCTCTTTGCCTGGCAGGCCGTGGCACTGCTTGAACTTCTTGCCGTTGCCACACGGACAAGCCTCGTTGCGGCCGATCTTGGTGTTGTCGCGGCGCTGGGTGGTGACCCGGCCGCGGGTGCGCGGGGCGTCCTCGTCCTCGGTGGCGTTCGACGAGCCACCGGCGGTCTGGGCGGCGGCCAGCCGGGACTCGGCCTCGGCCTGAACCTGGCGCAGACGCAGCTGCCAGTTGGCGGCATCGTTGAAGAAGTTATAGACGATGCTGTGCTGGATATTATCCTTCAGCTCGTCGAACATCTTGTAGGCCTCGCGCTTGAAGGCTACCAGCGGATCCTGCTGGGCCAGCGCCACGTTGCCAATGCCCTGGCGCATCTCATCGACCGCGGTCAGGTAGTCGATCCACTCTTTATCGATCGCCTGGAGCATCTCCTGGCGCTCGAAGTGCGGGAAAATCCCGGCGGGGTCGGTGATGCCGGGCACGCGCACATCGCGGCTGAGCAGGTCGCTGTACTGCTGAACCAGCTCCTCGGTCAGCTGGCTGTAGGCCGTCTTGACAGTCTCAAGGGCCTGCTCAATCGCTTTTTCCGGCTGCTTGCCGCGCAGCTGGCTGACAAAATCCGGGGCATCTTTTTTCAGCCGGGGCACAACCGCGTGCAGCTGGCGCATAAACCCGTCCAGGTCGGGCTGGTCAAGCCCTGGGCTATCCAGATAATTCTCGGCCTGGATCTCGATCTCATCAGCGATCATATCGAAGATCCGATCACCCATATCTTCGCCGTTCAAAATCGCCTGGCGGTCGGCGTAGATGACCTCGCGCTGCTTGTTGACCACATCATCGTACTCGACCACGTGCTTACGAATATCGAAGTTATAGCCTTCAACGCGGGTCTGGGCGCTCTCGATGGCTTTATCCAGCAAGCCGGCCTCGATCGGCAGATCGTCCTCATCGCCGCTGAGGCGGGTCATCCACTTCTTGACCGTGTCCATGCGGCCAAAGCGCTGCAGCAGCTCATCCTCTAGCGAGAGGAAAAAGCGCGACGAGCCGGGGTCGCCCTGGCGGCCGGCGCGACCGCGCAGCTGGTTGTCGATCCGGCGGGCCTCGTGGCGCTCGGTGCCGATAATGTGCAGCCCGCCGAGGGCAATAATCTCCTTGCGCTGGACCTCAACATCGGCCTGCGCCTCGATCTCGGCCTGGGCCAGCTGCTCCGGGGTCGCCTCGGCGCTGGTGGTGCCAAGCGCCTGGAGCTTCTCCTCGATCAGACCGTCGGGGTTGCCGCCGAGCAGAATGTCGGTGCCACGGCCGGCCATATTGGTCGCAATCGTGATCGAACCCTTGCGGCCAGCCTGGGCCACGATGTAGGCCTCGCGCTCGTGCTGCTTGGCGTTGAGCAGATTGTGCTGCAGACCCTCGCGCTCAAGCAGGCGGCTGATCACCTCGGAGCTTTCGATCGAGGTGGTGCCAACCAGGATTGGGCGGCCCAGCGTGTGCTTTTCTTTGATCTCGTTGACCAGGGCGTTGTACTTAGCCTGCTGGTTGGCATAGATCTGGTCGCGCAAATCGTCGCGCACCACCGATTTATTAGTTGGGATGACCACGACCTCGAGCTCGTAGATTTTGCTGAACTCTTCGGCCTCGGTGAGCGCGGTTCCGGTCATGCCGGCCAGCTTGCGGTACATGCGGAAATAGTTCTGGAAGGTGATCGTCGCCAGCGTGACGTTTTCGCGGCGAACCTCGACGCCTTCCTTGGCCTCAACCGCCTGATGCAGGCCATCGGACCAGCGGCGACCGGGCATGGTTCGCCCGGTGAACTCGTCCACAATGATGACCTCGCCGTCTTTGACGACATAATCGTGGTCGCGATGGAAGACATACACAGCCTTGAGCGCATTTTCGAGATAGTGGGTCATCTCGTAGTTCTTGGCGTCGTACAGGCTCTCGCCAGCGGGCAGGCTCAGGCGGCGCTCCATCGTCTCCAGCCCGTCCTCGGTCAGGGTGATGCTGCGCGACTTCTCGTCGATCCAGTAGTCGCCGTCGGCCTCCTCACCGGTCTTTTTCAGCTCCTCGGGCGCGATCGTCGAGGGCTTCAGGTTGCGCACCAGCTTGGAGAAACGGGCGTACTCGCTGCTCGACTCCTGGGCCGGGCCGGAGATAATCAGCGGGGTGCGGGCTTCATCGATCAGAATGTTGTCAACTTCGTCGACGATCGCGTAGTGCAGCTCGCGCTGGACCCGCTGCGCGCTCTGCTGGACCATGTTATCGCGCAGATAGTCGAAGCCAAACTCGTTGTTGGTGCCATAAACCATGTCGGCGGCGTAGGCCTCGCGGCGCTCGCACTGGCGCCAGTGGACCAGCCGCGAGTCGTCCTGCTTGGCGTTGGGGTCGATATAGGTTGGGTCGTACATGGCCGAGTATTCGTGGGCAATGTAGCCGATCGACATCCCCAGGTTGTGGTAGATCGGGGCCATCCAGCCGCCGCCGACCTTAGCCAGGTAGTCGTTGACCGTGATCAGGTGGGCGCCGCGCCCGGCCAGGGCGTTGAGATACAGCGGCAGGGAGGCGACGAGGGTTTTGCCTTCGCCGGTTTTCATCTCGGCGATGCGGCCCTCGTGGAGCACAATCCCGCCGATCAGCTGCACATCGTAGTGGCGCTGGCCGATAGTGCGCCGGGCCGAATCGCGCACCAGCGCGAAGGCCTCGGGCAGCAGCTCATCAAGCGCGCCGTCCTCGATCTCGCGCAGCTCTTTCTGGTAGGCTTTTTCGACCGTCGAGTCGTGGCGGCTGCGGGTGGCAAAGCGCTGGTCGAGCGCCGCTCGTTCGTCGGCCGTCATCTCAACAAAGCTGGCGCGCAGCTCGGCGGTCTTGGCGCGCAGCTGGTCATCTGAAAGGGCTTTAATCTGGGACTCCAGGGCGTTGATCGCGTCCACCTGTGGCTGCATTTTCTTGACCACTTTGGCGTTCGGGTCGCCCGCTAATTTCCCTAACCACTTAAACATTGTAATACCTCGTGTGTCGTTAATATCGGCAGCACGCGGCTGCATCGAGCATTATACCACGCTGGTTTAGGCGGATTCTAGCTGGTGAGTGTTGGCATTGTGCTGGAATTGCTGGTGGTTTTTGGCCCTGGCCAGGCGCGGCTGAGGCTGAATCGTGGTCGCTCCACCGCCGGTCGATTCCCCGCTGCGCGGGTTTCGATTTCGACTATCCGCCGAGCGAGGCGCGAAACATTTGACAAATGGGCCAGTTTTCCGTATAATCCCGCCTACGTCAAATACACCCGCCCAGGTGGCGAAATTGGCAGACGCGCTAGGTTGAGGGCCTAGTGACCTTTAAAAGTCGTGTGGGTTCGAGTCCCACCCTGGGCACCATTGGGCGATTAGCTCAGTTGGTAGAGCGTCTCGCTTACACCGAGAATGTCGGGGGTTCGAGTCCCTCATCGCCCACCAATGCCACTTTAGCTCAGTTGGTAGAGCATGCGACTGAAAATTGCAGGGTCTCCGGTTCGAGCCCGGAAGGTGGCACCAATCAACCACGGCACTCAGAAATGAGCGCCGTGGTTTTGTTTTAGCCGCAGGCTACCCGCCCGCCTCCAGGGTCTGATCGTGCATGTCGAGCGGGGTGAAGGTGCGCTGGTAGAACTCGGCGCGGGGCAGGCCCGAGGCGTCGCGCATGGCATACTGCTCGGCCCGCGAGAGGTCGCGGGGGTGGTGCCAGCGGGCGTTGTGGGTCCAGGCCACGCCGCGGGCGCCGCGCAGAGCATCGACGATCATCTGGGTGTGGCCCCACATCAGCGGCGCGGGTAGCGTGTCGGCGTCGAAGTAGCCGGCCTCGATCACCTCGGCGGGGTTGGGGCTGAGCGTGCCGCCGACAACCTCGGCGGCAAACAGCAGTAGATGCAGCCCGCTGCGATTCCAGTGCGGCCGCGAGTAGACCCCGATCAGCTCGGTCAGGGCCACCTGCAGCCCGGTCTCCTCGAAGGCCTCGCGAACGGCCGCCTGGGCGAACGTCTCGCCAGTGTCCAGGCCGCCGCCAGGCAGGCACCAGACCTCCCAGTCATCCCGCTTGGTCAGCAGCAGCCGCCCATTCTCGAAAATAGCCACCGCTGCGCCTAAAGTTGTCATGATCTCTCCTTAATTATTCTCAAGCTGAGTCAGCGCCAGTCTAGCATGGGAACGATTGCATCGGATCTGCTGGTTTCCTGGCGCGGCGCTATGCCTGCTCGCGCAGACCATCAGCCCAACCCAGCTTCTTTCGTGCCCCTTCGTGGCCTTCGTGGATTATCCGTCCCCTTCGTGGATTATTCCCACGCCCAGCCCGGCGGGTGAGCCTGGCGAACCCCAAATCACGTATAATTAGCCCAGCCCCGCCGATTCTGGTGAAGAAGGAGGATCTATGTCCGACCCCACGCCTGACCGGATGCCGATTGAGCAGCGCGAGCACGACATTGTGTTTGTCAGCGATCTCCACCTCGCCAATGGCTACAGCCGCACAACCGGGCGCTACGATGCCCGCGAGGATTTTTTCTTCGACGCCGAGTTCCACCGCTTTGCCCGCTATCTCGCCGCCCAGGGCCAGGCCCGCCAGCGCCCGCAGCGCCTGATTTTGCTCGGCGATGTGTTTGAGTTTTTGCAGATCGACGGCCGGCCCTTCGATAAAAAAGGCCTGCCGGAGCCAGCTCACCCCGCCTATCAGGATAAAGAGGTGCAGGATCATCTCAAGCGCCGCAAGCCGTTCAACGGGCTAAGCACCAACCAGCGCGCCACCGTCTGGCGGATCGAGCGGGTGGCGCGCGGCCACGCCGAGTTTTTTCGCGCCCTGGGCGAGTTCCTGCAGGCTGACCCGCAGAATCGGCTGGATGTGGTGATCGGCAATCACGATATCGAGCTGACCTGGCCCGGCGCCCAGCAGCGCTTCAAGGAGCTGATCGAGGAGCAGGTTAAAACCCCGGGGCTGAGCGCCGCGATCCACTTCTATCCGTGGTTTATCTACGAGCCGGGCCTGTTCTATGCCGAGCACGGCCAGCAGTACGATACGCTGAACTCGTTCGCCACCGTGATGGAGCCGATTCTGCCTCCCAATCGCGCCGCCGATGGCACGCTCGACTGGGATAACAAAGGCCCGATCGACAGCCAGCTGGTCGAGCTGCCGCTGGGATCGTTTTTCGTGCGCTATGTGTTTAATCACATCGAGTCGGGCGACTCGTTTGCCGATAATGTCCGTCCGGTCACCCGCTATGTCGCCTGGGCGCTGCGCAACAAGCCGGTGCGCGGCCTGCTGACCCTGTTCTACCAGGGCCAGATGCTGGTCAAGGTGCTGCGCAAAGCCAGTGGCCTGAGCGCGGGCGAGCTCACCGATCGCCGCCAGCACTATCAGCGCAGCGTGGTGGCGGCCTACGCGCCCAAAACCGGCCTGGCGCTCGACACCCTGGTCGCCATCGATCAGCTGGCGGCGATCCCCTCGATGACCAGCCGCTGGCAGCAGGCCCGCCAGATCGTGCTCGATCCGCTGATGCCGCTGCTGCTGGTGTTTGCGCCGATCGCGCTGATGTTTACGGCGCTGCGGCGGATGCGCAACACGCTGCGGGCGTTTCTGGCCTTTGCCGCCGGGCTGCTCGGCCTGCTCTACCGCGAGCGAGCGACCTTCCGCCCGCCCGCCGAGCCGGAAAACCAACTGCGCGATGCCGCCCGTCAGATCGATGCGATCCTGCGGCGTGACACCGGCGCCGGGGCGCGCTTCTACATTTTTGGCCACACCCACAAGGCCGAGGTTTTTCCGCTTCAGCCCAATCTGGACGAGCCGCGCTATCTCAACACGGGCACCTGGACGCCGATTATCGATCCGGCGACGCAGCTGCTGCGCGGCACGGTTCAGCTCAACTTTGTCCAGATTCTGCGCAACGACAACGGCTACGAGCTGGCCGAGCTGCTCTACTGGAACGACGGCGCCGGCCGTCCCCAGCTAGTGCCATTGGTTGATTAAGAGGTCACTATGCCCGCATCTTCTCTTCCTCCCAGCGAACGGACGGCGTTCTACGAGTTTGTCCAGACCGACCACGCCCAGCTGGCGGCGCAGATCGCCAGCGAGTTCAAGGATTCGGTTGGCGTGTACCGAGACCTGCCGCTGGAGGTGGTGCAGCGCAGCGCCAACGGCGCCCTCCAGGTGCTGCTGGAGGGCTGGCTGCACAACGATCCGGCGGCCATGGTCGAGCGCACCGTCAAGGGGATTATTGCCGGGGTCGATCACGGTCTGCCGTTGAACGAGGCCCTGCATATCATCTCGATCTTCCGCGAACACCTGACCCGCGCCTCGGTCCGCGCCATCGTTGGGCAGGTTGGCGGCGCAACCGCGGCGATCGATTTCTACACCACGCTGCTCGATCAGGCGGTGGAGGAGATTGGCGCGTTTTACTACGCGCAGCTCACCCAATCCCTGGCCGAGATATCCCACTTCAAGCTGGTCGTCGACACCGCCAACGATGCCGTGATTATCTCGAATAAACAGGGCCTGATCGAGTATGTCAATCCGGCCACCCTCACGCTGCTCGGCGCACAGTCGCCTGACGAACTGATTGGCCGTCTCGCCAACAGCTTTTTCCTGCCCGAGGACAACAAGCGCTTTGTCGAGGAGATCTGGCCGGTGCTGCGCCGCGTCGGCTCCTGGCGCCAGCAGATGTGGATGGTGCGCCTTGACGGTCGGCGGATTCTGACCGAGTTTGCTGGCTTTATCATGCGCGACAGCTCCGGCGCCGCGCTTGGCCTCGGCTCGGTGATTCGCGATATCACCGCCCAACACGCGGCCGCCCGCGAGCGCGAGGCGATGCAGACCGCGCTGCTCCAGGTCCAGGAGCAGACCCTGCGCGAGCTGTCGGCCCCGCTGATCCCGCTCGACCAGTTCACCATGGTTGTGCCGCTGATCGGCGCGCTGGACGAGGGCCGGATGCAGAGCATTGCCGAGGCGCTGCTTCAGGGGATCGCCGCCCACCAGGTGCGGGTGCTGATTATCGATATCACCGGGGTCCCGGTGATCACCGAGGTGGTTGGCAACGCGCTGCTGCGCGCCGCCGGCGCCGTGCGGCTGCTCGGGGCGCAGATTGTCCTGACCGGAATTCGGCCCGAGGTCGCCCAGACCCTGGTGGCCCTGGAGATGGATTTCTCCAGCCTGGTCACCCGCGCCAGCCTGCAAAGCGGCCTCGCCTACGCCCTCAGCCAGCACTGATCAGCCGATCTTTCTCATGGTGCTATAATGCCTTTTACGCCGCGCTCGCCCTCCTGGGCCGCGGCATTGTTGCTAGCAAAGGGTTAATCAAATCATGGCAGATGACGGTCGTTTGATGTTTGGTGATGAAGTGCTATTTGGTGGCAGTGCCAGTGATAACGGCAACGAACTCCCGGTGTTGCCGCTGATCAACTCGGTTCTGTTCCCCCAAATGGTGGTGCCGCTGTTTGTGAATCGCGAACGATCGCTGGTGGCGATTGAAGAAGCGATGGCCGAAGCGCGAACCATCCTGGTCGTCGCCCAACGTTCATCCGATGTTGACGAGAGCGATACCGAACAGCTGTATCAGATCGGTGTCGAGGCCTCGATTGGGCGGGTGCTGAAGCTGCCCGATGGCACCTCGTCGGTGCTGGTGCAGGGTCGGCGGCGCATGCGCGTGCTGGAGTGGACCCAGACCGAGCCCAGCCTGCACGCCCGGGTCGAGGTGATTGTCAGCGCTGAGGAGCGCACGCTGGCGGTCGAGGCGCTGATGCGCGGTGTCCTGGCCTCGTATGAAAAAGTGGTCAAGCTCAGCCGCACAATGCCCGACGATGCCTTTGTCGCGGCCCTGAATGTGGACGAGCCCGGCCCGCTGGCCGACCTGATCGCCTCAACCCTGCCGCTCGATGTCGCCAAGCGCCAGATCCTGCTGGAGATGGTTGATGTCGAGGAGCGCCTGCGCCGCCTCAGCCTGATGCTGTCGCAGGAGCTTGATGTGCTGGAGCTGGAGAACCAGATCCAGAACCAGGTCCAGAAAGAGGTCGATCGCTCGCAGCGGGATTTTTTCCTGCGCGAGCAGCTCAAGGCGATCCAGACCGAGCTTGGACAGGAAGACCCGCTCACCCGCGAGCTTGGCGATCTGCACGAGCGGATTCTGCTGGCCGATCTGCCGCCCAAGGTTCAGGCCAAGGCCGAGGAAGAGCTCAGCCGCCTGGAGATGATGCCGCCGATCGCCCCCGAGTACAGCGTGATCCGCACCTACCTCGACTGGCTGCTCGATCTGCCGTGGAGCAAAACTAGCGAGGATACCAGCGATCTCACCGAGGCCGCCAGGGTGCTCGACCGCAACCACTATGGCCTGAAGAAGGTCAAAGAGCGCATCCTGGAGTTTATCGCTGTGCGCATGCTGGCTGGCGCCAAGATCAAGTCGCCGATTCTGTGCTTTGTTGGCCCGCCCGGCGTCGGCAAGACCAGCCTGGGCCGCTCGGTCGCCGATGCGCTGGGCCGCGAGTTTGTGCGCCTGTCGCTCGGCGGCGTCCACGACGAGGCCGAGGTGCGCGGCCATCGCCGCACCTACATCGGGGCCATGCCCGGCCGGATCATCCAGACCATGAAGGATGCCGGCACGGTCAACCCGGTCTTTATGCTCGACGAGATCGACAAGCTCGGCGCGGATTTTCGCGGCGATCCGGCCTCGGCGCTGCTGGAGGTGCTCGACCCCGAGCAAAACAGCTCCTTCGCCGACCACTATCTCGACGTGCCCTACGATCTCTCGAAAATTATGTTCATCACCACCGCCAACATGCTCGACCCAATCGCCGAGCCGCTGCTGGACCGCATGGAGATCGTCGAGCTGCCGGGCTATATCGAAGAGGAAAAGCTCCAGATCGCCCGCCAGTTCCTAATCCCCAAGCAGCTGGAGGCCAACGGCCTGCACGACCACCCGATCAAGTTCACCGACGACACGCTGCGGGCGCTGATTCGTACCTACACCTGGGAGGCCGGCGTGCGCAACCTGGAACGTGAGATCGGGGCGATCTGTCGCAAGGTGGCCCGCCGGGTCGCCGAGAAAAAGAACTATCCTCACCGGATTGTGCCCGGCATGCTCGATGATTTCCTCGGCCAGCCGCCCTACGACTACGGCCGGGTCGAGGAGCGCGACGAGGTTGGCGTGGCCACCGGCATGGTCTGGTCGATGAACGGCGGCGATGTGATTGCGATCGAGACCGCCGTGGTCGATGGCAAGGGCACGATCACCCTGACCGGCCAGCTTGGCGATGTGATGCAGGAGTCGGCCCAGGCGGCCCTCTCGTATGCGCGGGCCTCGGCGCGACGGCTGGGCATCGACAGCAAGCGCTTTGAGAAAGTCGATATTCACATCCATGTCCCCGAGGGCGGCGTGCCCAAAGATGGCCCCTCGGCCGGCATTACCCTGGCCTGCTCGGTGATCTCGGCGCTGACCTATCGGCCGCTCCGGCGCGATGTCTCGATGACCGGCGAGATCACGCTGCGCGGGCGGGTGCTGCCAATTGGCGGCCTGCGCGAAAAAGTGCTGGGCGCCTACCGGGCCGGCATCACCACCGTGATTATTCCGGCCAAAAATCTGCGCGACCTCGACGATGTCCCGGCCAATGTGCGGCGCAAAATGACGATTATTCCGGTGAAGCACATGGACGAGGTGCTGCCGATCGCCTTCATCACCAACCCGCTGGAGCGCGGCACGCCGCCCAATAGCGATGGCCTGGCGCTGACTCTGCCGCTGGTAGAGCAGCCTAACGTGGGCACAGTCGAGCTGTAGCCAGCGGCCTTTCTGACGTAGCGCCCGCGAATCTGTCAATGGATTGCGGGCGTGTTTGTGGATACAAAAATCGTGAATACCGCCAAATATATTATGCCAACCATCACCCTGCCGCCCCATCTCAAGGCCAGCCTGGCGGCGGGCCACCCGTGGGTCTACCGCGACCACGTGCCGCCGAGCGTGCGGCTCGCCTCGGGAACCTGGGTGCGAGCGCAGTCGGGCAGCTGGACCGGGTATGGGCTGTGGGATACCCGCTCGCCGATTGCGATTCGGCTGTTCTCGAGCTACGCCGAGCCGGATGCGCTCTGGGTGCGCGAGCGGGTCGAGCTGGCCTGGAAGGGCCGCGCGGCGCTGCGCCAGACGCCGACCAGCGCCTATCGACTGCTGTTCGGCGAGGGCGATGGCCTGCCGGGGATCACCGTCGATCTCTACAACGACTATGCGGTGCTGGCGACCTACGCCGACAGCGTCGATGTGCTGGTGCCGCTGGTGGTCGAGGCGCTGCGCACGGTCGTGCCAGGGCTGCGCGGGGTGGTGCGGCGCCGCCGGGCCGATGCCGAGGACGACGTCGAGACCGGCAAGATCGAGGCGCTCTGGGGCGCGCTGCCGCCCCGTGATCTGGTGGTCGAGGAGCACGGGCTGCGCCTGATCGCCAACCTGTACGAGGGCCAGAAGACCGGGCTGTTCCTCGACCATCGCGAGAATCGCCACACGATCGAGCGGTGGAGCAGCGGGCGCACGGTCCTGAACTGCTTCTCCTACACCGGCGCCTTTTCGCTGTATGCGGCCCGTGGTGGCGCGCTCAGCACCACCAGCGTCGATATCGCCGCCGCCGCCGCCGAGGACGCCGCCGAAAACTTTCGGCTCAACGGCCTGGCTGGCGACCAGCACACCTTTCTGGCCCGCGACTGCTTCGACTACCTCAACCGGGTGATCCAGCGCGGCGAGCAGTTCGACCTGGTGATTCTCGATCCGCCCTCGTTTGCCCGCTCGAAGAAAAATATTCACGCCGCCACCCGGGCCTACGTCAAGCTGAATGCACTGGCCATGCGCTGTGTCGCCCGCGATGGCCTGCTGGCAACCGCCAGCTGCACCAGCCAGCTCTCGCCCGACGCCTTCCGCACAATGCTGGGCGAGGCCGCCGCCAGCGCCAACCTGCGCCTCGCGCTGATCCACGAGGCCGGCCACGCCATCGACCACCCGGTTCCGGCCCATTTCCTCGAAGGCCGCTACCTGAAGTTTGCCCTCGGCCGGGTGCTTGAGATCGCCTAGAACCAAATCCCCTTCGGACGGCGGGTCTCCGCGCCCGCCGTCTCCCCCACAAGCCACAATCTCTCAGCACTGCCGCCGACCGGAATCCCCGCCCTGCGATGGATGTTGCCTTTTCTGCCACCAGCTACAATCACACGAGCTTTGCGCTGTATTAATTCCGTATCTGGAGGTTTCCCCAATGCTTAAAGGCGAAAAAGTTATTTTACGCGCCCGTGAACGTGAAGATCTCAAGCGGCTCCACGAGCTGGAGCAGAATGTCGAGCTGGTGCTGCAGGGCGACGGTAACTGGCAGCCGGAGCCGTTCGCGGCCTGGGAGAAAAGTTTCGAAAAACAACTGGCCGATGAAGAAAAAACCCACTTTGTGATCGAGGTTGCTGGGGTTGTCATTGGCGGGATTGGCCTGCACCACAGCAGTCGCCGCGATGGCTATAGCGAGTTCGGCATCGGCATCTACGACCCCGAGTATGTTGGCAAAGGCTATGGCTCGGATGCAATTATGGTGCTGCTGCGCTGGGCGTTTCGCGTCCAGAACTATCGGCGCATCTTCCTGACCACCGCTGGCGATAACCCACGGGCGATTGCGGCCTACGAAAAGTGTGGCTTTATCCACGAGGGCCGCCTGCGCGAACACATTTTTTCCAACGGCGAGTATGTTGATCTGGTTCAGATGGGCATGCTGCGCTCTGAGTGGGAGGCCCGCCAGCGCTAACGGCACGCCGCTTGCATGCTAGCAACGTAGTTGTTTCGCTCAGAAAGGAGCACAGCCATGAGTGATCATACGCAGGCAGATGCCGTTCCGGTCAATCCTCAGGCCAATCCGTCCGCCAACCGCGAGCAGCAGCTTGCCGATGGCGTTCTCGATCGCCCTGGTGGCGAGGACTATAACCCGAATGTCAGCCAGACGGTCGAGGAGAACCGGGCGCACTTCGAGGCGGTTAACGCCGAAATTGCGGCAACGCACCAGCATCTGATCGAAGAGATTTCCCCAATGATGGAGCGCATAACCGCCGAGGCCAAAGCTGCCGCCAGCGACCCCGGCCACCAGGCGATGCTGGCCGACCAGCAGGTCCACGCCAGCACCGATCCGCTGGCTACCCACGCCGGGAAAGAGTACGGCTCATCGATGCCACCGCAGCTGCACGATGCCGCGACATCGCCGCAGCCGCAGCGCAAAGGGCGCGAGGCGGCTGACTCCGCCGGACCCGCCATTCCGGTCCAAAACAATTCTCTGCGCAAAGATGAATAAAACCTAAATCCTGCGGTCTAACCAAAACCCCCGGAGTGGCAGCGTCGCCACTTCGGGGGTTTGTTGTTGCGGGAAATCTGCCTGACCTGCCGCTAGCCTGGGCGCTTAGCCCACTCCAGAATGGCGTCGGCAACCTCGGCGGGCGTCGAAAGCCCGGTATCCACCCGCACGCTGATCTGCTCGCGGAGCACCTGGGCGTCAGCCACGGCTTCATCAATCTGCGCCGCAGTCCATCCGGCGCGTCGAGTCAGGCGGGTCTGCCGGGTGCCATCGTCGCAGTCAAGCAGGAGCCACTCGATCCGCTCGCACCACGCTGGTGGCCCGCAGAGCGCCAGATCGCGCTGGTCAAGCGGCGAGAAGAAGATCGCCTGCCGATGATTTTTATGCATGGAGTGGAGGATTTCAAACCACATGGCGTTGTAGGCTGGCCAGGTGGCTGAAATTGACATAATATCAGCACGGACGAGCTGCGAGGCCGGGGCCGCCAGCCAGTCAATATCAAACGCCAGATACGGGCTGCGCCGGGCGAGGAGATGTTCCAGCGCCAGCGACTTGCCGGAGCCAGGCGCCCCGGTCACCATATAGATTGTGCTATTCATTGGTTAAGGCCAGGCCGCCCAAGCATGGTGTCGCTTGAGCGGCCAACGGGTGCCCGAATTGCTCTGGTTGATGCGGGCGCCAGCTACTGGCTGAGGCTATGCAGCGCCAGCGCCAGCCCGCCAATCGCCACCGCGTTGTAGCCGAGCGAAGATTGCACCACCGGGATTCGGCGCGGCGGCGTTGGCGAGATCAGCGCGTTGACCTGCTCCTGGACTTTGGCGCAGAGGCTGTCGCCGCCCTTGCGCACCACGATGCCGCCCAGCACCAGCATCGCCGGATCGAGCAGCTGCACAATCCCGGCCAGCCCCAGCCCCAGGATTGAGACCGCCTCGCCGATGGTTTTTTGGCCGGCCGCGCCGTCGGCGAACAGCACCTCAAGGTCATCGGTCTTCAGCCCCAGCTCACTGGCCCGCTGGAACAGCCCGCTGATCGAAAGCAGGTTCTCGACCTCGCGGTCGCTGCTGCTGCTGATCCGGGCGTGGCCAATCTCGCCGGCGCTGGTGGTGACCCCGCGATGCAGCTGCCCGTCGAGCACCAGACCGCTGCCAACCCCGCTGCTCAGGTGCAGATAGAACAGGTCGCGCACATCGCGGCCGACCCCAAACATATGTTCACCGAATGCGATCAGGCTGGCGTCGTTCTCCAGCAGCGTCATCGCATCAAATGCCTGCTCAAAGTGCTCGCGCACATTCAGATTCTCCCAGCCCTCCATGCGATACGAGCGGCGGGTGATCCCCTGTGCGGCATCGACCGGCCCGCCAAAGCCGACCCCAATCCGCACCAGATGGTCGGGGCGCATCTGCTCCTCGGCCAGCAGGCTCTGGACCATCGCAACCGCATCGTCCATAACCATGGTGGCGTTTGAGCCTGGGCGCAGGTCGGCCGCCCGGTGGACAACATGGGTGCCGCGCATGTCAGCCAGGACCGCCCGCAGGCCGTAGCCACCAATATCAACGCCCAGAGCATATGTGTTCGGCCCGAACAGCCCCCATTCACGGCTGGCGATAAGTCCAGGTAATGGTGTGAAAGCATCAGTCATGGCGCGCTTCTCCTTATGCTGAGCAGATTCGGCCACTCGAGATGGCCTGTGCCGATTATAGCATGCTCATCCCTCGCCGACGTACTCCAAACCTTAGGCTTGGTTGAGAAACCCACCAGTTTTCGTGCTACCATGAAGCCTAAGCAGCGATTCAGCGCCATCTGGAGGCCAGCGTGCAGCGAATCTGGTATTTCCTGAAACCTGGCATCAGGCGCATCATTCATTCGGTGCCAGTTCAGGCGCTGGGGATTGGCAGCGTGCTGTATGCGACTGGCCGCGAGCCGTTTGGACCCGTCGGCAGCTATCTGATTGTCGGCACCCTGGTGTATGTCGCCCTGATCGGGTTTGGTGACCTCTTTCGCCTTGAGTAGCAGTAAAGGATCCGCTTGCGAGTATCATCTGAGCAGCTGTCCGCCAGCGTGGAGCGCGGCCTCCAGTTTTTGCAGGTCAACCAGCGTGATTCGGGCGAGTGGCCCACGCTGGCCAGCCCCCATCTCGATCTGCGCGACGCTGAGGCCTACGCCAAATCACCCTACATCACCAGCTTTGTGCTTCACTCGCTCCAATTCCTGCCCGCCGATGCGCGGATTGCGGCGCTGCAGGCGCGGGCGGCGGCGTTTTTGCTGGCCGAGCGGGAGGATAGTGGCGCCTGGAACTACGAGGGCCGCGGCGACTGGCGCATCCCCGCCGATCTTGATGATACGTGCTGTGCGATGGCTGGCCTGATCGAAACCGGCGAGCGCCCCGATCTGGCGTTCTATACCTTGCTGTGGGGCAATGAGCAGGAGCCCGGCGGTCCCTACTACACCTGGATCGATGTCAATGAGCTGGCCGACAGCCCGCTGGCCAAAGAGGTCGATGCGCTGGTCAACGCCAATCTCGTGTTTTGCTTTGGCCTGCTTGAGATGCCGCTGCCGGGAGCGGTGGCCTATCTGGTCGATCTGGTACAGCGCGCCGATTATTCTGCCTCAACAATCTATGGCCTGTCGCCGCATTTTCTAATCTACTGTCTCAGCCGGGCGGCGGCCGATGGTGGCGTCAGCGATCTCCAGGCCGCGCTGCCGCGCCTGCAGCAGACTATTCTGCACGAGCTGGCGGCGCCAGCGGCCGAGCCAGCGGCGTTTAACCTGGCCTGCCTGACCGTCGCCCTGCTAAACTGTGGCGCCGACGCGGCCACCCTGGCCCCGTATCTCAGCGCCCTGCTGGCCCAGCAGCAGCCCGATGGGTCCTGGCCGGCCTGGGCCGCCTGGCTCAGCTTTAGGCCCAACTACGATGGCGCCCCCGCACTCACCACGGCCTTGGCTCTCGAGGCCCTGGGCAAGCTCGCCAGTACCGCCGCCTGAGCCTCGGAATCCTCCCAGTACAGCAGGTCGTTAGCCAGAGGCTGAGGCTGTTACGAACTTTGCGATTTGGCCCATGTGTGCTATCCTCAACAGCGATGTTGTCCGTGGAGAACTGTTATGCCTGAGTCCACTCGAATTGGCCTTGTCACCAGCGGCTCGTTGCTGGAGGGTCTGACCGCACGCCTTGACGATGATTATGATCTGGAGCGTCTGCGGGTTGGGCAGTTTGTGGTGGTCCAGGGCCGCCAGAATCGCTTTTTCTCGCTCCTGACCGACGTGCAGCTGGCCGCCACCAGCCCCTCGATTCTGGCCGATCCGCCCGGCGACGCCAACCCGCTGCTGGCCGAGATTCTGGCCGGGCGCTCCACCTATGGCACCTTCAAAATCACGCCTCAGCTCATGCTGCCGGAAGATGTTTCGCTGGGATTGCGCCCGGTCAAAACCATTCCCGCCCACTTTGCCCCAATCTACGAGGCCAGCGAAGATGATTTTGGGCTGGTCTTTGGCGAAGAAAAAGACGGCAAGTTTCAGATGGGCCAGCCGCTGGATATGGATATCCCGGTCTGTCTGGACCTGCATCGCTTTGTCGAGCGCTCCAACGGCGTGTTCGGCAAGTCCGGCACCGGCAAATCGTTCCTCACCCGCCTGCTGCTCTGCGGCGTGATCAAAAACAAAATCGCCAGCAACCTGATCTTCGATATGCACTCGGAGTATGGCTGGAGCGGCACCACCGAAAACACAAATATTGAAGTAAAGGGTTTACGCCAATTATTTGGTGCCCAAGTGATGATTTTTACACTTGATGCTGATTCATCGCGACAGCGTAAAGCTCCATATGATGGAGAAATTACGATCTCATTGGATGAAATTCAAGTTGAAGATATTCTATTATTACAAGAAGTGTTGAATCTTAATGCAACGGCTGCAGAGTCTGCCTATATCTGCGTTGAGAAGCTTGGTAAATCGTGGATTAGTAAAATTCTTGCGATGGATACCGAAGCACTAAAGGACTTTAGCGATCAGTCTGGGGCAAATATGGCCTCTATTTCCGCACTACGTCGTAAATTGATTGCCGTTGAACGTCTTGGATTTGTATCAAAGAACTCTAATCTTTCATCAATATCGACACTAATTGATAGTTTGCTGATAGGAAAAACCGTAGTATTAGAATTTGGCAAATACCATGGCGATTTGGCCTATATGCTCGTAGCAAATATTTTGACCCGGCGTATTCATAATCTGTGGCTTGAAAAGATGAATAAGTTTGAAGGTAGTAAGAATCCTGCTGACAAACCGCCACACTTGATGATTACAATTGAAGAAGCCCACAAATTTCTTAATCCAGCAATCGCACGGCAAACCACTTTTGGCACAATCGCCCGCGAGCTGCGCAAATACTCGGTGACGTTGCTGGTGGTCGATCAGCGGCCGTCGTCGATTGACAACGAGGTGATGAGCCAGCTTGGCTCGCGGATCACCGCGCTGCTCAACGATGATAAAGATATCGACGCGGTGTTCACTGGTGTAAGCGGTTCTAAAGGCCTAAAGGCGGTGCTGGCATCGCTGGACTCACGGCAGCAGGCGATGATTCTGGGCCACGCGGTACCGATGCCGGTGGTCATTCGCACCCGGCCCTACGATAGCGAATTCTACAAAGCAATGCTCCATAGCTCTACCAGCAGCCCGCAGCGACATGCCGCGCCAGTCCCGGTTTCGGCAACCCAAACCCAAGACGATGTTGACGACCTTTTTGCTTAATTTCCCCCTAATGTCAACCTAAAAGGGTTGACGATGCCCCTAATGCAGTGCTATAGTGACACGAGTGGCAAAGACCACATTTTATTTGCTTAATTATTCGCCGCGCTCCAAGCTGAATTGCTAGGGCGCGGCGATCTATGCTATGCCTTGGCGATGCGCTGCTCGCTGCGACTCACATACGGAGGAGCATTATTCCGATGATTAATAAATTGCTTGAACTTGCTGCCAAAAACCAGAATCGTCTCAAAATTCAAGATATTCTGAGTGTATTGCCAGAGCCGGAATCCAATATTGAAGAGCTTGAAAGTTTATATGCCCAGCTCGATGAAGCGGGCATTGAAGTTATCGATACTGAAGAGTCAAGCGATTTAGATCTTGATTTAGATGATGCCGACCACGATGCTGACGCCGGTGGTATGCCTGACCTGTCGGATATCGCACTTGATGACCCGGTGCGGATGTATCTTCAGGAAATTGGGCAGGTGCCGCTGCTCACCGCCGCCGAAGAGGTTGATCTGGCCAAGAAGATGGAGGCCGCGCACGCCGCCAGCGATACGCTGCTCCACGATAATGGCACGCTCAGCCACCCCGATCGCCAGCAGCTGCGCCGCTATGTCGATATCGGCCGGGCCGCGCGCCAGCACCTGATTCAGGCCAACTTGCGGCTGGTGGTCTCGATTGCCAAAAAATACACCTCGTATGGCCTGACGATGATGGATCTGGTGCAGGAAGGCAACATTGGCCTGATGCGGGCGGTTGAGAAATTCGACTACACCAAAGGCCATAAGTTCTCGACCTATGCGACCTGGTGGATTCGCCAGGCGATCACGCGGGCGATCGCCGATCAGAGTCGCACCATTCGCCTGCCCGTCCATATGGGCGAGGCGATCAGCCAGGTCAAGCGCACCTCGCATAAGCTGCAGCAGTCCATGCAGCGCGAGCCAACTCCCGAAGAGATCGCCGACGCGATGGGGATTACGGCCTCCAAGGTCCGCCGAACCCTGGAAGCCTCCATGCACCCGCTTTCCCTGGAGATGCCGGTTGGGCAGGAGGGTGAGGGCCGCATGGGCGATTTCATCGAGGACGACCGTATCTCCACGCCGGTTGATGCGGCGGCGATGACCATGCTGCGCGAACAGATTGAAGAAGTGCTGCAGAAATTGCCCGAGCGCGAGCGCAAGATTATTCAGCTCCGCTATGGCCTGAAAGATGGTCGCTACCGCACCCTCGAAGAGGTCGGGCTTGAGTTCGGCATTACCCGCGAGCGCATTCGCCAGATCGAGGCGGTGGCCCTGCGCAAGCTGCGCCATCCGCATCTGGGCAAGAAATTGCGCGGCTACCTGGATTAATAGCGTGGGTTCAGTTCGGCCCAGATTTGTCCCAAACCCTAGTTTATGGTAGACTAGCTTAGTTTTGCGAAGATACAATTTCCAACAATAATGGAGCTTTTTAGAAATGGCAAACGAAACTCTCTCCCTGGCATTGCAGCCCCGTGAGATTACTGGCAAGTACGTAAAGCGGTTACGCAAAGAAGGCATTCTGCCGCTCGGCATTTGTGGTCGTGGCATCGAGCCATATCCAGCCCAGATTGACGAGCGCGAATTTATGCGCATCATCAACAAAGCTGGCTTCACCGGCCTGATTGAAATCACCATGCCCGGCCAAAAGAAACAGTCAGCCTTTTTGCAGGAGCTGCAGCGCCACCCGGTGACGGGCCGCCCGGTTCACGCCGATCTCAAAGTTGTCGATGTCAACCGACCAATTGAGGTTGAAGTTCCGGTGGTTGCTCACGGTGAGAATCCACTGGTCGATAAAGGCCATGCGCTGCTCAATCAGCTGGTAACAAGCCTGCTGGTTCGCACCCTGCCAACCAATGTCCCGCACCAGTTCGCCGTTGATATCACCACACTGACCGACTTCGATCAGCATATCTATGTCCGCGACCTTCAGGTTGGCGACGATGTAGAAATTCTGGTTGAGGGCGATATTGTCTTGATGTCGCTGGCACATCCGAAGGTTGAAGTGGCTGCAGAGCCAACCACCGAGGAAGCTGCTGCTGAAGCAAGCGAAAGCACCGACGCAGAATAAGAACTTGACGAACAAAAAGCCCCGTGGTAGCGTACCACGGGGCTTTTTGCTGCAATCCGAGATTTACTCGTTGCTGGGGTTCTTTTTAGGTCGACCGCGACGCGCACCGCCCGTTCGGGGAGTAGATTGCTTTTCTTGATCGATCACCAGAAATTCGATGCGATTTTTGTCTTTGATTGGGCGAAAACGAAGCGTAAGATTATTACGGCCTGCCGCTTCACGGACAAGCGCCCGAATTTTACGTTTGTCCTCTTCATCGCCTAGAACGACTTGACCACCGAAACCAGGCTGTGCGTTCTTAAAATGTTCGCCGTACTCGGCAAGCGCGCGCTCACGATTTTCACGCTGCTGAGCACGTTTTGGTTTCGCCCGATCTTGCATCTCTTCTGGTGTCCATAACGTAAATTCCGCCATTGGTAGCCTCCATGATCTTTATTATGTACACCTTAGACCCATCTCTATACCTATAACCTCTATCGTACACATGTTTTTGTTTACTGTCAAGTAAATCATATTTGTGCAGAGTAATTCAGCTTTGCTTGAATATTTTGAGTTTATTTAAGCCAGAATTAATCTTAGCAGGAGATTATCATGGAACAAAACCTCGCCGCGTGGAGCATGACAAGTCAAGATGATCGCAGTGTTGTATTTACGCAACACCATCAGCAACTACGGGTTGTGGTATGTACTCCCCGGATTGTGCGTGTACAATCCAGCACTGCAGCAGCGCTGCCACGGCGTTCGTGGGCAGTTACGCCCGATGATCGCGAATGGGCAAAAACAAGCTGGGAAATCGTCGATCAGCATCCAGGGATTGTTCAAATCGTCACATCAGACATGCAGGTGGTGTTCGATCTCATGCAGGGCACCATTCGTTTTATTACCACAGCGGGGATTATTTTTTGCGCTGATGCAGAACCAATTGCCACCAATACAGCTGCGACTAGCGCTGCTAAAGTAATTGCCCCCGATGAACATTTTTATGGCTTTGGTGAACGGACTGGGCTGCTGGAAAAAACCGGGCTGCAATATCTTAACTGGACCACCGACCCCGAGAACCCGCATACCGCCCGAGTTAATGAAATGTATGCGGCCTTCCCCATCTACATGGCGCTGCGGCCAGAGCTGGCCTATGGCGTGTTTTTCAATACATCATTTCGCTCGGAGTTCGATATCGGCGCAACCGACCCTGGCCTGATGGCCTGGAAAACTGCTGGCCCGGACCTGGATTATTATGTTGTGCTTGGGCCAACTCCGGCCGAGGTTACGGCGGGCTGGCAGCAGCTGCTTGGGGCCACGCCGCTGCCGCCGCGCTGGGCGCTGGGCTATCACCAAAGCCGCTGGGGCTACGACTCCGAGGAGACCATGCGCGATCTGGCGGCGCAGCTGCGCGGACGCAATATTCCCTGCGATGCCATTCACTTTGATATTGACTATATGGATGGCTACCGGGTCTTCACCTGGCACAACGAGCGCTTCCCCGACCCGGCCAAATTGCTCGGCGATCTGGCCCAGGAGGGCTTCAAGGTGGTCACGATTATCGACCCAGGGGTCAAAACCGATCCCGAGTACGCGGTGTTTCGCGAGGGTGTTGCGCAGGATCTGTTCATCAAGCGCGCCGATGGCAGCCTGTTCAGCGGCTATGTCTGGCCCGACGACAGCGCCTTCGCCGATTTCACCCGGCCCGCCGTTCGCGAGTGGTGGGGCCAGCAGCATCGGGCGCTGCTAGAGATGGGTGTGCGCGGCATCTGGGACGATATGAACGAGCCGACCGTCTTCGATCTGCCCTTCAGCGAGGGCGGCGGCAATGGCGGAACCATCGATCTCGATGCGCCGCAGGGCGATGCCGCCGAGCGCACAACCCACGCCGAGGTGCATAATCTCTATGGGCTGCTGATGGCCCGCGCCACCCGCGAGGGTCTGCTGGCGCTGCGGCCCGCTGAGCGGCCGTTTGTGCTGACCCGCTCGGGCTACGCTGGCATGCAGCGCTGGGCCACGCTCTGGACCGGCGACAATACCGCGATCTGGGAACATCTGGAGATGACCCTGCCCCAGATTTGTAACCTTGGCCTTTCGGGCGTGCCGTTCTGCGGCGTGGATATCGGCGGTTTTTTTGGTAACGCCACGCCGGAGCTGTGGGCGCGCTGGGTTCAGCTGGGCGCATTCCTGCCGTTCTGTCGCGGCCACTCGTGCGCGGGAACCCGGCCCGCCGAGCCGTGGGTCTACGGCGAGCGCACCGAGAATATCGCCCGCGCCTATCTGACGCTGCGCTATCGGCTGCTGCCCTACATCTACA
>DAOTUS010000305.1:0-12400 GCA_034437415.1 Herpetosiphonaceae bacterium
CTCACCCAGCGGGCCTGCCCAATCACGAGATGGTCGAGCACGTCGATGTCGAGGAGCTGGCCGGCCTGGATGAGCTGTTTGGTGAGCAGCACGTCGTCGGGCGAGGGCGTGGGGTCGCCGGATGGGTGGTTGTGCACCACGATAATCGCGGCCGCGTTGAGCTTGATCGGCTCGCGGAACACCTCGGCGATGCGCACCCCGGCGCTGTTGAGCGAGCCAATCGTCACCGTTTCGATCTTTAGTACATGGTTTTTGGTGTTCAGGATGACTGTCCGCAGATGCTCCTTGTCCAGATGGCTCATCTCCAGCTGCAGCAGCCCGGCCACATCGGCGGGCGAGGTGATCTGCAGGCGCTCTTCGGGCGCGGCCAGCAGCAGGCGCCGCCCGATCTCGATGGCGGCCTTGACGTGGGCGGCCTTGGCCGCGCCCATGCCGTGGACTTTGCACAGATCGGCGAAGGCGATCTGCTGCAGCCCGCGCCAGCCGCCGTGATCGCGCAGCAGCTTCTGGGCCAGCTGAATCACATTCATTCCCTGCACCCCAACCCGCAGTAGAATCGCCAGCAGCTCCGCGTCCGATAGCGCGTGCGGGCCATAGTCGCGCAGCCGCTCGCGGGGCTGCTCGCTGGCGGGCATGTCCTTGACCGAGATGAAATAGGTATCCATTGGGCCTCCGAGGCAGCTCGGCGGCGCTTCAGCTGTGGGCTGTGGCCGCTGCGATCCGATATCTTCTCTACTGATGCAGCGGCGGGGTTGATTTTGCGGCCGATTGAGCCGCCGCTGGCGCAGTCTGCGGCGCTATTCCGCCCAAAGTCCATGCAATCCACTCTTGACAAATGGGGTACTGAAATATAATTTAGGTAAACCTAAATATATACTATGAATAGCTCAAAAAACGGACTACTGAACGCTATCTACCAGTGGAGGCGCTATGGCTGCAGCAATCGTCGTCGACAACCTCGTCAAAACCTATGGCACGGTGCGGGCGGTTCGCGGGATTTCGTTCGTGGTGCAGGAGGGCGAAATCTTTGGGTTTCTGGGGCCGAACGGCGCCGGCAAAACCACCACGATCCGCTGCATGATCGATCTGATTCGGCCGACTAGCGGCAGTGTGACGGTGCTAGGGCGCAACGCCCAGCAGCAGCCCGAAACAATTCTCGGGCGGATCGGCTACCTGCCTGGCGATGTGCGGCTGAGCGGCAACAGCAGCGACTTTTTGCACTACCAGGCCCGCCTGCAGGGCGCTCAGCCGACGCTGCTGCCCGAGCTGGTCGAGCGCTTCGAGATCGAGCTGAAGCGCCCGATCAAGGGCTACTCCAAAGGCATGCGCCAGAAAGTCGCGATCGCCCAGACCTTTATGTGTGCGCCCGAGCTGGTGATTATGGACGAGCCAACCTCGGGCCTGGACCCGCTGGTGCAGCAGACCTTCAACAGCTTTCTGCTGGAGCAGGCCGCCGCTGGCACGACCATCTTTATGAGCTCGCACATCATGAGCGATGTTGAGAAGATCTGCGGGCGCGTGGCGGTGATTCGCACCGGCGAACTGGTCGCGGTCGAGACCGTCGAAAGCCTGCGCGAAAAAGCCGGGCAGGTTGTCCAGATCGAGTTTGTCGACTCGCAGCCGCTGGAGCTGGTGCAGGCGCTGCCGGGCATCATCAGCGCCGAGTACAGCGGCCTGCGCGGCAGCGGCCATCGCTACACGCTGCGGATGACCGGCTCGATGGATGGTCTGATCAAAGCCCTGGGCCAGTACGATGTGACCCGCCTGAGCGCCACCGAGGCGCCGCTGGAAGATGTGTTTATGCAGTTTTACCAGTAGTTTAGGAGGCTCGAATGACTACGACAGCCACCGCTTCGGCGCACGCCGCTGGCAAATCCACCCGCCTGCGCCGGGGCCTGCCGATTGTTGGCGCGACCCTGCGCGAGAACAAAATTGGCCTGCTTTCACTTGGCGGCTACCTGCTAATCCTGATTATGCTAATCGGCGTGCTGGGGCAGGATTTTGATATGGAGAGCTTTCAAAAGATGGCCAGCTCACCTGCCGCCAGAGCAATCTTTGGGATGGAAGCGCTGAGTAGCGAGGATGGGTTCATGCCCTTTCTCTCGCTCCAGCTGTATGGATCGTTTTTTGGCCTGATCTTTGGCGGCGCGCTGGCCTTTTTCGTCGGCAGCACGATCGCTCGCAACATCGAAAACGGCATGATCGAGCTGGCCCTGAGCCGCCCGATCAGCCGCACCCGCTACTATCTTGAGCGCTGGCTGGGCGCGGTGCTGATGATTGTTATTCTCAGCGCGATCATCTTTAGCGCGATCGCTCTGGCCGATCAAATCTTCCAGCAGACCGATATCAAATGGGGGCGCGTAATTGCGACCCAGAGCCTGGGGGCGGCGCTGTGGTTCGCCTGCATTGGGATCGGAATGTTCACCTCGGTGTGGTTTAGCGCCGGGCGGGCGGGCGGCGGCGCGGCGCTGGGCCTTGTGGTGGTGTTCTATCTGTTCAACACGATCGGCGCGGCCAGCGAGTCGCTGCGCTTTCTCAACACAATCTCGCTGTTCAAATACGCGCCGCTGGCGTCGGCCCTGATGCGCGGCGCGGTCACCTGGTGGCACCCGGTGTTGCTGATCGGCGTCGGGCTGCTGGCGGGCCTAGCCGGGCTGGCGCACTTCAATCGGCGCGATCTGGCGGCGTAGTGGGCGAGGGGTTGGGGGTTCGGGGGAAATGTAAAGCGCCGCATGGCTGTGCGATGGCCATGCGGCGTTTTCGTGGGCTGCCGCTTATCCAGCCTCGGCCATGCGACTGGCCAGCTGCTGGGCGAGCAGGAACAGCGCGCCCGGATGATCGGCGGCCATCTTCAGCTTATCGACCACATCCTGGGCGTTTTTCTCCTCCTCGACCTGCTCGGTGATAAACCACTGCAGGTGAATCTGGGTCGCGTGGTCATTCTGTTTAATCGCCAGATCATAGAGGTTGTTGATCAGCGCGGTGACTTTCTTTTCATGGGCCAGGGCCTGCTCGAACACCTCCAGCGATGACTGAAAGTCGGTCTTCGGCTGCTCAATCGCCTGGAGGTGCACCCGCCCGCCGCGGTCGTTCAGGTAGTTGAACAGCTTCATGCCATGGGCGGTCTCCTCCTGGTGCTGCAGCCGCATCCAGTGGGCGAAGCCCTGCAGGTTGACCGACTCGAAGTAGGCGGCCATCGAGAGGTAGAGGTAGGCCGACTCCAGCTCGTGCTTGATCTGCTCGTTGAGCGCGTCCTGAATGGTCTGGTTGATCATGGTTCATCTCCTTGGATAGTTGGATTGACTCCGCTCACTATAGTTGAGCCGGGGCGAAGAGACAAGCTGGATTGGGATCCTCATTTGTTTTTGGGCATAACCAACTATAATTCTCGCAGCGTGTGGCCTTGATCAGATCCAGAGGCATAAATCTATGACCGATCTCCACGAGCATGATGCCGCCGCGCTGGCCCGGCGCAACCGCGAGCTTTCCATCCTCAACAGCATTGCCGAGGCGCTGAATCGCACGATCCAGCTTGACGAGGCCCTGCGGACGGCGCTGGCGCTGGTCGGCGAGCTGCTCAGCCTGCACACCGGCTGGGTCTGGCTGCTGCGCGAGGATAGCGACGAGTCGTATCTGGCCGCCGCCTACCACCTGCCGCCGGTGCTGGCCGACAACCCGGCCAAGATGGAGGGCAGCTGCTACTGCCTCGACACCTTCGGCGAGGGCGACCTCAGCGGCGCGGCCAATATCAGCGTGGTCACCTGCACCCGCCTGCGCGGGCTGGTTGATGGCACCGATGGCCTGCGCTACCACGCCTCGATCCCGCTGTACGCCCACGGGCGGCGGCTGGGCGTGTTCAACGTCGCCAGCGCCGACTGGTGCCAGCTCTCCGACGACGATCTGCGCCTGCTGCACACGGTCGGCGACCTGCTGGGGATGGCGGTCGAGCGCGCCCAGCTGTTCGCTCGCTCCAGCGCGATCGGCGCCGTCGAGGAGCGCAATCGGCTGGCCCGCGAGCTCCACGACACACTGGCCCAGGGGCTGGCGGCGGTGCTGCTCCAGCTGGAGACCGCCGATCTGCTGCTGGAGACCGGGGCCGCCACCGAGCGCGTCCGCCAGAAAATCCACCAGGCGCTGGCGCTCACCCGTGGCAATCTCGACGAGGCCCGCCGCTCGGTGCTGGATCTGCGCGCCGCGCCGCTGGAGGGCCGCACGCTGGCCGAGGCGCTGCAGGCCCTGGCTGATGCCGGGCATCCGTTTGCGCTGACCGTGCAGATCACCGGGGGGCAGCAGCCGCTCCCGGCGCGGATCGAGGCCGGCCTCTATCGGATTGTCCAGGAGTCGCTCAACAATGTCCGCCAGCACGCCCAGGCCAGCGCGGTGGCGCTTGAGTTTGTCGCCACGCCCGCCGCGATCACGCTGACGATCGAGGACGATGGCGTCGGCTTCGACCCCACCGCACCGCGCCCGGACCACTACGGCCTGATCGGGATCAACGAGCGGGCGCGGCTGCTTGGCGGCACGATGACGGTGCAGAGCGCGGCGGCCAGCGGGACCCGGATCACGGTGGCGCTGGCGCTGTAGGAATTCTAGTGCGAGTGAGATTTCGATGACGATACAGATTGTGGTCGCCGATGATCATCCAGTGGTGCGCGATGGCCTGGTGGCGATTCTGAGCACCCAGCCCGACTTTGCGGTGGTCGGCGAGGCTGGCGATGGCGCGGCCGCGCTGGCCCAGGTGGCCGACCTGGCGCCCGATGTGCTGCTGCTCGACCTGGAGATGCCCGGCCTCGATGGCGTGGCGGTGCTGCAGGAGCTGCGTCGGCTTGGCGCCAGCGTGCGCACGCTGGTGTTCACCGCCTTCGACACCGACGAGCGGATCCTGGGGGCGGTGCGGGCGGGCGCGGCGGGCTATCTGCTCAAGGGCGTGCCGCGGGACGAGCTGTTCAGCGCCGTGCGGGTGCTGCACGCCGGCGGATCGACCCTGCAGCCGCTGATCGCCTCCAAGCTGATGCGCCAGGTCCAGGCGCCCGCCGCCACCATCGCACTGACCGAGCGCGAGACTGAGGTGCTGGGCCTGATCGCCCAGGGCCTGCCGAACAAGCTGATCGCCGCGCAGCTCGGGATCAGCCAGCGCACCGCCAAGTTCCACGTCAGCGCGATTCTGGAGAAGCTCGGCGCCCGCAACCGCACCGAGGCGGTCACGCTGGCCCGCGGCCACGGCCTGCTCGCGTAGCCCGCGCTGTGAGCCGTCTATCAGCCCGCTCTCATTGGCCGCAGCGCCGGGGCTTGGTATGGTGGGGTGCTGAATACCCCGTTGGCTGCGCCTGTCGAAGCCCGACACAGAGGCTTCGACAAGCTCAGCCAACGGATCAACGCTCTTGCGTGACCCAAATATCTAAAACCCACTAGCTACCAGCTACCAGCGACTAGCTGCTACCCAGGAGGCCCCATGGCAACTCTCCGCTCCCTGCACCGCGTTCTGCGGCTGCGCTCGTTCTATCCGCTGCTGCTGGCCACCGCGCTGGCCGGCGCCCTGCTGCTTGGGCGGATGCGCCTGAGCGGCACGTCAACCTACATCTTTCTGTTCTGGAACATCTTTCTGGCCTGGGTGCCCTACCTCGTCAGCCTGGCGATGGTGGTGCTCCACCAGCAGGCCCCGCTGCGGCGCTGGACGCTGGCGCTGCTCGGCGCGATCTGGTTCTGCTTTCTGCCCAACGCGCCCTATCTAATCACCGACCTGATGCACCTGCGCCACAACGCCGAGGCGCCGCTGATCTACGATGTCGGCATGCTGGTCAGCGTGGCCTGGACCGGCACGTTCCTGGCGGTCGCCTCGCTGCGCATGGTCCAGACGCTGGTGCGCCAGGCCTATGGCGCCGTCGTCAGCTGGCTGTTTGTGCTCACGGTGATCGGCTTCAGCGGATTCGGGATCTACCTTGGCCGTGTGCTGCGCTGGAATAGCTGGGACGTGCTGATGAACCCCCGCGCCGTGCTAGCCGATGTACTGCCACGGGCCGCCAACCCGCTGGCCCACCCCGAGCTGCCCGGCATCACAATCATCTTTGCGGCGATCTTTCTGATCTGCTACAGTACCTTTCCCAATGCCGGGGCCGTAGCCGCGCCCGAGCAGGCGGGTTTTAACCATATCGATTGATCGTGGGCACTTGTATGATGGTACGCTATCCAATTCCGGCGGCCGAGCACAGCTTCGAGCAGGAGATCAAACACTCGCGCTTTATCGCCACGGTGGTGTACGCGCCAACCCTGGCCGAGGCCCGCGCCCAGATCGCCGCGATCGCCGCGCGCTATCCCGACGCGACCCACAACTGCTGGGCCTTCCACGTCGGGGTCGGGCCGCAGGCCGAGATCGGCGCCTCGGACGACGGCGAGCCTGGCGGCACCGCTGGCCGGCCGATGCTGCTGGTGCTCCAGGGCAGCGGCCTGGGCGATGTCGCCGCCGTGGTCACCCGCTACTACGGCGGGGTCAAGCTTGGCAGCGGCGGGCTGGTGCGGGCCTATGGCGGGACGCTGCAGAAGGCGCTCAACGCGCTGCCAACCTGCGAGCAGGTCGTCCGCCGCGCGGGGGTGCTGACGCTCGACTATGCGCTCTACGAGCAGGCCCGTCGGCTGCTGGCCCAGTTCGATGCCCTGGTCGAGGCTGAGGATTTTGCCGCCAGCGTCACGCTGCAGGTCGCCCTGCCGCAGGACCAGTGGGATGCCTGCGCCGCCGCCATCCGCGAGCTCTCCAACGGCGCTGCCGCGCTCCTCGACGGGTGAGGTCGCGGCGAAAAACCAGGTCGATCAACTTGGATCAATCCAGGGGTGGATGAGCCGTAAAGCATTACTCAGTCAGTCTATGTGCTAGAGGAGAGACAATGTGGCCCTTTCGTAAGCGCCTACTAAC
This sequence comes from Herpetosiphonaceae bacterium, assembly GCA_034437415.1. Lineage (GTDB taxonomy): Bacteria > Chloroflexota > Chloroflexia > Chloroflexales > Herpetosiphonaceae > JACCRK01. Next base: position 6,908 of record DAOTUS010000305.1, read on the forward strand.
GATGGAGATGGTTAAGTATGATCATGCCGGCTGGGAAATTTATGACGAGAGCAGTACCCATCGTCGCTGGTACACACAGGAGCGGGACGCAGTATTACTGAGCTTTTCGATCGGTGATCCCACGATCAACCATCCCTATGATTTTACCAATCAGACGCAGATGGCAGCATTCTATGAGCAACAGGCCCAGCAGAACCAAGGCGTAATGCTTGAAGTTGCCCCGACCACAATCGCCGGTATCCCAGGGATGCGCGGTGTGTTTAAGTATCGGTTGCCCAATACCCTCGCCCTCTATTTCGTGGGAATTGTGGTCGTTGCGTTCCGCGATGTGTCCTTTCAATTCAATACCGAAGCAATGGAGCGAGGAACCACGGGAATGCGAGAAGCATTGGTGGGGGTAATAAATCCTCAGCCTATGCCGGAGACCGAGCCGATCACGTTATCTAGCACCGAGGAGTTTTTTACCATGCTCCACAATGCCCCGCTCCAGCGAATTCTTCCTGATAATCCAGAATATGACGACGTAATCCCAGACCATCCCCTGAGTAAAGTCCGGCGGCTACAACGGCATCTTATCGCGACCACCCAGTTGGATGAACGCCTACGCACCAGCCCTGCCTATAGATATCGACCCTACCGTTAGCGGTGGAGCAACGCTACCTAATCTAGCGGTTATGATGCGTATTTTTGCGCTGGAGGAACCCTTGAATCAGTTGACTGAGGAGCTGGCCGGGCTAGTCGAGGCGGCCTGCGCGGCGCCCACCAACGCCTTTGGCTACGGCATCTGGAGCCACCACGTTACCCAGGTGGTCGCCAATGGGCGGCGGCTGGCGCCGCTGTTCGGGGCCGATGCGGAGATCGTGGAGCTGGCGGCGCTGCTGCACGACTATGCGAGTATCTACGATGCGGCGCTGTACCCGGAGCATCAGATCCACAGCGCCCGCGTTGCCGGGGAGCTGCTGGGCGCCCGCGGCTATCCTGGCGAGCGCATCGTCGCCGTCCAGCACTGCATCGAGACCCATCGCGGCAGCATGAGCGCCCAGCGCCACACCGCCGAGGCCGTCTGCCTGGCCAACGCCGACGCGCTCGCGCACATTCAGCAGGTGCCCTCGCTGCTCTATCTGGCCTACGTCCAGCGCCAGATGAGCATCGACGCTGGCGCCGCCTGGGTGGCCAAAAAGCTCGAGCGCACCTGGCGCAAGCTCGACCCACAGGTGCAGGAGCTGGCCCGGCCGGAGTATGCGGCGGCGGTGGGGGTGCTGGAGATCGGGTATCGGGGATCAGGGGGCAGATAATACTTGGTCAATTCTACGTTGGCTGAGCCTGTCGAAGCCCATATTTTGGCTTCAACAGGCTCAGCCAACGATCCAGCAACGCACGGGTGACCAGCTACTAGCTACTACTTCCCCGAAACAGCCCGCCCAGCGCACCCGGACGCGGCGACAGCAGCAGCACCAACAGGAACATCACGGTGTGGGCCAGCACAATCGAGGAGCCGGTCGGCACCCCGTCGATGTAGGCCGAGACATAGATCCCGATCGTGGCCGCGATCACGCCCTGCACCGCGCCCCAGATGATCATCAGCCCGAAGCGGCGCACCACCAGCGAGGCGGTCGCCGCCGGGGTGACCACCATCGCCACCACCAGCACAATCCCCACGCTCTGGATCGAGATCACCACGGTGATCGCCATCAGGCTCAGCAGAATGTAGTGGAGCGCCCCGGTCGGCAGCCCCTGGGCCTGGGCGGCGATCGGGTCGAACGTCATCAGTACCAGCTCTTTGTACAGCGCCGCCACAATCAGCAGAATCGTCCCGCCGATGCCGAGGATTATCCACAGGTCGGTCGGTCGAACCGCCAGCACGTCGCCGAGCAGCAGCCCAAACAGCTCTTTGACGTAGCCGCGCTGGAGCGAGAGCAAAAATATTCCCAGCGCGAACATGCCCGCAAATAGCACCCCGATGGCCGTGTCCAGGCTCACCTTCGAGCGCCGGGTGATCCAGCCAACCCCTAGCGCGGTGGCCACGCCGAAGATCGCCCCGCCCAGGGCCAGGTTAAAGCCCAGCAGTGAGGCGATCACCACGCCGGGAAACGAGGCGTGGGCCAGGGCGTCGCCAATAAACGACAGCTCCTGCAGCACCACGAAGGCGCCGATCACGGCACACAGCGCTCCAATTAAAATCGCGGCAATCAGCGCTCGCTGGGTTGGGCCGAATTGCAGCGGTACGACGATACAGTTCCAGAGATCGGTACAGTTCATTGGTGTGCTCCAGGGCGGCTACTCATGCTGATGCCCGCAGTCTAGGATAATTTGGTTGGGGTTGGGGACCAGCACCAGCGACCGCCCAAAGGTGGCCTCGACCACTTCACGTGTCATAACGCTGGTCGGCGGGCCGTAGGCGATCAGGCGGTGGTTCAGGCACAGCAGGGTGTCGAAGTGATGTTCGAGATGCTGCAGGTGGTGGGTGGTGACCAGCAGCGTGCGGCCGGTCGTGCTCAGGTCGCGCAGCAGGTGCAGAATCACCTCCTGGGTCGGCACATCGACGCCGCTGATCGGCTCGTCGAGCAGCATCACCTGCGGCTCCTGGGCCAGCGCCCGCGCCAGAAACACCCGCTGCTGCTGGCCGCCCGAGAGCTCGACAATCGGGCGGCTGGCCAGGTGGGCCATGTTGACCTGCTCAAGCGCCGCATCGGCCAGGGCGTAGTCGGCCTTGCCCGGACGGCGCAGCCAGCCAATCTGGCCGTAGCGCCCCATCACCACGACCTCGCGGACGGTCGCCGGGAAGCGCCAGTTGACCACGTTGACCTGCGGGACGTAGGCCACCCGCCGCTGGCGCCGGGTCAGCGGCTTGCCCGCCACCGTCACCGTCCCCGAGGCCGGCACAAGATTAAGGATCGCCTTCAGGAGCGTGCTTTTGCCCGCCCCGTTTGGCCCGATAATCCCCACCAGCTCGCCACTGTTGACGGTGAACGAGACATCCTCCAGCACATCCAAATCGCCGTACTGCACCGAAAGATGCTCGACGGCGAGCGCCACGGTCGTGGGGTCGGCGGCGGCTTTGGCCGGTCGCTCGGCTGCTACTGCTATCATATGCTTCCCAAAACGCAGCGATCATCCACATTGCTAGGGCTGATCGCTGCGGTTATTTTAGCGCTTCGACAATCGTGTCCATATTGTAGCGCATCATCTCAAGATACGTGCCAGCCTCGCCGCTGCCCAGCGTGTCGGTGTACAGCACGGCGATGGTTTTGATCCCAGCCTCGTCGGCCAGCAGCTCGGCGGTTTTTTGGTTGAACTGCGACTCGGAGAAGACCGCCGGGACCTCGCTGGCTTTGACGGTGTCCACCAGCGCCGACAGCTCCCCGGCGGATAGCTCGGCCTCGGGGTTTTCCAGAATCACGCCCAGCACCTCAAAGCCGTAGCGGCGGGCAAAGTAGGGAAACGCGTCGTGGTTGGTGACGAGCTTGCGCCGCTCGGCTGGGATCTGGCTGGCCTGGGCCTGCAGGTCGGCGTCGAGCTGCTGGAGCTGTTTGATGTAGGCCGCGGCGTTGGCGCTGTAGGTCGCCGCGCCCGCCGGGTCGAGCTTGCTCAGCTCGTCGCGGATGGTCGCGGTGTACGAGACCACGCTGGTTGGATCGAGCCAGAAGTGCGGGTTGCCCTCCTCATGGCCGTGCTCGTCGCCCTCGGCCTCGCCGGCATGCTCAGGATCTTCAATCGCCTCAAGGCCAGCGGAAAGCTCGATCCGCGGCTGGTCGGCGCTGGCGGCGTTTTCAAACAGCGGCTCCAGCCATTCCTCCAGCGCGTGGCCGTTGAAAAACACAATCTGGGCGTCGGCGATTTTCTGGCTGTCCCCAGGCGTGGCCTGATAGTCTTCCGGGCCAGACCCAAGCGGAATAATGTTCTCCACCTGCACGCGCGCGCCGCCAACCTGCCTGATGATGTCGGCCAGAATGCTCATCGTCGTCACCACCCGCACCGCCGGGGCCGCGCCGCCAGCTGGGAGGTTGGTCGCGGCTGGCGCGGTCGTCGCGTCGCTGGCGCTGCCACAGGCGCTCAGGCTGGCGGCAACCACGAGGAAGATTAATTTTTTTAGCATTATCGTTCCTTTTTGATAATATGTCTCAATAACAATTGAGATGATATATCAATAAGTAGAGATTGTCAAAACAATACGCCGCTGATCATAGCATGTGATCAGCGGCGTATAAACTATCGGGCCAGATTTAGCTCGCGTTGGTGAGAGCTAACAGCGCGATGAGGATAAAGATAAACAGCAAGGTTAAGCGCCATCCGCCTCTGGCGCCAGTGTGGGCGATCAGCTGAATCGAGGCGGTCGTCCGCTGGGGCATCAACAGCACCAGCAGTCCAATACAGAGCAACAATCCGAGCTCCATCATACACCTCCTACAGGTTGGGTTTCTCTCGCGATTGTATTGATAATACGTATCAAGTAGGGCGGATGTTACACGTCCGCATCCAGCCGCCCGCCGCCGACCGTACTGCTCTCAGCAGCCTGGCGGGGCGATCGTGCGGTGGTACACTAGAAGCGTCCTGCTGAATCACACCGCCGCCGCACGGCGCTGGCCCGGAAGACCTCGTACCCACAGGAGTTTGCGATGAAACGTTGGGCGCTAGCTGGCCTTGGAATGATTGTCGTGGCGGGGTTGCTTGGGCTGTGGTGGTGGCGGCCGTGGGCGGCGCAGCCCGCCGAATCCAGCGCTGATCCACGGGCGGTGGCGCTCGACGGCGACGGCAACCTTGTGGTGGTGGAACTCGATGGCGCCCGCACCAGCCTGACCAGCGACGCCAGCTCCCGGCGGGTCTACCTACAGCTGACGCCCGCCCCCGATGGCCGCCAGGTCGCCTACATCGCCACCGAGCCGGATCGGGCTATGCTGCTGGTGCAGGCGCTGGATGGCAGCCCGCCGCGCACCATCTACGCCAGCCCGGATACGCCGCCGTTCTACCTGGCCTGGTCGCCCGACAGCCGCACCGTGGCGTTTCTGGCCTCGGACGCCGTGATGAACCTGTATCTGGTCCCCGCCGACGGCAGCGGCCCGGCCAGCGAGATCCGCGCGGGCCAGCCGTCGTACTTTGTCTGGAGCGCGGATAGCAGTCGGCTGCTGCTGCACACTGGCGGCGGCGCACCACGGGGCAGCATCGCGCAACACACCCTGGCCAGCGCCGAGCTGCAGGTTTTTGATGACGCCCCCGGCGATTTTCAGACCCCCGGCTGGAGCGCCGACGGCTCGGTGCGCTACAGCGTGGTCAGCGACGGCACCCGCAATCGGCTGGTGCGGGTGGCCGGGGAGACCGTGACCGACCTGACCCCGCGCTCGCTTGACGCGCTGCTGTTCAGCCTGTCGCCCGACCGCAGCAAAATCGCCTACCAGACCCTGGGCGACGGCCGCCGCGCCCCGATCCAGGTGATCGACGCTGGCGGGAGCGCCCCGGTCGAACTGCCGCCGATCCTCCCGCTGGCCTTCTTCTGGT
>DAOTUS010000306.1:0-1788 GCA_034437415.1 Herpetosiphonaceae bacterium
TCCAGAGCGGCAGCGCCGAGCGGCGCTGCCCCACCACCTATCCATCTACGCGAGAGTCTAGCATGCATGGGCGTCTCAGTCTAGATGTCGTTTTTGTGGTAGTGGGCAGACTCCCTGCTCCAGCTCCTCACCACCGATCAGCTGGCACCAGCAACGCCGTTGGCCCAGGTACAGGAGCGCGCATTTGCCCTGCTGCCCGCCGACCGCCTGAACCAGATCGCTGGCTACCTGGCCTCCGGCGCGGACTGCGATGACGGCGCCTTTTTCTGGACGTTCATGGACGACCACATTCAGCGCGTCAAAGCCCAGCTTCGTCCCCTGCTGCGCGCCATGGTTCTGACGACGCCGCACGGCCTCACCCCGTTGCTTGAGGCGGTCCAGTTTCTTCAGGCGACCATCGCGCGCCGGCGCACGCTGGCGGACGTCGCCGCGGCTACCATCCCGACGCGCTGGATTCCCGTACGCCTCAAGCGCTACCTGTATGGCACGGCCGCCGATGGCACCCCGCAGCTGCAGCGTGAGCGCTACGAGTTTTGTCTCTATCTGCAGCTGCGCGCGGCCCTCGAATCTGGTGAACTGGTGTGTCCCACGAGCACCCGCTTTCGCAGCCTGGAAGACGACCTGATCCCGCTGGCCGAGTGGCAGGCCAACAAAGACGCACTGATCACAGCGACCAATCTACCGATCCTTCAGCTGCCGATCACGGAGCACCTGGCCGAACTGGAGCAGCAGGTCGAGGCCCAGTTTGCCCGCGTGAATGGGCGCATTGCCGCCGGCGACAACCCGGCAGTCCAGGTTACCCAGCACGGCACCACGCGAAAATGGACGCTCAAGACGCCCAAGTCCCGTGAACCTGCCAATCACGCCCTCTATGAACGCCTGCCGCAGACTACCCTCGCTCAGGTGCTCGCGACCGTCAATGCCGCCTGTGGCTTTATGGATGCCTTTGACCATGTGCTGGGCCGCTACGCCCGCCCGCGGCCCGACGATCGCGTCATCCACGCCTGTCTGATCGCCTGGGGAACCAATGTCGGCCTCCATCGGATGGGCGAGATGTCGGATATCCCTGCCACCACGCTCGTGCGCGCCTCAGGCAACTATGTCCGCCTCGAAACGCTCCAGGCGGCGAATACGATCATCATCAATGCCATCGCTGCCAAGCCCCTGTTCCAGGACTACACTATCGACGGGGTGGTTCATTCCAGCAGCGATGGGCAAAAGTTTGCCACCATCATCGATACCCCACGGTCGCAACATGCAGCCCGTTATTTTGGGATGGAGAAGGGGGTGGTCTCGCATACGGTCGTAACGAACCACCTGCCCATCATTACAGGGATGCTCAGCGCACACGATCACGAGGGCCACGCGCTCTTTGATCTGCTGTACAACAACGAGACGGCCGTGCGCTCGACCATCCACTCGACCGGGGACCCTTTGGGTGACGCATGGAACCAACCTGGTCAACTTTGCCATTCTCTCGGTGTTTGGCTATGACTTCGCGCCGCGCTATGCCACCCTTCAGGACCGGATGCGGACCAGCCTCTACGGGTTTCAGCCGCCGGCGGCGTATGGCGAGGACGCGCTGTTTCCCCCGGTGCGCAAGCTCAACACGGCCCTGATCGTGAGCGAGTGGGATCAGATCCAGCGGATCATGGTCTCGCTGGCACGCAAGACGGTCAGCCAGCATGTGCTGATCCAAAAGCTCAGTAGCGCCAAGCGCCGCAACCGCACGTTGCAAGCGCTCTGGGAATACGACCATATTCCTGAGACGCTGCATCTGCTGGCGTT
>DAOTUS010000307.1:0-1669 GCA_034437415.1 Herpetosiphonaceae bacterium
AATCTCCACGGCGGCGGCGTCGCCAGTCGCGACGATATTGCCAAACATCGGCACGCGCAGAGTCGCATCCACCAGCACGCGGCCCTGCCCATCGACCGGCAGCCCAGCCCCACGCGCCAGGGCCGGGGCCGCAAAGCCGCCGCACCAGACACACAGATCGAAGGCCAGACTCGTGCCATCGGCGCACCAGGCCTGCCGGGCCTCGACCGCGACCACGCTGGTGTGCTGGCGGACCACAACATTCAGCCGGGCCAGCGTCACGGCCAGCTGCGCCTGGGCCTTGGCGGCGTAGCCAGCGCCAAGCTGCCCGCCCAGCGCCAGCGTGATCCGCAGGCCGGGGTAGCGCTCGGCCAGCTCGGTCGCCGTCTCGATCCCGGTCAGGCCGCCGCCGACGATCAGCACGTGACCGCCGCGCCCGGCCAGGCCCGGCAGTTGGCTGGCGGCCCGCCCCAGCGCGTCCAGCCGATCGAGGCGAACCGTGTGCTCGGCCACGCCGGGGATGGGCGCGACGGTGGTGCTGCCCAGGGCCAGAATCAGGGTGTCGTAGCCGAGGTCAAGCGCGGCGCCGTCGCTGCCGCGCCCGCCGACGTGGCCCTGGGCCGGGTCCAGCCGCTCGACAAAGCCCTGGACAAATTTCACCCCACGCCGGGCCAGCGCCGCGCCGTAGCCGAGCGATTTCGGCGCCGACCCGGCCAGGGCCTCGTGCAGGCGGATGCGCTGGGTGAAGGCGGGCTGGGCATCGACCAGGGTAACAGTCGCCGCCTCGTCGCGGCCAATCCGCGCCGCCGCCAGCAGCCCCGCGTACCCGCCGCCGACGATCACGATCCGCTGCCTGGGGTTGGTTGCCGTCATTGTCATGTCCTCCTTGATTTTAGTGCATCTATCAAAGGAGACGAAACCGGGCTGGAAAACGTGACAGGGTGCGGTGGGTTGGGGTTTAATGGCAAACGTGAGCGCGATCAGCATGGGTTGATCGCGCTCACGTTTTTTGTTAGGTTTAGGGGCAATATCGTTCAAATACACCGGAATGGCGGCATTTCTGACCTCACCCCGGCGCTACGGCGCCACCCCTCTCCATTGCAATGGAGAGGGGAAGACCCACGGATTTTCGTATTTGAATTGGCGACTACTTTTTCATGCCCTGCACCTGCAGCTCATAGCGCGTGGCGCCATTCCACTCCAGCACAAGAATTTCAAACGGCGATGTCTGGCCCGGCGTAAGGGTGCTAAGGTCGGTATACGTATAGTCGTTCCCCACTACGATGCCTTCAGCATTGTAAAGCGTGGCCAGGATTTTAACAAAGCGCACCTCCACACCAGTATCATTGCGAACCTCGCCATAAATATAGTGCCAGTCAGCAATATCGCCATCGCGATCGCCCTGGCTTACCAGCACAAAGCCTTCAAGCGGCTTTTCGGTGGTTGCACGCGACTCCAGTTGCAAGGCGTAACGGTCAATGCCTGCAGGCGGATCTATAACTAGGACAGAAAATGGTGATCGCTGACCTGGCTTGATGATATCAATATCAGCATAGCCAAAATCCGAGCCAATCAATGTATTGCTAGCGTTATACAAACTGGCGACAATTTTGGTAAATCGATGATTCGAACTGGTGTTGTTGATCACCTCACCCACTATCCAGAGCGAGCCAGTTGAACTGTTGTAGCT
>DAOTUS010000308.1:0-8156 GCA_034437415.1 Herpetosiphonaceae bacterium
TTTCGCGGCAGCGTCACGCGGGTGCGCTGGCAGCACAGCAGCGGCATCACGCTCGACCTGGATCTGCCGGCGCAGCTTGACAGCGCCATCGGCAGCGAATGTCGCCTGGCGCTCCAGCCAAATAGCCTGAGCCTGATTGCAGCTGACGCGAGCTAGGATTGCTCCAAACGATCTTTTTTAACTGAGTCAGACAGCTTCTGGGGTTGGTAGACTGCCGCATCAGATTGGTGCGGAGCGGGAAGCGGCTCCATTTGACTCAGCGTGGTGCCACACCCCAGGCACGTCCAAAGATGCATGTGACAGCCGTAATATTTTTCGGCCCCCCGCTGCTCACCAATGTAGCGGCAGGGAGAATTGCAATGTGGGCAACGCACCGGCTGCCTCCTCTATCAAACCATAACCAGGCATTGACGAAAATGTCATACACCACCTTTTAAGGGTTTATAGGGCTACTTCAAGCAGAGAGCGTGCCAGTAGCGTTAGCAATTTTCATTCCAAGTCCTATTTATCCCATTCCAAAATCCAGAAACATAATCCATAGTCAGCATCCACCACCCCTTTTCCACTGCGCCCGACCCTCAGCGCCTGGCCGTGGGCTGGCTGGAGTGGAAGCAATTTATCCACGATCCAGCCGATTTGCCGACAGCTAAAGTTGCCTGTGAACTGAAGAACGGCTAGAATACACACCAGCACAACCAACACGCGGAGGTTCTATGTCTACTCAGCAGCCCGGCGCACCCGACGAAGCGATTCTGGCCCAGCAGCTGGCGCGGCGATTTGCCGACGTATCCCTGTTTGACAATGTCGCGGCTGATGAGCTTGAACAGCTCGCCGCCAGCGCGACGGTGGAACATATCCAGCCAGGGGTGATTCTTTCCGCCCAGCAGTCAACCGAGCATGATCTGTATATTGTGCTGCGTGGACACCTTGAGGTCTGGCTCGACCCCAGCACGATGGGTTCGGCGGCGCCGCCCCACAAGCTGGCGACCCTGTACGCCGACGAGTTTGCTGGCGAGCTGGCGCTGGTCGATGGCGGCGTGCGCTCGGCCCGGCTGCAGGCTGGCGACGCTGGCGTGAGCGTGGTTCGGGTTCCGCAGCGGGTGATTTTGGCCCGCTGCGAGGCAAATCTCCAGTTTGGCTATCAGGTGATGCGCAATCTGGCCACAATTCTGGCGCTGCGCAATCGCCTGACCGCGCTGAGTATTCAGACAGCGCCCTTATAGTACCAATAGAGACGAGGATTACGTATGCGACACTGGCGCAGGGCGTTGATAATTGGGCTGCTGACGGCAGCGCTAAGTATTGTCGGGCGCGGCTCACCCCTGGCGAGCGCGATCGATCTGCTATGTTTTGAGGCGACCGACATCACCAACTGTATTGGCGGCGGGTTTCGCGCCTACTGGGAGCAAAATGGTGGCCTGGCGACCTTCGGCTATCCGCTGACCGCCGAGTTCAGCGAGCCAACCCCCGATGGCACCTACACGACCCAGTATTTTGAGCGGGCGCGCTTCGAGTATCACCCCGAGAACCCGCTGGAGTATCAGGTTCAGCTTGGGCGGCTGGGCGCCGAGCTGTATAGCAGCATTCTGCCAATTCCCGACGTCCCTCAGCCGGGCTGTCGCTATTTCCCCGAGACTGGCTACAATCTGTGCGAGCCATTTTTCACCAAATGGTCATCGGTGGGCGAGACGCCGGGCGCCGGGAATCTGGAGCTGTACGGCCTGCCAATTAGCCCGCTGCAGCTGAAGACCGACGCCAACGGCAACCCGATCTCGGTGCAGTGGTTCGAGCGCGCCCGCTTTGAACTGCACAACGGCAACGAGATTTTGCTGGGCCTGCTCGGGCGCGAGATCCTGGACAAGGGCGATCAGCCTGCGCCAACCCCGGAGCCATTCCCGCAGCCAACCCCGGAGCCGCTCCCCGAGCCAACTCCGGCGCTGCCTGAGCCCATCGAGGCGCCGTTTCCCAACCGGCCGTGCCACGTCAACGTTCCGGTGCCGGTCGCCGGAATCCAGGCCTGGCCAACCTTGCCCGAGGTTGGACCGCCCTACGATGAAGTTATCTGCGTGCGCCTGATCGTCGATGGCGCGCCGGCGGCCTACACCGCCTTTGTCAATATCTATCGCCATAACCCCGATGGCAGGGTGATCCCAGGGATTGGCCACACCACCGGCGGCGATGGCACCACCGGCTTTATCTTCTATGTTGGCGATCTGCCGATCAACGCCACCGTTCCGGTGGAGGTCGTCGCCACCTTCGAGGGCCGCGAGTATCGCACCTGGACCAGTTTCATTCGTCGATAGATGCTGAGGGATGCCGGATGTCGATTTTGTGCGGCATCCGGCATCCTTTCGTTTAGGCACACACAAGGAATCAACTATGGTTTTGCTTCCTCCTTTGCAGCTTGAGCCACGCCTGGATAGCCGGGTCTGGGGTGGCACACATCTCGCACCCTGGCTCGGGCTAGCCGCTGCGCCGGCGCCGCTGGCCGAGGTGTGGCTGGTCTATGCCGAAAATCGCATCGCTGGCGGGCCGCTGGCCGGGCTGACCCTGGCGGAGGCGACCGTCCGCCACGGGGCCGATCTGGTTGGCACGGTGAATCTCGCCCGCACGGGAGCGCAGTTTCCGCTGCTGGCAAAATTCCTCGACGCCGCCGAGCATCTGTCGGTGCAGGTGCATCCCGACGACGCCTACGCCCACACCGTCGAGGTCGCCAGTGGCTTCAACGGCAAAACCGAGGCCTGGTACATTCTGCGCGCCGAGCCACAGGCCGAGGTCATCCACGGCTTTGCCGCGCCGACCGACCGGGCGACCTGTGCGGCGGGGGTCAGCGATGGCAGCGTGATCGATCTGCTGCGGCGCGTGCCGGCCCAGGCTGGCGAGACCATCTTCGTGCCCGCCGGGACAATCCACGCGATCAACGCTGGCGTGATGCTGTTCGAGATTCAGCAGACCTCCGATCTGACCTACCGGGTGTATGACTATGGCCGCCCCCGCGAGCTGCACCTCGACCGCGCCCTGGCTGTGCTCAACTACGACCTCAGCCCGGCGGCGGTGGTCGCCAGCCAGCCGCTTGATGCGACCCGCACCAGGCTGGTCGCCTGCGAGTACTTCACGATGGAGCGCTGGAGCCTGAGCGCGCCCGTCAGCGCCAGCACCGACCGGGCCACCTTCGAGATTTTGACCGTCGTCGAGGGTGCGGCCACGCTCCAGACCGCCCACGGCCGCCTTGATCTCGGCTGTGGCGCGGCGGTGGTGCTGCCGGCCAGCCTGGGGAGCTACACAATCGAGCCCCAGCCAGCCAGCACGATCCTGCGCTGTACGGCGCCGTAGGGGTTGGCGGCTGGCAGCTAGTAGCTGGCAGCTAGTAGCTAGTAGTGGTGCGTCAAGTATCCGGTGACGATCAGGTGTCTCCGTTGGCTGAGCCTGTCGAAGCCTGTCATGGGGCTTCGACAGGCTCAGCCAACGATTAACAACGCATGGCTGACGAACGACTAGCTGCCATAAAATACAATCCCACTAGCTGCCAGCTGCCAGCAACTAGCTACTGGTAAAACGAAATCCCACTAGCTGCTAGCTGCTAGCGACTAGCGACTACCTATCGAGGAACCTATGCGTATTTTGATCACGGGCATCACTGGCCCGATTGGGAGTTTTCTGGCCGACTATCTGCTGACGCTGCCCGATCTGGAGCTGCACGCCCTCAAGCGCTGGCGCTCCGACCCGCGCCCGATTGCGCAGCTGCGCGGCAAAGTGGCCATCCACGAGGGCGATATCGAAGATCCGTACTCGGTTGGCGCCACGATCGCCCGGGTCAAGCCGGATCGGATCTACCACCTGGCGGCCCAGAGCTACCCCAGCGCCTCGTGGGATGCCCCGGTCACGACGCTGCGGGCCAACGTCGAGGGGACATTGAACGTGCTTGAGGCGGTGCGGGCGCACTGTCCGGCGGCGCGGGTGCATATCGCCGGAACCAGCGCCCAGTATGGCATGGTCGACCCAAGCGCGGTGCCGATCCCCGAGACCCACCCGCTGCGGCCGGCCAGCCCCTACGGCGTCAGCAAAGCCGCCGCCGAGATGCTGGGGCTGCAGTATGCCATGTCGTATGGGCTGCATGTCGTGGTCACCCGCTCGTTCAACCACGTCGGGCCGCGCCAGGGCGACCGCTGCTCGATCCAGACCTTCTGCCAGCAGATGGCGGCGATTGAGGCCGGGAAGCAGGCGCCGATTATGCACGTCGGCAATCTCGAGCCGCGCCGCGACTTCAGCCACGTCACCGATGTCGCCCGCGCCCTGTGGTTGCTGCTCGAGCACGCCCCCTCAGGCGAGGTCTACAACCTGTGCTCCGGCACCGCCACCAGAATTGGCGATATTGTGGAGCTGGTGCGGGCGCAAGGCCGCGTGCCAATTGAGGTGCGCATCGATCCCAGCCGCCTGCGCCCGACCGATGAGCCGATTTTGCAGGGCGACAACACCAAGCTGCGCGCCATCACCGGCTGGCAGCCCGAGATTGGGATGGAGCAGATTGTGCGCGAGCTGCTGGACTACTGGCGGGCGAGTCATTAACAATCAGAATACCCAGAGCCATGCGGGACCATTTAGCCCTGTTGATTGCTTGCACAACCACGCCGTACAGGGCTATAATTCGGCTATCCAGAGCTGTTGCCCAAGAAGGGATGAACTATGCGATTTCTGCTCGATGCTCGCTCACACGATGAATTACGCTCCCGCAACGACCATACACCCGACTGTTATGTCCGGCCCGGTGAATATTTGCACCACATGTATGTTGATGGGATTAAATATGTGGTCGCTCGCGCGCTGTATGACTGCATCAAAGAGGCCCGCGAAAAAAACGACTACGATGCCAACCGCCACCTGAATATGCACAAACAGCAGCTCGATCTGCTGGTCGCCGAGGCCCAGGGCAACGGCAAGCTCAGCGGCGCCCGGCTGCTCGGCGGCGATGTCCCCAGCGACGATGGCTCAGCCCCGGTCGGCAACACCTACGTCCCGCCAGTCCCAACCACCATCGAAGAGACCGGCCTCAACCGCTCGCAGATTCAGGAGATGATGGTTCGGGTGATCTACAATCGCTCGCGGGTGACCGGCATGGAGCTGGCCCAGGAGCTGCGCCTGTTCTACAGCGTGATCGAGCCAGTGATTACAATGATGCGCAACGCCGAGTGGATCGATATTGCCGGCCAGCGTGGCTACGGCGATACGAACTATGAGTATGTGCTGACCCAGCGCGGTAGCCAGGCGGCCGAAGATGCCATGAAAAAAACCAGCTACAGCGGCGCCGCCCCGGTGCCGTTCGCCCAGTACCTGGAGTCGGCCAAGGCCCAGACGATCAAAAATATGATCATCACCCGGCGCAATATTCGCAAAGCCTTCGGCGACCTGATTATCACCGACCAGGTGCTCAACGAGGTTGGCCCGGCGGTCAACTCGGCCGCCTCGATCTTCCTGTTTGGCTATCCGGGCAACGGCAAAACCAGTATCGCCGAGCGGATCACCAAGCTGATGGGCGACGATATCTATGTCCCCTACGCCATCGACGTCGACGGCCAGGTGATCAAGCTCTACGACAGCATTGTCCACGACCTGGTCGCCAGCGATACCGACATCGGCAGCGCCACCTACGATCTGCGCTGGGCCAAGATCAAACGCCCGGTGGTGGTGGTCGGCGGCGAGCTGACCCTGCCGATGCTCGACCTGACCTATAACATCAATGGCCGCTTCTACGAGGCGCCGTTTCAGATGAAGGCCAACGGCGGGATCTTCCTGATCGACGACTTTGGCCGCCAGATGTGTCGCCCGATGGACCTGCTCAACCGCTGGATCGTGCCGCTCGAAAAGCGCTACGACTATCTGACCACCGTCACTGGCAATAAAATCGAGGTGCCCTTCGACCAGCTGCTGATTTTCTCGACCAACCTCGACCCCAGCCAGGTCGCCGACGAGGCCTTCCTGCGCCGAATCAAGTTCAAGATCGAGGTGCGCGACCCCGACGAGTCGCAGTGGCGCCAGATCTGGAGCCTGGTCTGCAAGGGCAAGAAGATCGCCCTCGACCCCAAGGGGCTGGATTATCTGATCGAGAAGTGGTACAAGCCCGAGGAGCGGCCGTTTCGCATGTGCCAGCCCCGCGATATCCTCGACCAGATGATGAGCATCGCCAAGTACAATATGGAGCAGGTCACGTTCAACCCCGACCTGATCGATGCGGCCTGCTCGACCTATTTTGTCAGCAAGGAGAAGCGTGACTTCGGCGCGAAAGTTCGCCTCGACTAGCGCCCGAACGCACCCAAGCCCAAAGGCCACCCAGCATGTTTGGGTGGCTTTTGTGCAGCCATCGGGCTGGCGGTCTGGATCGCTTGCTGCTGCGCTCGCGTTCCAGAGGGGCTTCAAGCTGGCAGTTATGCCTAAACTCTCGTATAATCAAGCTGAGGGACAAGTGGATCGGACAATGACACGACTGTTCGCGGCAACACGTTGCGCTTATGCTTCGCCCGACACTTTTGTGAGCGTGGCTGTCAACGGTTATTGCTGTAATAAGACATGAGCGCAGAGGAGTGTGGTTTACTATGCAACCAGGACGAGATCGTGAAGTCGCTGAAATAATTCGCCATGATCGAGCGGTTGAAGTTGGTCGCCTCTTGCTGGGTGAGCTTGATGGGCCGATGAGACCTATTTTCCCAGAGGACTATCGTGAGATTCCTCGCCGACAATTAAAATCGGGAATGCATTCGCTTCGTGACGGTCGACGTGATGAAGTCACACGTTTCTGTAAAAGGAATTTCAAAAATGTTGGGCTTAACAAACTTGCCCACCTCTATGAACCGCTCTACTCGCACGGTGGGGTATGGCGACTGCCATTAACAGAATTTATCCAACAGCTTGGTGAGCCGAGAGAGGATGTACTAAGAGATGCACCGTTGCATTCGACGGTTGTTTTGTCAGGGCTGTGGGGCCTCCAATTCGAGTTTCCCGAGGCACATCTTATGAAAGATATTGCGATTGCGTTCAACACAAGCCTCTTCGTTGAAACAGCGTTGATCCCATATAAAATGATACCACTGCTTAAAATAAAAGAAATTGAGACGAGAAGATTGGTTGCTGATTTGCAGCGCCAGGGTGCCGCTTCGAGGAGATCGTGCGTAATATCGTGCTTCAATCTCCTCGAAGCCTATATTAACGGTATTGCTTGGGCATATGTTCAAAAGAATGACATTTCAGCGCTATCAAACAAAAAACAAGAAATCCTTACTGAAGGTCAAGGCAGTATTCTGGATAAATTGGTTCGTATTCCTCAGATCGTCAAAAACCAACTGACAGGTCCTCTGCACCAAGCGAGTGATCCACTTAAGACATTTAAAGAAATGATCAAACCATTTCGGGATTCAATTGTCCATGCATCTCCATTTTCCGCATCTGAGCGCTATGGTGGCTATGATAAACTCTCAAAAATCTACGAATTAAGCATCATAACAGTTAACGTAGCGATAGATAATACGATAGAAATTATTAGCAAAATTCATCAGTTTGTGGGAGGTAGAGACCTTTTCCCGCAGTGGGTGTTGGCGAGGAAGGATGATGGAAGCTTTGATATGGACATTGTTTAGGCAGGGATACAAGTGAAACGTTGCCACGTTTAATTGATTATGTTTACTCTGCCTCTCATCATACGAATCGTTGCCACCGCAAACTACCCTGATCCCAGGAGGAGTACGATGACCCAACTCGCATATCGCCAGCTGATTACGCTTGAGCCGGGCAAGCGCAGTGGCCACCCGTGCATTCGCGGTCTGCACATCACAGTGTATGATGTGCTCAGCTATCTGGCCGCTGGCATGACGGTTGATGAAATTCTGGCCGATTTCCCTATGCTTACCCAGGCTGATATCCAGGCATGCCTTAGCTATGCTGCCGACCGTGAGCGGCAGCTGGTGCTGCTCGCCGCATGAAACTGCTGTTTGCGGGTTTGCTGTTGGTGCCAGCTCAGGACTAAAAGTTATTCCCATCAAAACGGGTGTTGCTTGTGAAGCAACACCCGTTTTTTTGCTCGCTGTCGGTATTTATGAACTGCCTACCCGCGCTGGTTGGAGCGGGCGGTGCGCAGCTCGTTGGCATACGGGGCGAGATCGGGCATTCGC
>DAOTUS010000309.1:0-8450 GCA_034437415.1 Herpetosiphonaceae bacterium
GCGGGATCGAGCGCAGCGCGATTCAGCGCGGCGATGTGCTGACCCTGCCCAACACGCTCCAGCCAACCAGCCTGCTCGATATCCAGCTGCGCCTGACCGACTCCGCCCCAACCCTGGCCCACAACGATCCGCTCGACCTATTCGTTGGCGCGGCCGAGGTCGCCTGCCACGCCGCGCTGCTCGATCGCGAGACGCTCCACGCTGGCGAGAGCGGCTGGGTGCAGCTGCGGCTGGCGCGGGCGATTGCGGTTCAGCGCGGCGACCGCTGCATCGTGCGCCGGGCCTCGCCCTCGCAGACCATCGGCGGCGGGGTGATTATCGACGCGCACCCGGCCCGCCATCGCCGCTTTCGCCCGGCAGTGGTGGCCAGCCTGGAGACGCTGGCCCGTGGCACGCCCGCCGAGCTGCTGGCCCAGGCGCTCAGCGACGGGCAGCCGCTGGACTGGCGCAGCGCAGCCGCACGCTCCGGCCTGGACGCGCCGACCGCCGCTCGGGCGCTGGCGGAGTGTCGCAACAATGGCGCGATCGTCGTCGTCTCAGTAGCATCGACGGACGCGGCACCGGAAGCGACGGAAACGCCGCTCGCCCCAGCCACGACCGTGATCAGTGCAGCGGGCTGGACGAATGTGCACAACACCATTATGGCTCTGCTGCACGAGTACCATCAGCGCTGGCCGCTGCGGCGCGGAATCGGCCGCGAGGAGCTGCGCTCGCGCCTGAAGCTGGCGGCGCGCATGTTTAATGATGTGGTGGCGCTGGCCCAGCAGTCCGGCTGGCTGGTTGATGCGGCGGCCTCACTGCACCTGCCCGACCACAGCCCCACGCCAACGCCGGCCCAGCGCCGCCAGGTCGCCGCCCTGCTGGCCCAGTGGCAGGCGGCCCCGGCCACGCCGCCCGGCCGCGAGCTGCTGGACACGCTCGATCCCGAGGTGCTGGCCTGGATTGTCGAGAGCGGCCAGCTGGTGCGGGTCAGCGGCGAGGTCTACTTCTTGCCCTCGACCTACCAGGCGATGCGGGCCTGGATCGACACCCGGCTGGCCGGGGCCGAGCCGCTCACCCTGGCCGCCTTCCGCGACGCCTGGGCCACCACCCGCAAGTATGCGCAGGCATTCCTCGAACACACCGATGAGCTCAAAGTGACCCGGCGCATGGGCGATGGGCGGGTTGCCGGACGATGATTTAGCCGCCAGCACTCTCACATTCGTCTAGCAGTCGCCGCCGCACAATTCGTGCTATGCTGTAACAATTATCTGCTGTGCATGGTCGCACAGCGGCAGAAAGGACGACCACGTGAGTACCAAAAAACCCTCGAACATGAAACAGCTCGGCAGTGTGCTTTTGATTAGCATGGCCGCTGGGGCGGGCGCTCGCTTTATCGCCAATAAGACGCGCGCGCAGGAAAGCCGCTCCTACGACTACGATACACCCCAGCAGCTGATCGACTGGAAAATCGCCCGCATGGTCGCGCTGCGGGTCTCGCAGTGGCAGCTTTTTCCCGTGCGCGACCGCGCCGGGCGCCAGACGCTCTACGAGAATCAGGTGGCCCAGAGCCAGCCGCTGATCGACGAGTACCTCAACGTCACGCTGCCCGAAAGCCTCTCACGGGTCCAGGTCGTCGACCGCCGCGAGTGGATCGAGGCCAACCTGCGCTCGTTCGAGCACCTGTTTCAGCCAATCGAGGAGCTGTATCGCGGCGCCGCCCGCAAATCCGGCCGCAACCCCGCCATCACCAGCCTGAACCGCGGCTTTGTTGGGGCCCAGGTTGGCGCGATGGTCGGCGTGCTGGCCCGCAAAGTTCTGGGCCAGTACGATCTCAGCCTGCTCTCGCCCAAGGCCGACCCCGGCACGCTGTACTTTGTCGAACCCAACATCAGCCTGATCCAGACCCAGCTTGGCGTTGATGACCACGACTTCCGGCTGTGGATCACGCTCCACGAGACCACCCACGCCTACGAGTTCGAGGCCTATCCGTGGGTGCGCGAGCACTTCACCGCGCTGGTCCAGCGCTACTTCGGCGAGCTTGGCGGGCAGCTCGACACCATTCGCAATGGCGTCGGCACCTTCCTGCAACGAATCTTCAAGGGCAAGCAGGATGGCGACAGCCACTGGATCGAGTCGCTGCTCACCCCGACCCAGCGCCAGGTTTTCAACGAGCTTCAGGCGCTGATGTCGCTGGTCGAGGGCTACAGCAACCACATTATGAACGCCGTGGGCCGCGATATTCTGCCCAACTTCGATCAGATCGAGCAGCGCATGCACCAGCGCAAGGCCAACCGCTCGCTGTTCGACGAGCTGTTCAACCGCATCACCGGCATGACCCTGAAGATGCAGCAGTACGAGCAGGGCGAAAAATTCGTCAACGCCATCGCCGACCACGGTGGCAAAGATCTGGCCGCACGGGTCTGGGAAGGCCCCGAGATGCTGCCAACCCTGGAGGAGATCCGCAATCCGCAGCTGTGGATCCAGCGGGTCGCGTAAACGAAGCAATCATCCACGCCACCCGCCCCGCGGGTACCCGACGAAGAGACCCGAAGCACAAGAATAATTCATCCAGAACGCCAGCAGGAGCAATGTTCCTGCTGGCGTTGGTGTTTTTAGAAGAGAATGCGCTACCCCCCACCGCCCAGCCTAGCGCCGCCGCACAAATGGCTGACACAGCGAATTTGAGCAGTGGAGCACCTTCAGATCGGCGTTGGTTGCATCGTAGTAGCTGATCAAGCCCAGCCCATCGGCGCCCAGCGTGATCGCGGTGTTCAGCTGGCCAACAGTGCCCGCCGTATCGACAGCGACGAGGGTGGCGCTGGTGCAGAGCACATTCGAGCAGTGGGCCACCTTCAGATCGGCGTTGGTTGCATCGAAATAGCTGATCAAGCCCAGCCCATCGGCGCCCAACGTAATCGACGTGGACTGGCCAGTATTGCCCAGCGTATCCAGGCTCGTGACGGTGGCGCTTGAGCAGAGCACGTTCGAACAGTGGGCCACCTCCAGATCCTGGCCAGTCGCATCGTGGTAGCTGATCAAGCCCAGCCCATCGGCGCCCAGCGTGATCGCGGTGACCTGACCAGTGGTGAATGGAGTATCGAGCGTCGCGGTGCTCGCGCTGGTGCAGAGCGCATCGGTACAGTGGGCTACCTTCAGATCGTCGTTGGTTAGATCGTAGTAGCTGATCAAGCCTAACCCATCGCTGCCAATGATGATCGCGCTGTACTGGCCAACGTCCACGAGCGTATCGATGGCGGTCGTGGTGGCGCTCGAGCAGAGCACATTCGAACAGTGGGCCACCTTCAGATCGAAGTTGGTCGCATCGAAATAGCTGATCAATCCTAACCCATCCACTCCAATCGTGATCGAGGTGAAGCGCCCCACCGATCCCAGGGTATCGATGGCGGTCGTGGTGGCGCTGGTGCAGAGCACATCGGCGCAGTGGGCCACCTTCAGATCGAGGCTGGTCACATCGTAGTAGCTGATCAGGGCCAGCCCATCGCTGCCGATGATAATCGCGGTGTTCTGTCCCACCGATCCCGCCGTATCGATGGCGGTTGTGGTGGCGCTGGTGCAGGCCAGATCGTTGCAGTGGGCCACTTTAAGATTGGTATTGGTTGCATCGTAGTAGCTGATCAGCGCCAGCCCATCGACACCGATCGTAGTGGAGGTGTGCTGGCCCACCGACCCCGCCGTATCCACGCTGCTGCGGGCAAAGGTTGGGCGGGCGTCGGCATAGGCGCAGATGACCGTCCCGTCAGCATTGACCCTGGCGACCGTGCTGCCGGACGCACACGCGCCGCTCACCCGGCTCTGAACCGTGGCAGTGTCCACGGCCAGGCTCACCGCGCCGCTGCTGCCGCCGCCCGATAGCCCCGTGCCAGCGGTCACCCCGGTGATATCGCCGCCGCTGTCGGCGTCGACCGCGCAGGCCACAGTGCCATCGATGTTGATCGCGCTGATCTTTTGGCCGACTGCACAGGTGCCGGTCACGCGGCTCTGAACCGTGGCGCTGTCCACGGCCAGCGTGGTACCGTTGAGGATCAGGCCGCTGCCGGCCGCGTAGGTCGTGTTGTCGTCGCCATCATCCAGGCCGGCCGGGCGGCTGAGCACATCGGTCCACTGGACGCTGGTCAGGCCCACATCGTCGCCATCGGCCAGATCGGGCGGGACATCGCTCAGGCCGCTCCAGGGGGCGGCGCCGGCGTACAGCGCGTAGGGCGCGGCGGTCAGCGGCTGGCGCGGTGCCAGGGTCGTGGCGCCAACGGCGATCTCAAGCCAGCGGGCGCTGCCGTCGAAGGCGGCGAGGCCAAAATCTAGCCCGGTGGTAAATAGGCCGTTGGTCACGGTGACACTGCGGGTCAGCGTGGCGCTCACCTGGGCGCCGCCGCTGGCCGCATCAAACAGCCGAAAGGTGAGCGTGTAGGGGCCGTTGGCGGGCGCCGATCCATCGAGCAGCCGGCCCTGGTAGGTGAAGCTGGCGCCAAGCGGGGCGCTGGAGCGGGCCGACGGCGGCTGCTGCGCGCTGGCCTGGGTGAGGCCAACCAAGAGAATCGCGCCAAGGATGATCAGAGAGAACGTGCGCCGCATACAAGGCTCCTTCTTTAAGATAATGCTGCCAGCCAGGAAACCACAAGCGTCGGTCAAGAATTGCTCCGCCCAAGCATAGATGAGATCGATGGCAAGGGCAAGCGATGATGTTTTTAAGCGCTAAACCACGGTGCTATAATGCCGTTAGACACAACAATAGTGTGAGGTGGCCTTATGACAAGCCTTGTTCTTAACTCGCTAGAAATTCGCGAATTCCGTGCATTTAAGCACCTTCAGATTGAGCGCCTCGGTCGCGTTAATCTCATTGTGGGCAAAAATAATGTTGGTAAATCCAGTGTATTAGAAGCATTGCGCCTGTATGCACAACGAGGCAATCCAGCTTTGCTATGGAATTTATTAAGAAGTCGAGATGAGAGCAGAATATCTTTACAAAGGGAAGGCGGGGTTCTAGAGCAGCTCGAATCGATTAAGCATTTATTTTATGGGCGAAATAAGGAATTGAAAAGCTCTATTAGAATAGGCCCAAAAGATAGTGAAAAACAAGTTTTATCTATCCTTATTGATGTTGTGCAGCAGCAACTTGCGCTTTTTACACCGAACCAAGATATGGTAGATGATTTATTTCCAAATGATTCTATTGATAATAGTGACACTTTATCATATGGTATTTATATAACCTATGGTTCTGATAGGCGAATGTATCTTTTAGATAAAGGTGGTTCTCTTGTTGGAAGAAAAGCAGAATTAGGCATAAAATCATTATTCATTCCTGCAGAAGGTTTGTTAAAACATCAACAAGGTATATTTTGGGATAATATTGCACTTACTGATCTAGAAGATCAGGTTATTCAATCATTAAGGATCATCGCTCCTGATATTGAGCGATTTGCCTTTATTAGTGATGGAGATCGTACAACGGAGCGAACAAGTGAGCGTTATCCAGTGGTCATATTATCCGATTCCCCAAGTCGTATTCCATTACGCAGCCTCGGCGAAGGGATGAACCGAATGCTGGGAATTGCGCTTGCGCTGATCAATGCCCGCGATGGTATATTGCTGGTCGATGAGATTGAAAGCGGGCTACATTACTCGGTCCAAGCCGATATGTGGCGGCTGGTCTTTGAAACCGCCCGCCGCCTCAATATTCAGGTGTTTGCCACCACCCATAGCTGGGATTGTATCCAGGGATTTCAGGAAGCCGCCCAGGAAGATCAACAGTCCGATGGATTTTTAATCCGCCTCGGGCGCAAACAAGAGAATATCGTGGCAACTGTGTACAACGAAGAAGAACTAGCCATCGCAACCCGTGAACAGATTGAGGTTCGCTAATGCGCCAAGCTCAAAAGGAACTATTGGTAGAAGGTGCAGATGACGTTTTTGTCCTCGTCGCCTTATTCCAGGAATACAAACTTCCGCTGGCAGACCGAAATCAGCTTGATCCAGGCAAAGTCTCTATTCGCGATGGTAAAGGTGTAGATTCGCTTAAAGATAGAGTTCGTTTATTGCTCAAACCACAGGATGAAGATCTTGTGCTACAACACCTCGGCATTATTGTTGATTCTGATGCGGAATTAATGGATCGTTGGCGCTCATTGCGCGATATTCTAGTACAATCAGGCTATATCAACCTGCCTGTAGCTCCATATCTATACGGAACCATCATTGAACAGGTAGGAAAACCAAGAATTGGCATTTGGCTGATGCCAGATAATCGACTGCCTGGTATGCTTGAGGATTTTATAAAATTTTTAGTCCCACCAAACGATACCTTATGGGATTTAGCTACTCGCACTGTTGATGCTATTCCAGAACATGAACGCTTATTTTCTAATATTCAGAAAGGCCATATCCATACGTGGCTGGCGTGGCAAAAAGACCCAGGCAAGCCGATCGGGCAGGCAATTAGCTTAAAATTTCTTGATCCGCAGGTTCATGAAGTTCAGATACTAATGCAATGGATTAAACGATTGTTTGATGTGTAAAGTTCAAGCGATCGTACACCCGCCCCACAGACGCAGGGCATGTGCAAAGTCGCGATTCGGACCAGTTTTACCCCACTGCTTCCCCTCGCCCGCGTGCCCTTTGGGCCACAGGGCGGGTGCCCTCTGGGCAGGTGGCCGCCGCCGCGGCCGGGGAGAGGGAGGACTATGCTCACGCCGCCATCCCCCAGCGCCGCGAGCCTCCCCGATCGCGGCGTTTGTGCGTATAATAGCCATATTCAGCGAGCCGCGATCAGCCTGAATCTCCCAGCTCTCCACCACCACAACCGCCCATGGAAGCTTGATCGTGCGCCGCTGAGTGACGATCCTCTAGTGTGGAGACACGATTATGCAACAAACAGCCGATATCGGCCTGATCGGGTTGGCGGTGATGGGACAGAATCTGGTGCTGAATATGAACGACCACGGCTTTACGGTCGCGGTCTACAATCGCACCACCAGCAAAGTTGATGCCTTTCTGGCCCGCGAGGCCAAGGGTACCGCCGTCGTCGGCGCCCACTCGGTCGAGGAGCTGGTCGGGCTGCTCAAGCGGCCCCGCCGGGTGATGCTGATGATCCAGGCCGGCCAGGCCATCGACGACACCATCGAGCTGCTGCTGCCCTACCTGGAGCCAGGCGACATCATCATTGATGGCGGCAACTCGCTGTACACCGACTCGACGCGCCGGAGCGAGTATCTGGAGTCCAAGGGCCTGCTGTTTGTGGGCGCCGGGGTCTCCGGCGGCGAGGAGGGCGCCCGCCACGGCCCGTCGATTATGCCCGGCGGATCGCCCGCCGCCTGGCCGCACGTCCAGCCGATCTTCCAGGCGATCGCCGCCAAGGTCGCCGACGGCACGCCCTGCTGCGACTGGGTCGGCGAGAATGGCGCCGGCCACTTCGTCAAGATGGTCCACAACGGCATCGAGTACGGCGACATGCAGCTGATCGGCGAGGCCTATCACCTGATGAGCGCCGGGCTGGGCCTGTCGCCCGCCGAGATGAGCCAGGTGTTTGGCGAGTGGAACAGCGGCAAGCTCGACTCGTACCTGATCGAGATCACCAGTCATATTCTGGCCTTCAAGGACGACGATGGCCAGCCGCTGGTCGACAAAATCCTCGACCGCGCCGGCCAGAAGGGCACCGGCAAGTGGACGGTCAACTCGGCGCTCGACCAGGGCGTCCCGCTGACCCTGATCGGCGAGGCGGTGTTTAGCCGCTTTCTGTCGGCCCTGAAGGACGAGCGCGTGCTGGCGGCGCAGTCGCTCCGCGGCCCGGAGATCGCCTTTTCCGGCGACCGCGCCGCGCTGATCGCCGACCTGCGCGATGCGCTCTACGCCGCCAAAATCGTCTCGTACACCCAGGGCTACATGCTGATGCGCGCCGCCGCCGCCCAGTTTGGCTGGAACCTGAACTATGGCGGGGTGGCGCTGATGTGGCGCGAAGGCTGTATCATCCGCTCAGCATTTCTGGGCAAGATCGAGGAGGCCTTCCGGGACGATCCGGCGCTGCTCAATCTGCTGCTGGCCCCGTACTTCCGCGACGCGGTGACCGGCTCGCAGAGCGCCTGGCGGCGGGTCGTGGCCCAGGCGGTGACGCTGGGGATCCCGGTGCCGACCCTGTCAAGCGCGCTGGCTTTCTTCGACGGCTATCGCCACGAGCGCCTGCCCGCCAACCTGCTCCAGGCCCAGCGCGACTACTTCGGCGCCCACACCTACGAGCGGATCGACAAGCCCCGTGGCGAGGTGTTCCATACCAACTGGACCGGCACCGGCGGCGATGTGACCTCAGGCAGCTATCAGGCGTAGCGGGGGATCGGGGATCCTTTCAAGGGTAGGTATTTAACAATACAGAAAAACTGAGCCAGCGAATCCGATCTATGCTGTGTGTGCTTCATATAACCAGCAGAGGAGATTCACATGGCTCAGACCGCTAGTTTAGC
>DAOTUS010000310.1:0-2632 GCA_034437415.1 Herpetosiphonaceae bacterium
GCTAAACTAGCGGTCTGAGCCATGCGAATCTCCTCTGCTGGTTGTTTGAAGTACACACAGCATAGATCAGATTCGCTGGCTCAGTTTTTCTGTCGTGTTAAATACCTACCCTTGAAAGACCACCCCTACCCCAGCTTCCCCCGCAGCCGCGCCACCAGCTCCCGCGTCGCGTTGAGAGCACGATCCCGCAGCCGCTCATAAATCGTCAGGGCTTCTTCGGCTTGCACCAGCGCCCGCTTGATGTTGCCTTCCTGCTCATCAATTTGAGCAAGACCGTAAAAGGTAGCGGCAATGACCTCGTCACGTCGTACCTGACGGGCCATTCGATGCAATGTGGCAACACTTGAAGCGTATTATAAAGGCGGCAATGACCTCGTCACGTCGTACCTGACGGGCCAGCTCCAGCCCCCGCTCGTAGGCTTGACGGGAGGAAACTAATTTGCCCTGCTTGAACAAGCTATTGCCTAGATTCGCATAAATAAGAGAAATACTCGATACATCACCTATACCCTCACAAATCGCCAGGGCCTGTCGATAATACTGCTCAGCTTGGGGATAGTCTGATTGAAGGTGGGCAATCCCTGCTAGATCGGATAAGACAGTCGCCTCATTCGTTCGTTCCCGCAAACGGCGATACATTTGTAAGGCCACACTATAGAGTGATTGCGCTCGTTCTAATTCACCACACTGTTGAGCAATCATACCAAGCAATCGCTTAGCTTCTGCTTGGTCACTCTCATCACCACCCCGAATCCATGCCTGCTCGGCAGCGTTGGCCCAGTAGGCACCCTGCTCCGTTTCACCCCTATGATGATAGGTAAATGCTTGATCATACGCTCGCCAACCTGCCGCACGCCAGTTCTGAATGCAAATCATCGCAGCGTAAGCTAACCCATTCAGATCAATCCGCTCATCCCATAAGCCCCGTGTATTGGTAAAATCTCGCAGCGCTCTTACCAGTTCATTCAACATCGCGGCGGCTTCACGGTCGCGCAGGGCTGCACCATCCAGCGCCAGGGCGTGCAAATCGCGGGCGGCGGTCTCCAGGCTGATCCAGGTGGCTTCGAGCCGATCGTAGGTTTCGTGGTTCTTTGCACCGTATTGTTTGGCAAAATCCACCCAGTAGCGCAGGGCGCGGCGCAGCGCGGCGGGGTCGAGACGCACATTGCCGCTCGCGTCAGCGGGCTGCTCCAGGGTGGCCCGGACGTAGGAGCGGGTGATTGGGTGCAGGGCGTAGGTTTCGTTCTCCAGGTCGTTGACCAGCGAGCGGCTGATCAGCCGTTCCAGGGCGAACCCACAGGTGCGCTCGGTCAATCCAGTCACATCGCACAGCGCGGCGCGGCTGGCGGGCGCGTAGAACGTGGCCAGCGTCACCAGCGTGCGGGAGTCGTCGGCGCTCAGCTCCTGGGCCAGCCCCTCGAACAAAAAGCGATACAGATCGGCGGAGCGTTCGCCGTCGCGCAGGTGGGCCAGCGCCTGCGGCAGCGACAGCCCGAGCTGATCAACCCGCCCGAGCGTCCAGCTAATCACCAGCGGGCTGCCCCCGGCGGCGGCGTAGATCTCGCGGATGAGCTGCGGGGCGGCGCGAATCTCGCTGCGCAGCCGCGGGTTGCGCGTGGCGAGGTCGTTGATCAGATCGCGCGCCTCGATCTCGCTCATCCGATCCAGGCGAATTGTCATGGCGCTGTCGCCGGTGCGCTTGCGGCTGGTCACGATGGCTTTGTTGGCCCCCGGCAGCAGGTTGAGAAACTCGCTGATCAGCTGGCGCTCCTCGGCGATCAGCGTCTCCAGATTGTCCCAGATCAGCAGCACGCTCCGGCCCGCCAGCGCCGCCAAAAAGGCCTGCCGCCGCTCAAGCGTAGCGGTGGTGCGGCTGACCGCCTCCAGCTTGAGCTGGCGGGCGAACTCGCGCACAAACGCATCCAGCGACGAGTGCGCCAGCGTCACCTCGCGCACCCCGGCGCCGCCCAGCCAGGTGGTCTTGGCCGAACAGAACAGGTAGGCATCGAACAGCACGGCCTGCCGGGCGTGCAGAGCCGCCTCGACCGCCAGCGCCGTTTTGCCCATCCCGCCCAGGCCATCGATGGTCACGCCCCAGCCGCGATAGCTCGGCTGCAGCGCCTTCAGGCACTCGGCCAGCTCGGCTTGGCGCCCAACAAACGCCTGATTGTAGCGCGGCAGATGATCGATAACCGATTGCTGAAGCGTACCGCTCAGCTGGGCCAGCCGCGAATCGATGCTGGCCAGCTCGTTGACCGTCGCGTCAATCTGATTTTTCAGCTGGACAGGCACGTTGAGCGGGCCGAACCCGGCCGCCTGGCGCTCAAAATGCTCCAAATTTCCCTGCGTAAGCGTGCGCAGCTGCTCAAGGTGCTCTCGGCTGCTTTCCATTGTGTTGCTCTCCTGTTTAGTGGCTAGTGGACAGTAGTCTGTCATAATTCTCCACGAACCACAATACCGCGCACGGGGAGAGGGCAAAAGCTGACTCGATTCCCTTATTTAAATGGTATTAGGATTAGTTTGACAATGTTAGATTAGGCCCATGGACACCATGTATGGCGTTCGCACCGACCTGCGCGATGACCGGGAAACCCAAAAAGCGCACGTATTCGCGGGAGGGACGCCATATATG
>DAOTUS010000311.1:0-2812 GCA_034437415.1 Herpetosiphonaceae bacterium
GGTCTTCATGCGCCGCTTTGATCAGGCCATCAATCGCTTGGGGCTGGGGTGAGGTCCCGAACGACTTTGCACATGCCCTGCGATTCGGCCGGCCCTCAATGATGAAGATGCCGATATCCGCAGCGTGGCGGTGACGGCGTTTGGCTGGGGCGGGCACTGGGACGTGATTCGCCAGGCGCTGTTCGATCAGTCCGCGCGGGTCCGCGATGCCGCCGTCGCCGCCTATGCCCACTATCCCGCCCCGGCGCTGGCGCTGATTGCCGAGTTTGCGGCGTTCGCCCAGAGCGATGCCTACGGCCAGCGGCTGGTCTGGGCAACCTTGGCGGCGCTGGTGGAGCGCTACGAAACTCAGTCGGGCGGCGACGTGGCGTAGGCGGCGCGGCCCGATTTTCCAGGGCGGACTGGGTGGTTGTTCTCGATTTGTCATCTCGCGATCTCGTCAACGTCGGCGGCAGGGTCTATAGTTGAACGTAGCGAACGATGACCTTAATCGATGGAGATGACCCAATGTATATTCCAGCTCCCACCCATGAAGATGTGGCCGATTTTATGACAACCACCCTGTTATGCAACCACTGTAAACACGAAACTGCGGTTGTCGGACCACTGCCAACCAGAGTTAAGTGTCCCCAGTGCGGATCAAAAGACGTGGTGCCGATTAGCGTGATGATCAATCAGAACGCATCGAGCCGGCGCGCCGCCTAAACCGCTTCCCACAATCGTCCACCCGCTATCCACAAAACGTCTTTTTTATTCCTGTAAAAACAAGCGCATTACAAAGGGATAAATAAGGGGTTTTGTGGATAGTATTTTTAGGTTATCCACATTAAGCCTGAAAAGCTATTGACATAGTTGTGGATTATTCCGCTCTGATCAATAGAAACTATCGTCATTGAACAAGTCCAAGTATAAGCAATACTTATAGAAACATCAGGGTGTCACCCTTGAAATGATCAGGGGGATCGGCTATCATACGCCAACACTTAGCTGTAACTGCCAAAACCCCGACGTTGCGCGGTTTTGCCGACTGATTTTTAAACCTGTGGGCTACTCAATGGCGAGTGGAACATAACACCATCATCGAGGAGACTTCATTGGATATAAAGCAAATTTGGCATACCGCGCTGAGCGCTCTACAGGCTCAGACGGTACGCTACGATTACGATTTATGGCTGAAGCCGACTTCGTTGGTGGCATTAAATGGCGATCTGGTGGTTCTCGGAACCCCCAACACGAGCATCAAGCAGGTGATCGAAGATCGGTTTATGAGTTCGATCAAGCGCTCGCTCAGCGATGTGCTGGGCTACCCGGTAAATGTGCGGGTGATTATTCATACCAACGGCAACGGCAATGGCCAAAGCGCCCCAACCGAGGCCGCAGCCGCCACGCCTGACGTTGCGACCATCCCCGAGCCAGCCCTGCCCAGCCTGGGCACGTCGTTCAAAGAAGCCCTCAATCACCCGCTGCCCGCCTCCAGCAATGGCCAGATGCAGCTTGGCGAGCAGGGTAATCGCTCATCGGTGCTGAACTCACGCTACACATTTTCATCATTTATTGTAGGTGGCTCGAACCGCCTGGCCCACGCCGCCTGTCTGGCGGTGGCCGAACACCCCGCCCAGGCCTACAATCCGCTGTTTCTGTATGGCGGCGTGGGGCTGGGCAAAACCCACTTGCTCCACGCAATCGGCAACTATGCCCTTGAGCGCAATCCCGAGATCAATATTTTATATGTCTCCTCCGAAAAATTTACCAACGATTTGATTAATGCAATCCGACGCCAGCAAACCGAAGAGTTTCGCATTCGCTATCGCAATATTGATATTTTGTTGATTGATGATATTCAGTTTATTGCCGGCAAAGAGGGCACCCAGGAAGAGTTTTTTCATACATTTAACACCCTTCACGGCGCCGGCAAGCAGATCGTGCTCAGCTCCGATCGCCCGCCAAAGGCTATTCTGACCCTGGAGGAGCGGCTGCGCTCGCGCTTCGAGTGGGGCCTGATCGTCGATGTGCAAAATCCCGATCTGGAGACCCGCACCGCGATTCTGCGCGCCAAGGGCGAGGCGCTCCAGGTGCCGGTCTCATCGGATGTGATTGACTTTCTGGCCCACCGGATCCAGAGCAACATCCGCGAGCTGGAGGGCTGTCTGAACCGCGTGGTCGCCTACGCCAACCTCAGCCGCACCCCGGTCACGGTCGAGGTCGCGGCGGCGGCCCTGGCCGATCTGCTCGATACCAGCCGGCGCAAGCGCGTGACCCACGAGGATATCTTCCGCGAGGTCTCGCAGCACTTCAGCATCGATCAGCGGGCGATCAAGGGCCGCGGCCGCTCGCGCAACGTCGTGCTGCCGCGCCAGGTCGCGATGTATCTGCTGCGCGAGGAGACCGATGCGTCGCTGGTCGAGATCGGCGCGTTTCTTGGCGGCCGCGATCACACCACCGTCATGCACGGCATCAACAAAATCACCGCGGAGATCACCACCGATACCCGGCTGCGCAACGATATCACGACGCTGCGCCAGCGGCTGTATGGTGAGAATGCGCGCTAGGCGTCCATCACGCAGAGTGTGAAGCGCGGCACACTCCGTTGGCTGAGCCTGTCGAAGCCCCGTGATTGGCTTCGACAGGTTCAGCCAGCGCCATCAATCTACGGCTAACGGACCAATAGGGGTTCGGAGATTCCAAGGTATAAGCAGGGAGTCTGCCAAGGAGATTCGGCGGGACATCTGGAATGGAACGGTGCGCCCACAGCGCTGTGGCCTTGAGCCGCCGACACTCAGGAAACCGATGCCGGTGGCCAGCCGAAGCACCC
>DAOTUS010000312.1:0-10811 GCA_034437415.1 Herpetosiphonaceae bacterium
GTACATGCAAGGAATTCTTTTGGTCGTTGTTTTAAGTTTTCATAGGTAAGCATCTTTACCTCCATAATAAAATATAAAATATATATATGATTATATCATATTTCAAATAATATCTATTGAAGGACATTTGAATGTATCAGAAAATATTAATGATATTTATGCTGATAAACGATTATTGAATTTGAGTATTAGAGATTTATTTATTCATACGTTAGAACGAATCTCTCCAGCTGACCCAATCCAATTTGAGCTTGCAACAAAACAGGTCGAGCAGTTTATTTTTCTGACTTTCAATATCCAATCCGAGCAGCAATGTGACTATACCGACTATGGTGCAGTTAAACTTGCCCGGCGAATTATTGAGCTGCACGGCGGCACACTGACCTTCAACCCTGACCAGGATAGCGCCAGCGGCTTCACAGTCCGGCTGCCGGTGGCCGAAGCGGCCTGAAATATTTCCAAACCGCGTAATTTTTCGTGAAAAGGAACACTCTATGCCCAACCGAATCGCCCACACCTTCGCCAACCTCAAGAGCGAGGGCCGCTGCGCCCTGATGCCCTTCCTAACGATCGGCTACCCCGAGCGCGACTCGGCCCTGGCGCTGGCCCCGGCGCTGATCGCTGGCGGCGCCGACATGATCGAGCTGGGCATGCCCTTCTCCGACCCGCTGGCCGACGGCGCGACAATCCAGCGCACCACCGAGATCGCCCTGAAGAACGGCGTGAACGTCCCCTTCTGCCTCCAGACCGTGCGCGACCTGCGGGCGGCCGGGATCTCGGTGCCGCTGCTGCTGATGGGCTACTTCAACCCGCTGTTTCAGTACGGGGTGGAATCGTTTGTGCGCGAGGCGGCGGCGGCGGGCGCGGACGGCTTCATCATCCCCGACCTGCCGCCTGAGGAGGCCGGCGAGTTTCACGCCGCCTGCCAGAAATACGAGCTGGACCTGATCTTCCTGCTGGCCCCAACCTCGACCGACGAGCGGATCCAGAAAGTTACCGCGCTCTCCTCGGGCTTTATCTACTGCGTGGCCCTGCGCGGCGTGACCGGGGCGCGCTCGGAGCTGGCCAGCGACCTGGGCGAGTTTCTGCAGCGCGTGCGCAGGTACTCCGATCTGCCGCGGGCGGTCGGCTTCGGCATCTCGCGGCCGGAGCATGTCGCCCAGGTGGCCCAGATGGCCGAGGGCGCGATCTGTGCCAGCGCCCTGCTGGACTACATCGGCAAGCTGCCCGCCGAGGAGCGGGTTGAGGGCACGCGGGCGTTTGTGTATGCCCTGCGCGAGGCCGCCGACCAGCATCGTTAATTGGTTGCGCAAACGATCGGCGTGATTTATACTGCTCTGACTCGAAATAGTACGCATAGTAATACTCAATGATATCGAAGGTATTTGGAGGAGGTTTTATGCCCAAAACAAGCCTGCGCCGTGGACTCACGTTCACAGTCGTTATGACATTTCTGGCGCTCCTTGTCATTCGTCCACAGCCCTCACAGGCCGATAACCACACCTACTATCCCGAGACCGGCCACTATCTTGGCGGCGGCTTTCGCGACCACTGGCAGGGCAAGGGTGGCCTGAGCGTGTTTGGCTTCCCGATCACCGAGGAGTATCGTGCGCCCAACGGCCGCACCACCCAGTGGTTCGAGCGAGCGCGCTTTGAGCTGGCGCCAAGCGGCGCGGTTGAGCTGGGTCTGCTCGGCACCGAAGCAACCATCGGGCGGGTGTTTCCACAGGTGCCACCCCAGGCCAACGACGCCAACCATCGCTATTTTCCCGAGACCAGCCACGTCGTGATGTGGGGCTTCAAGACCATCTGGGAGACCAAAGGTGGCCTGGCGGCGTTTGGCTATCCGATCAGCGAAGAGATGCTTGAGATTCTGCCCGCCGATGGCAAATGGCATACCGTGCAGTACTTCGAGCGCGCCCGCTTCGAGTTCTGGCCGAACTTCAAGCCCGGCGAGCGTGTGCTGATCAGCGACCTTGGCCGGCGGCTGGCTCCCCGCGAGCTGACTGCGCCGCTGCCACCAGGCTCACCGCCTGGCTCAGTGCCGCCACCAGTCGCCCCGCCGCCACCAAGCCCGGTCAATCTGCCGGCGAACGTTAACGCCACCGTCAACCCGCCATCGGGGCCGATTGGCACCGTGTTTGCCTACAATGCCTTTGGCTTCCAGCCTGGCGAGAACATCGCCCTGTGGGCGACCGCGCCGGATCAATCGGTGGTCCCCGCCGACTTTGAGATGGTCGCCGATCCTGATGGCTCGATCACCAGCTGGGGGATTACCTTCAGCTCGTTTGAAGGGCTGCCGACCGGGATCTGGGCTTTGACCTCGCAGGGCAAGAGCAGCGGCAATGCCGCGATTGGCTACTTTCTGATCACCCCGACGGCGGCTCCGGCGCCACCGCCACCGGGAACCATTCCCGGCAACCTAAATGCGCGGGCTGAGCCTCGTGAAGGTCCGCCGGGCACCGTGTTCTACTTTTTTGCCGGCGGCTTTGTGCCGGGCGAAAATGTGATGACCGGCGTCTTCAATAGCAATGGCGAGCTGGTCACCAACACGCTGGTTGTCCCCGCCGATGGCAATGGATCGCTGGACTACGCCCAGCTGCGTTTCAGCAGCTCCACCGAGACCCCCGCGGGCATCTACCAGATCTTCGCGCTTGGTGAGAGTGGCCGTGAGGCGTTTGCCTACATCAAGATTACCGGCGGCTCGCCCACCTCGCTGGCGATGCAGGCGCATGGCAGCGCCAGCCGGACCCATCTGACGTTTGGCACGGTCGAGGATAATCTTGAGCGCTAGCTCAGGGATCGGGCAGACAGCGCGTTTGCCAAGAGCGCTCTAGCCCGCCGGGGGCAGGTTTCGCTGTTTACCTTGTTGACAAGGCCAGCATCGTGAAACCTGCCCCCTTGCCATGGCGCCGCTGAACCTGGATCGGCTGAATGGCTTGGGCTACGACAATGCTATAATATTGGCTCTACAGCTCAACAGCCTTCTTACGGCTGTTCATCATCTCCCCTTGTTTTGAAAGGAATGACTGCTATGGCCCATCGGGTAACATTGATTCGCGGTGATGGCACGGGACCAGAGTTGGCCGAGGCAACCCGCCGCGTGCTGGAAGCCACTGGAGTTGCGTTTGAGTGGGATGTGCAAGAGGCGGGCGTCGACATTATGGAAGAGCTGGGCACACCCTTGCCCGACTCAGTGCTCGAGTCGATTCGCTCAACCAAAGTTGCCATCAAAGCCCCAATCACGACGCCAGTTGGCACAGGCTTTCGCTCAGTCAATGTCGCAATTCGTAAAGAGCTGGATCTGTATGCCTGTCTGCGACCCTGCCGCTCCTACGCAGGCGTGCGCTCCCGCTTCGAGAATATTGATCTGGTGATTGTGCGTGAGAACACCGAAGATCTGTACGCCGGGATCGAGTTCGAGCGCGGCCAGGAAGAGACCAAGGAGCTGCGCGAGTGGCTGCTCCAGAAACGCCCCAAGGCCTTGCTCAAAGAGCCTGGTGGCATCTCGATCAAGCCGATGAGCGAGGCTGGATCCGAGCGGATTGTTCGGTTTGCCTTTGAGTATGCCCGCGCCAACGGCCGCAAAAAAGTGACCGCCGTGCACAAGGCCAACATTATGAAGTTCACCGATGGCCTGTTCCTGGAGGTGGCCCGTGAGGTTGCCGCCAAGTATCCCGACATCGAGTTCGACGATCGCATCGTTGACAATATGTGTATGCAGCTGGTTCAAAAGCCCGAGCTGTACGATGTGCTGGTGCTGCCAAACCTGTACGGCGATATTCTCAGCGACCTGTGCGCCGGGATGGTTGGCGGCCTGGGCGTGGCTCCTGGCGGCAACATCGGCGAGCTGGGCGCGGTCTTCGAGGCAACCCACGGCTCGGCCCCCAAGTACAAAGGCTTGAATAAAGTTAACCCAACTGCGTTGATTTTATCCGGCGAGCTGATGTTGCGGCATCTGGGCGAGATCGACGCTGCCGATCGCCTCAACCGGGCGGTTGCCGAGGTGATTGCTGAGGGCAAGGATGTTACCTATGACCTGAAATCCGACCGCAATGACCCGACTGCGGTTGGCACGGCTGAAATGGCCGACGCGATTATCGCTAAGCTTTAGGCGTGTACTCTGCCGCTACGCAGTCTGGCAAAACAGGAGTACGAAATTCGTACTCCTGTTTTGCGTTGATGAGCGCTCCTGGCCTGGCTGCGGAAGCGATTCCTTAAGGCATATTGTAACTTTGTTGCTTCATGATACACTGCTGTCCATGAAGGTCGTCGGCAGCCAGTGTATCTTTAATGACTAGCCACACCTATGGCTTGTGGGGCTTCTCACCCTTTGCAGACTAGACTTACTATGATTCCTTCGTCCTGGACATCAGCGCCTGATCAGCCATCTATTCCGGGCATCCAGTTGTTGGCTGAAATTGGCCGTGGCCTCCACAGCGTCGTGTACCGTGCTACCCGAGGTACGCATATCTATGCCGTTAAAATCCCCCGCATCACCAGCACCCAGTCCCCGACCCTTCTGGCGGCCCAGTTCCGGCGGGAGGCCAGCGCCCTGGCGTTAGTGCATCATCCGGGTCTGCCTGCGGTGATCGAGGTTGGCCAGGTCGATGATCTGCCCTATATTGTGATGGAGTACGTGGAGGGCCGCACTCTGCTTTCGCTGCTTCAGCATGGCCCGATTCCCGAGCAGCGGGTTATCGCGATGGCGACCACGCTGGCCGGTGCGCTGGCGGCGGTGCATCGCCAGGGTGTCACCCACCGCGATGTTCAGCCGCGCAACATTCTGATCAACGCCAAGAATCAGGTCAAGCTGATTGACTTTGGCTTTGCCGCCTATGTCACCGTCGATCCTGAGCAGGCCAATGTGCTGGGGACGCTGCGCTACAGCGCTCCCGAGCAGACCGGGCTGCTCAAACGCCCGGTCGATGGGCGCTCGGATCTCTATGCGCTAGGCGCCTTGCTGTTTGAATGCCTGGCCGGCGTGCCGCCGTTTGTCGCCACCCAGGCTGGCGAGCTGATCCGCCAGCACGCGGTGACCCCGGCGCCGAATCTGCTCCACGTCCAGCCAACCACCTCGCCGGCCCTGGCCGCCATTGTCGCCCGGCTGCTGGCCAAAGATCCTGACGACCGCTATCAGACCGCCGAGGGGCTGCTCT
Source organism: Herpetosiphonaceae bacterium (assembly GCA_034437415.1). GTDB lineage: Bacteria > Chloroflexota > Chloroflexia > Chloroflexales > Herpetosiphonaceae > JACCRK01. Next base: position 5,160 of record DAOTUS010000312.1, read on the forward strand.
CGGATCTGGACCAGATCGACCAGCTCAATGCGGCCTTGCGCTCCGGGCGGAGCGTGCGGCTGGCGGCTGATGACTACTGGACTGGAGCGCTGTACGAGGATGTGCTGGTCGGGCGCGATGTCGAGCTGGGCGTCCTGCGGCGCTGCTGGAATGCGGCCCGCCAGGGCCAGGGCACCCTGGTGCTGCTCCAGGGCGCGATTGGGATGGGCAAAAGCCATCTGGGCCGCGAGCTGCTCCATCGGGCGCGCTCCGCCGATGGCCTGGTGCTCTCCTCGGACTGCAACAAAGATGTCGCGATTCCGTTTGCCGCTGTGCGCGCCGTCTTCGAGCAATACCGTCATTATCTTGAGGCCATGCCGCAGCTGCAGCGGCGCCATGCCGAAGAGACGCTGCGGCAGCTGATCGGCGGATTTTCCGGGGTGGTCCGGCGAATTTTCCCGCCCCTGGCGAGCATTCTTGGCGACGATGAGGCCGCCGCCACCGGCACCTATGAACAAGAAGCGTTCTACGACCTGATCACCGATGTGGTGATGGCGATGACGCGGGTGTATCCAGCCGCAGTCTGGCTGCTTGATGATCTCCAGGCGATTGATGAGTCCAGCCTGATGGTGCTTAGGCGGGTGCTCAGCCGCCTGCACGAGGCCCCGCTGCTGATTATTGCCACGCTCAACGCTGAGTCCATGAACCCAGCGCTGCACGAGCGGCTGGCCTCGGCGCATCACAGCAACATCACCCAGCTGAACCTGGCCCCGATTGATGATCGGGCCGCCGCACAGCTGATCTCGGCCTATCTGGGCGGCTATCAGGTTGAGGATCGGATCGCCCACGAGATTGTCGCCCGCAGCGCTGGCAGCCCGTTCGCCATTCGTGAATATGTGCAGACAATCCTTGATGCCGGGATGCTGCAGCTGAGCAATGGCCGCTGGCTGGTCGACGATCAAAGCTTTGCCCGCCTGCAGCTGCCCCAGCAGGTCCTTCCGCTGGTGCTCGCCCGCATCGATGATCTCGACAGCCAGACCCGCCAGATTTTACGCACTGCGGCGCTGCTGGGCTTCCACTTTCGGCGCCGAACGCTGATGCGGGTGTGGGCTGGCGACGCCCACGAGGTCACCGCCGCGCTGATCGTCGGCGTTCAGGCCCATCTGATCGAGCGCAGCGCTTCGGGCAAGGATCACTTTTCGCATCAGAGCGTCCACGACTCGCTGCTGCGTGGCTTCGATGCCGAGAGCCGCCGCAGCATGCATCAGCATATTGCCCTGACCCTGGATGGCGACGGCGAAGATATTGAGCAGCTGTATCGGCTGGCCTACCACTATGCCATGGGCAACGATGCCCAGGTGGCCGAGCGGGCCTATCAGGTCAATCTGATTGCAGGCAAAATGGCCTTTACCAACTATGCCTACGATGAGGCGTATACCTTTCTCAAGCACGCCCAGCAGCTCTCCACCCAGCTTGGCGTGGCCTTTGATGCCGAGACGGAGGCGATCTTCGGCGAGGTGTGCTATCGCACCACCCACATCATCGAAGCCCTCGACCATCTGACGGTCGCGATCACGCACACCGCCGACCCCTATGCCCGCGCCGGGCTGCGCATGCAGCGCTGCTACCTGCAGCTCTGGAACTACGACAATGGCACGCTCTGGAATGAAATCTTCTGTACCTTCGCTGAGCTTGACGAGCCATTCCGCACCAGCACGTGGGCCTATCTGCGCGATGTTGTGCGCCACGGCCTGACGGTCGGGCTGTCGCTGTATGGCCGCTGGCCGCGCCAGCGGGCGGCTGGCCGCGAGCGCGAGCGCCTGGTTCTGCTGTCAAAACTCTATGAGCTGATCGGCTTGATCGCCTATCTGAATGGTAACAGCCTTTTGCTGGCCAGCATCGGCGTGCGGGCGATGGATGCGGCGCAGCGGATCGGCCCCTCGCCGGAGCTGGTCCGCGCCCACTGCAACTATGCCATTCTCGGCACGTTCCTCAGCTGGCCGAAGCTGGTCGGGTGGCACATTCGGCAGGCCACGATCCTGGCGAATCGCCTGGAGGAGCCGGGCCTCTCGGCGACGGTCGCATTTTCGCGGGCGGTCTCCAGCCATATGCTGGGCCGCTCCCGCGAGGCCGAGCGGCTGATGACCCGCTGCCTGGAGGATCGCATCCAGCTGCTCGATCTGGTGCAGTACGCGCAGGGATGTAACGATCTGGCCTGGAATCTGTACATGCGCGGCTATACCTCCGAGGCCTGGCAGTGGGTGCAGCGGGGCTTGCAGCGACTGGAGCAAACAGCGCTCCAGCGCACCGAGACCATGTATCTGAATATGTGGGCGGCGCCCCTGCTGCTGATCCTGGGCAATGTGCTCCAGGCCGACGAGCACGCCCGGCAGGTCGAGGCGATCATGGGGCGATCTCAGGTCGATCCGGCGCGCCTGAGCGCCTATCTGTGCGCCCAGATGATTGGGCTGCTTGAGCAGAACGAGCTGGGCCAGCCGCTGGAGGATGTTCTGGGCCAGTTCCGGCGCCTGCGCCAAAACAGCCCCAGGCGGGCAACCTTTCACGTCCGCCACTTCTATGTTCTGCAAGGCTACGCCCGCCTGATGCAGGCTGTCCAGGCCCGCTCCGAGCAGCAGCCGCGCCAGCTGCGTCAGCTTGAGCGTGCCCTGAAACAGCTTGATCGCGCCGCGCAGGTGCCAATTCTGCGCGGGCATTATCTGGCCCTGCTCGGCGGCCTCAAGCGGCTCCAGGGCGATTTCGCTGGCGCGCTCCAGGCGCTGGGCCAGGCCGAGCTGATCGCCTACACCGTCGATAGCCCCTGGATCGCCTTCGAGGTTGCCCGCCAGCGCAACCATATTCTTAGCGCCCAAGGCCAGCTGGCCACCGCCCACCGCGAGGGTGTGCGGGCCTACGAGCTGGCCCTGGAGCACGGCTGGGTCAACAGCGCCCGCTGGATTCGGGCCGAGTGTGGCATCGAGGACTCGGCGCTGTCGGTCTCGTCCCCGGCCGCCGAGGCTGCGCGGCCCAATACGCTGAAGCTTCAGCGCCACCTGGACGCCCTGCTGCAGGTGAGCCTGACCTGGGCCACCGTCCGCGACCCCGACCAGCAGGCCCAGATCGCCCTCGATGCGGTGATTCGGATTCTCGGCGCCGAGCGGGCGTTCCTGTTTTTGCTCCAGCACGACGTGTTGGTCTTCCGCGCTGGGCGGGACGCCAACACCAACGATGTCCGCGTCACCGAGGGCTATAGCCGCACCTTGATCGAGCGGGTGCGCATTACCAAGCAGGCCCTGGTTGTGACCAGCACTGATGATGGGATTGTCAACGGGATTGAGAGCGTGGTGACCCAAAATCTGCGCAGCGTGATGGTTGCCCCGCTGCTGCTTGATGGCAAGCTGCTGGGGGTTGTCTACCTGGATAATCGGCTCGCCTGGGGGGTTTTCTCGCAGAGCGATGTTGAGATTCTGCGGGCGATCGCCAACCATATTGCGCTGGCCCTGGAGACCGCCCGCACCGCCCAGCTTGAGATCAACATCGCCGCCGAGCGCCAGCAGCGCCGCCTGGCCGAGACCCTGCGCTCGCTCTCGACAATCCTCAACTCGTCGCTCAACCTGCCCGAGGTGCTCGATCAGACCCTCAGCGCGGTCGCCCAGCTGATCCCGTACGATAGCGCCTGTATCGCGCTGTCGCACCAGGGCGTGTTTGAGTTCGTGGCTCTGAAAGGCTCAACCAATATCGATATGCTCCGCGAGGTGCAGATTCCGCTCAGCGATGATGCCCTGTTCAATGAGATGAACCAGACCCACCAGCCTATCGTGATCTCCGACAGCCAGCTTGATCCGCGCTTTAATGGCTATGGCGAGAATCCGGCCCGCTCCTGGCTGGGCATTCCGTTGATTGTGCGCAGTGAAGTCGTCGGGTTTATGGCGATCGACCGCAACGATCCACATGCGTTCAGCGAGCGCGATGCCGAGATCGGCACCATTTTTGCCTCGCAGGCCGCCATCGCCATCGCCAATGCCCGGCTGTTTGGCCAGGTTGAGCGGCTGGCAACCACCGATGGCCTGACCGATGTGACCAATCGCCGCTATTTCTTTGAGCTGGCCGAGCGTGAGTGGAATCGAACCCGGCGCTACGACCACCCGCTGGCGGCGATGATGCTGGATGTCGATCATTTCAAGCGGGTCAACGATACCTATGGCCACGCTATCGGCGATGTGGTGCTGCGAACCGTGGCCCAGATCTGCCGCTCCAGCCTGCGCGATACCGATTTCCTGGGCCGCTACGGCGGCGAGGAGTTCGCCATTCTGCTGCCCGACACCGAGCTTTCGGCGGCCCATATCACCGCCGAGCGTCTGCGCCACTCCATCGCCGCCACCTATATCGCCACCGAGAAAGGTGCGCTCAGCGTGACGGTCAGCATCGGCATCGCCAGCGTGACCGAGGCCACGCCCTCGGTCGCTAGCCTGCTCGACCGCGCCGACCGGGGCCTGTACATCGCCAAAGAGACTGGGCGCAACCGCGTGGTCATGGCATAGAAACGCGCCCCAATCCCAGCCAAGCCGGGTTTGCGGCGCGTTTTGATAAGCGCTGTGTTGTGCTACCTGAACCAGCGCTGATTGAGCGCGGCGATCCAGCCCTCCTGCTGCAGCTCCCCGATCACCCGATCGACCTCGGCATTGAGCTGATAGGCGGTGGCGGGGACGGCCAGCCCAATTGGCTCGAAGGTCAGCCCGCCAGCCTGCCGCACCTGCCCGCGATGGATGAACGGCAGCGCGCTGGCGTTATCCACCACCGACGCATCCGCCATTCCCGCCAGCAGCAGCTCGACCGCGCCCGCCTGGGTCTCCGGCGTGTTGATGATCGTGATGCTGGGGTCCCCGCTGGCGATTAGGCGCGCCGCGGTCTCCGCTGGCGAGCCAAGCTGCACCGCGATCCGCTGGCCGCCCAGGTCGGCCTGCGAGCCAAGCGCTGAGTCGCGGCCGACCAGCAGCTGCTGGCCGCCATCGAAGTAGGGCGTGGAGAAGCGCGCCCGCCAGCCCTCGCCAGGATTCTGCAAAATCCCCGCCGCCAGCAGATCGACCTGGTTGGGATTGTTGCCGTCGATCGCGCTGAACAGGGCGTCGTAGCCAATCTGCTGCCACTTCACGCTCCAGCCCAGCCGCCGGGCGATTTCGTTGACCAGCTCGACGTCGTAGCCGCTCAGCGTGCCGTCGGGCTGCCCGACGACGAAGGGCGCAAAGCCAATGTCGGTGCCAACCGTCAGCACGCCGCGCTCCTGCACTCGCCGCCAGACCGGGTCGGCCGCCCCGCCCTCGGTGCGCGTCGCCAGCCAGAGGTAGCCAAGCACGAGCGCAAGCGCCCCCAGATCGTACAGCAATCGCTTGCGTTTCATCTTTAGTCCTCGGTTGGCAGCCCGATGATCTCCATCAGCTTGAGCGCGTTGGTCGAGGGCGCTAGGCCGGGCCGCAGGGTGTAGTCGAAGTCCATCACCGGGCCGTCCGGGCCGCGGCTGAACTGCTCGGTAAAATAGAACGGCTGGCTGGTGGCGGCGATATCCGGCGCGGCCGCCAGCGTCAGGTCGTGGGTCGAGACCGCGCCAATCGCGTCGAAGCGCAGGAGATGCTTGATGATCTGACGTGCGGCAATCTGGCGCTCGCTGGTGTTGGTGCC
>DAOTUS010000313.1:0-7268 GCA_034437415.1 Herpetosiphonaceae bacterium
GTCCAGGGCATTCGCAGCACGCCGTGGGAAAGCTATCGGGTCTCGGTCGATTTCATTGAGGCCCAGACCGGCTATGATTTTCTCTCGCTGGTGCCCGAGGCGATTCAGGCGGTGGTCGAGGCCCAGATTGATGGCGGCGGCCCCGGATCCACCGCCACCCCGCCAGCCCCCAGTCTGACGCCAACCAGCACACCGACGGGAACCCTGAGCACCCCAACGCCGACCCCCGTCGGGCCGAGCGTGACGCCGACGACAACCCTGCCGCCCAGCGCGGCTGGCGTGGTGATCAGCCAGGTGTATGGTGGCGGCGGCAATGCGGGCGCCCCGTATGCCAACGACTTTATCGAGCTGTTTAATGCTGGCACCAGCCCGGTGTCGGTGGCGGGCTGGAGCGTGCAGTATGCGTCATCCAGCGGCACGAGCTGGCAGAAAACCGACCTGCTGGCGCAGACGCTGCAACCCGGCCAATATCTGCTGGTGCAGGAAGGGAGCGGAGGAACCTGCCCCAGCCCGTGTGTCCCGCTGCCCACGCCGGATGTCACCGGCAGCATCGCCATGTCCGGCACCACAGGCAAGGTGGTGCTCTCAACCGCCGCCGTGCTTCTAAGTGGGGCCTGCCCGAGCGGAATGAGCATCCGCGATACCGTCGGCTATGGCGCGGCCGGCTGTTTTGAGGGCACCGGCAGCGCCCCGGCCCTGAGCAGTAGCACGGCGGCGCGACGCGCCGAAAACGGCTGTGTGGATACCGACCAGAACGCGGCGGATTTCACGACGGCGGCACCCGCTCCGCGCACCAGGATGGCGCCCATCGTGACATGCCAGCCGGTTGCCACGAGCACGGCCACGGTGGTGGCAGAACCATCCGCCACGGCGACCACCAGCAGCACCCCGACGATTCCGGCAGAAACGGCGACCACCACGGCCAGCCCGGTGGTGACTCCGACGACCGGGCTGGCGAAATGGCAGGTCTATCTGCCGCTGCTGGTGCGTTAATTCTGCCGAGCCCGTGGACACGGCCATCGGGACGGTGGCGCGTGACCGTCCCGATGGCCAAACGGTCGGCTCCCTTCTGGTATACTTCCCACCTTCTCCGCTCTCTTTGCCTCCCGAGCGACCTCGACACCGAGGTTGTTTGGGGTGCTATGTCCGTGCCGTGGGTGCGAACGCTGACTGCGTCAACACCGCGCTGGGCCTGACGTTGAACTTTGAACACGACCTGAAGCGGATGAAGGTCCGCCTGATGAGCGTCGTCAATACGATCGACACCAACACCCCCGAGGGCCGGCTGCAGTTTTAGATTGAGGCCGGACTGGCCGAATACTACAGCAATAATCTGAGCCGTAAGGTCAAAAAAGGCATGACCGCGAAGGTGCGCCAGGGTCTGTGGGTAGGGCCTGTCCCCAGCACGAGCCGGGCATGCTCCTGGGTATTGGCTACTGTGGTGAGTGTGGCGCGAAGATGTGGCAGCACACCAGCGGCAGACCGGATCGCGACAAGCGTCTCATTCGCTACTATCGTTGCTCCGGGATTACCCGCTGTGGCGGTGATGTTGGGTTCCACGCGATTGAGCGCATTGATCAGCAGGTGCTCGATCTGGTGCTCTCGCTCCAGCCATCCGAGGAGCTGCTGGAGCGGTCGATTGCGTGTATCCAGCAGGATGCGTCGGCCGTCAAGCCGCGCGTCGATCGCGATGCTATTGTCCAGCAACTCCAGCGCCTGACCGAGGTCGATATTGAGGGTCGGATTCCCCGTGAGATCTACGAACAGCGCACGCAGCATCTGGAGCAGCAGCTCCTCACCACACCGACCACAGCCGCCGCGCCGCCCAGCGCTGATCTCCAAAAGATGATTGCCGTGCTGCGCGATATACCACTACTGATGACCCACGCCACACCCAGCGAATGACACCAGGTGGCGAGCATCGTATTTGACCGAATCCGGATTGCTAAAAAACAAATAACGGCCATCACGCCACACAAGGTATATGCACACCTTATCGACGCAATGACCGCTATTTGTGTTGGTGGGGTGGCTGACGGGGCTCGAACCCGCAACATCCTCTTCCACAGAGAGGCGCTCCACCATTGAACTACAGCCACCATAACAGGCGATGAGGATTGTAGCATGGCTTTTTGAGGCTGTCAAACTGGAATCGCGCTGCCTCACCGCTTATTTGCTGAATAGGGAATGCGATTCAGGATGAGCTGCGTCCAACCCTGAGACACAACTCATGTACATCCAGATTGACTCAACAATTAGCTTCTGTTGGCAAAATCCATGGCATCATGAGCGGAGATAGCCATCAAGGGTTCATTCTCTGTCACAGAAAGGCGCCGTCTAAGTCGCACCACAGACAACCTCAATCCCGATGCTTTCCAGGAGTGGTTGGAGGCGGGTCTGCTCCGCTGCGGGGAGCGTGGCCCACACGTCCAAAAAGGCGTCCTCGTGGGCGTGCAGCACCGGATCGCGGAGTGATTCAGGCAGTTGCGCCAGGATTGCCTGAAGTGCGGGGTTAGTCAGCCGCTCATAAATCAGCCCTAAGGGGTCCAGCAGCGGCCGGAGACGGGCGTGCTCTTCCCTGGTCAGCCCGGCCCATGCGGCCATAAAGGCGGTCTGGTCGAACGGACCGATCGCGTGTTGGAGCGACTCGGGCAGGGCGGCCTTGGCCTGCGCCTTCAGACGCACCTGCTCGACATATTCCGCATCCACTTCCGCCGCCGCTGCTGCCTCCGGGTCGTCAATCGTGTGCGCATAGTCGACACACTGCTGCAGCAGTGTCGCCGCCTGGGCATACGCGCCCTGCGCTTCAAGGGTGAGCCCGAGGTTCCAGGAGACACGGGCTTCGTCATCGTGTGCACCAAGCTCGTGGGCAATCGCGATCTCTTGTTCCAGGCAGTCAATCGCCTGTTCAACTTGCCCCAGCACATAGGAGGCATTCCCCAGCATGTCCAGCGCCGTTGCCTCGGCGCGGCGATCGCCGATCGCCCGCGTTAGCGCCAGATGTTCTTCGTAATAGCCAATTGCCCGCGCCCCATCGCCCATCAGCATGGCGCTATCCCCCAGTGTAACCAGGGCCAGCCCTTCGCCGTGGCGATCGCCGGTCGCCCGTGCCAGGGCGAGGTCGTGCTCGGCGGCGGCTATCGCCGCTGCCAGCGCGTCCCACTCCTCCGATTCCTGCTCACGGCCACTTCCCTCCGGCCCTGCACCGACCGCAGGGGGCATGCGTTCCAGCGCTGGCTGGCTGGGGCTGCTCGCGCTTCCGGCCGGATCGGCGGTGGCTATCGTATTTCCTGGCACCGCAGTCGTGCGATCAGGGCTGGATGCTGGTGGGTTGCTCATTGCGGTCTCCTTAGTTGCGGGTGAGGTTGCTGCGCGATCATACACCCCGAGGAATCCTTGTGCAAGCTGTGGGAGCGGGCACATCGCGATCGACCAGATCCGCCGGGCTGACACTGTGCAGGTGGCCGCCGAGGCTGCCGGAGCCAAATTAGGTGGTGAGCGGGTCATCGGGGGGAACTGTGCAGCTGCCTGCGACCGCCGGAGTCAGGGATGTGAGGCTGTCTATAGCGCCAGATGACGCTTAAGGGCGTGATGAGTTTCTGGCGACACGCGCCCGTTTTTGGGGAGACTGATGAGGACTGCGGCAGAGCGGTGCTGGTTTTTGGGCACAGGACGCGCTCTGACGCTATGGTTCCTGGCGCTGGGGTTGATTCCGCGCCGCTTGGACTGCTGGCAAGACTACTTGAAAGGCACTTCGACAGCGTCGTGGTTGGTTTTGTCCAAAGCCAACCGTCAAACCAATGTAATTCTGGACTATCGCTTATCTCCCTCGTAGCATACACCGGCAACCAGGGTGCTGTCTGTGCGCTAGGACACACGTATTGAACCAAAAGTCGATCAATTCAGCGCCCTGATCAGGCTGGTTTACCCACCGACTTTGAGCTGGATCGTGACTGATTCGCCTTCCGCAATCTGTTCGGCTTTGCGGACACTCGCCCTGATGGGCACAAAGTATAGACCATCTTTGGGAAACAAGGACGTCTTCCACGCGGTTTTGCCGATTCGGACCTCGACCGGGATCACGCCCCAGCCATAGGTTACGAATCCTGATATCGCTTTTATGGCGCGGCTCTGCTCCGCCGGAACGGACACAAAGTACCACGGGGCGGGACCCTTCCAGAACCAAATCGTGCCCTCGAACTCGATGTTCATCGCAATCTCCGTAGAAAACCCATGACGTAGGGATTTTGTTACCGCGTAGTATCGACGATGATCTCCTCTACCGCGCAGGGCAGCCCAACCATCGGGGTGCGTGAACGCCCGGTATTCGAGGGCTTCCAGGTGATCTCACTGGTCGCTAAGGCTTGGTCAGCCACTCCAGCAGCTGGGTGTTGACCGCCGGATGGGCAAAAAACGTGCTGTGGCTGATGCCGTCGCCGGTGCCGAAGGTGCGCCGCTGCGCGACGGGAATCTGCCAGCCCGTGCCATCGGCGGACGCGGTGTAGCCGCCGCCGGTTGGCACCACGCCATCGTTGGCTTCGGCGAAAAAGCCATCGACCAGCTTATCGCCCACCTTTTTGCAAAAACGACTGATCCACCCGGCATCGTTGGGCTGGTACTCGGCGCACAGCGCATGGTAGCGCACAGCGGTTGGTGGCGCGGCATTGAGATCGCGCAGATAGTCGCCGCCGGGCAGCATCGCCTGAAGCCCCGGCAAGGCCGCGAGGGCGGCGTGCCCAATTAGCTTGACCAGGATCAACACGCCTTCCAGCATCAGCGTCGCGCTCGTATCCGGGGCCTGGGCGATCAGGTTGGTGTAGCGGTCGAGCATCTCAACCCAGTGGTCGCCGTTGGCCAGCGGGGTGCCGCGGTTTGGCGCTGCCACCAGCACCGCTTTCTGCACCTGCTGGCCCTGCGGCTGGCGGGCGGCCAGCTGGCGGACCAGCTCGCGGCCCACCAGGCCGCCGCGGCTATGCGTGATGATGTCGAGATCCAGCGTTGGCGGCAGATCCCGCAGCAGCTGGGCCACGTTCTCCCCAGGCGAGTGGTACAGGCTAGGGTGATTGAAGGCGATCACGCGCCCGGCGTAGTGCTGGCGGAAGCGTTCGACGGTGTCCTGTGGCAGGCCGCCAAAAGCCGCCTCGGCGGTGCTAAACGTGCCGTGCAGCAGCAGCAGCGTGCGGCCGCCAGCCAGCCAGGGCCAGTCGATTGGCTCGCGGTTGGTCAGCGGCAGCATTTGCCAGCCATACGGATGGGCCTTGCTCTCCCAGGCGCTGGCGACCGCCTGCGCTCCCTCGCCGATGATCGCATCGGTGACCCACAGCACCACCCGCACCACCCGCCGCGCCAGCTTGATGATCGCGCCCCGCTGCTGCGTCTCCGGGCTGCTGGGATCGAGCACCGTGCGGGTGCGCGGCAGCTGAAACGTAACCTCCGAGCCGCCACGGGTGCCATCGGGCGTAACTGGCTGATCGGGGAAAATCCACTGCAAGACCCCGGCCTCATCCGAGTACAGGACCGCCTGCCCGACCGTCGGGCCGATTGCGGGCGCCCGCAGGGTGATGGCCGGCTCGCCGGTCGAGCGAGTCTGCGGGCTGGGCGCGCTGCCCGTCCCGCGATCGGCGGTGATATCCAGCTCAAACAGCGTGCGTAGCGTCAGATCCGCCCGCTCCAGCGCGGCGTTGAGCGCCGTTTCGCTGAGTCCGTTGGCGGAACGGGTGGCCTGATCCTGGGGGTTGATCACGTTCACGCGCCCCACCAGGCCCGGTGCATCGAGCGTGTAGCCCGGCGCAAGGCGGACGGACCGACTGTTGACTCCATCAAGCACGATTGTGCTCATACTGGCGCTCCTTTTGGCTCAAACTGTAATCGGAGGGCGGGGTGACCATACCAGACATAGGCCAGTCGGGTTGTGCTTGCAGACCGATCGTAGGTGGCGCGATAGCTGTGCAGCACCTGTCCGACTGGCGTGCGGTCCTTGAGGGTCTGGGTATAAAACGTGGTCGCGAACTGCAGCGCTTCACCGTCGTTGACCTTCCAGAGCGGGGCCAGAAAGCCGAAGGTGCCGCTGTTGAGCAGAATGCCCGGAAAGCCCGCCGTCTGGCCAAGGCTGGTGCCCGCTGTTGCGACCTGGCAGGCGTTTAGGAATACCAGGCTAAAGCGCGGCGGCTGGCCCGCAATGACCCGTGGGGCCAGCTCGCGCGGCGAGAGATTGGTTCCGTCGCCTAAGATCAGGTGCTGTTCGTTGGCGCTCGGAATATTTTCGCCATGCACCGCAAAATGTAGCAGATGGCCGGGCGTGCGCTCGCCAATCAGGATCGTGTCCAGGTCTTTACGCTCGGCCAGCAGCGCCGTGGCGTGCCACTGCTCCACCAGAATATCGCGCTCTTTTTCGGCGTTGGGCAGGGCCGCCTGACCGCTGCGGATATCGCCATAGTGCGAGGCCACGGCGCTGATGCAGGTGATCGTGGCGGTGTGCGGCGGCATCACGCACACCGTGCTGCGGTCAACCCAGCGCCCAAAGTAGGTCTGGGCCGCCCAAAACAGCGACGCCTGGGGATCGAGCGGCTGGGGCAGCAGGGCCAGCTCCCAGGGAATAAATGGCTCGTCGGTTTTAAGCAGCACCAGCAGTGGCTCGCTGCGCCCAGCCGCCAGCGCAGTCTGCAGATCCCAGATCGCCTGCGGCACCAGGGCCGCAATCTCGGCCCCCATGCCTTCCAGGACATCGAAGGTCGTGACATTCGATTTTTCGGCCTCGGCCATCACTTCGGCGGCAAAGCGGCGGGCATCGTCCATGCTAAAAGATCGCCGCTGGCGCAGTTGGTGACCGGCGGCAGCGCCGGGTTGCTGCTGATTGCGCTCCACGCCAGCCGCCCGTCGCTGGTGCGCCGCACGGTCACCACCAGATCGACCGCGCCCGCCAGATCCGGCGACTGCAGCACGCTTGGCAGGCTGGCCGGTTCGGCGGGCGCCGCGCCCACGCTGATGATCCGTTCGGCCTGGCCAATCGGCACGCCGCGAAAATAGTAGTCGGCGCGAATGCTGACGGTGCCCGTGGCGCGGGTGGGGGTTCCGGTGACGGCGACGCTGGCATCCATCCGCAGCGGCAGCGTGACCTGGTACTGATCGAGCGTGATCCCATCGCCCTCGAGCAGGACGGTGCAGCTGTCGGTTGGCATGACCTCGCGGAACACCAGCTTCTGCCGGCCTTGTGCCAAGGTTGGGTCGGCAGTCGCGCGAAACCCAACGCCGATCGGAATGGGCTGCTG
>DAOTUS010000314.1:0-4695 GCA_034437415.1 Herpetosiphonaceae bacterium
CGCTGATGACCTCGCCGCTCTTCCACCTGATCTATGGCCGCCACCAGCAGATCGTGCCCGAGCGCGAGCCAGCCAGTGTCCCCGGCCTCTCGGCGGTCGTCGACTGAGCAATCGAATTAGAAAATTCACGATCCCTACGGCGCATACACAATCCGCGTGTCACGGCGCAGCTGCAGCGGCCCGCTGGTCGGCCCCCACGGGCTCGGCAGCGGAATCGCGACAACCAGCTGTGGCGCTGGCTGGGCGCTGTACTCCTGCAGCAGCGCATGATCCTGGAAAAACGCCAGATTCAGGCTGCGCTCGGCGCTGACCAGCTCAACCCCAGGCTGCTCCGGCGGCGGCGCAACTCCGCCCGGCGGCAGCGTCCAGCGCGTCGGCTCGGCCAGGCTGATGCCAGTGTCGCTGAGATCCCACACCAGCTCCTGCTCCAGGCCGCGGGGAAATCCGTCCTGGTAGGTGTGCAGGTGCAGCAGCGCGCCGCCGCTCGACCAGCGCAGGGCGTCGGGCCAGCTCAGATATGGCCCGGAGTAGAGCTGCTGGGTCGTGCGGGTCTGCACAGTGTAGAGATTTAGCTCGGCCGCGTTGGCCTGCTGGCCGGGCCGCAGAAAGGCCACAAACCGTCCGTCCGGCGCGATCTGCAGCGCGTTTCGGTTGATGAACGGCCCGTGGTGGAGAATCTGCTCCGTGCCGCTGCGCAGATCGCGCAGGCGCAGGCTGCTGGCGCTGAGGTCGTCGGGATAGGGCTCGTACAGCAGCAGCCCTGCCGCCGCGTTGAGCTGAAAGTTGGCCCCGCGCTCGGCGACCGCCAGCAGCAGCTCCGGCGCGGCGACGACGGGGTCGATCCGCCAGATCGCCCGCGGGTCCTCGCCAAGCGACACGGCGGCGAGCGTGCTGCTCAGATAGATCCCATCATCGGCCCACTCCAGCAGCTGCCCAAATCCAATCTGATCCCAGCGGCCCGCATCGATCACGACAGTCACCGCACCTGTGGCGATATCGACGGTCACCAGCTGGTGGTCGGCGCTGCGGTCGTCGGCGGGGTTGGGGTCGTCGGTTGTGACAAAGGCCAGTCGGGCGCCGTCGGGCGAGCGCAGAAACGTCGGCGCACCGAAGGAGAGGCGGGCCGGGACAGCCAGATCCAGCGCGGTGCTGAGGCCAGTCGTCGGATCGAACAGCGCCCAGTGGCTGGGGTCGGGGGCGCGGAGCAGCAGGGGCGGCTGCTGCGGGCGCGGAATGATCTGCAGGACGTGATCCGCCACCGTGTGGGCGCTGCCACTTGAGGTTCAGCCAGCCACGCCAACCCCGGTCGGCGCCGATCTGCCAGCGATAGACCTGGCCAAACTCGACAAAATAGATCTGCTCGCCAGCGCCGCTCCAGGCCAGCGGCTGCGCATAGTGCGACCGTGCGCTCCGGCGCACCAGCGTGCCATCGTCAAGCGAGACCACGATCAGCGCCTGGCCGGACGTCTCCTCGACCAGCTCGCCGCGCACGATGGTCGGGGTGCCGCGCTGACTGACCAGCAGGGCCAGCCGATCGCTGTGGGGCGCGAGCGCCAGGCTGGCGCTGCCACCGACCGGGGCCAGCTCAGGGTCTTGCAGGCGGACGCGCTGGATCACGCGCTGGCTGAGGGTATCGTACTCGGCGATCCAGCCCTCCCGATCGACCACAAACAGCCGCAGCCGATCGGCCGACAGCACCGCGCCCAGCCCGCCGGACGGCGCGGCAACCAGCTGCGTCTGGGTGCCATCGCGGAGATCCAGCCCGCTGATCGCATTGTAGCCGACCAGAAACAGGGTGTGGCCATCGGCGGCGATCTCGATGGTCTCGACAACGTGCGGCGTGGCGATGTTGATGTTCAATGCGTTGGGCTGATGCGTGCCAACATCGACCTGCTCGATCCAGGCGCGGGCGCTGTTGGCGGCGAAATCAAGCTCCTGGCGGTAGATCAGCAGGGTCTTTTGGTCGGGGGTGAGCGCCAGGAGGGTCGGTGGCTGATCGTCGGTCGCGGCCAGCGGTGCCAGATCGAGGCGCCAGAGGGTTTGTTTGGTGGCGGTCGCCAGCGCCGTGACACGGTTGGTTTCCAGGGTATACAGGCGGCGGCCGTCGGCGGAGAGCGCCGCATCGCGGACATTGTCCAGGCTGTAGATCGGCTGCCTGGTCGCCAGGTCGAGCGCCGCCAGCCGGGGAATGCTGGCATCGCGCTCGATGTAGGTTCCCACCAGATACAGGCGCGGGGCGGCGGCGGCCAGGTCCGGGGTTGGCGTGGGCAGCGTGGCCGCAGGTGGCGGCAGATCCAGGCTGGCGGTCAGGACCATTGTGG
This sequence comes from Herpetosiphonaceae bacterium, assembly GCA_034437415.1. GTDB lineage: Bacteria > Chloroflexota > Chloroflexia > Chloroflexales > Herpetosiphonaceae > JACCRK01. The sequence continues at coordinate 2,322 of DAOTUS010000314.1, forward strand.
CCAGCAGCAGCGCGCTCAGAAATACCACCACCCCAAGCAGGCGGCCCTGCTGCGACGGCCCGCCGACACGGGTGCGCTTGCGGCGCTTGAACTCCTCGGGCTGGCTCATTAGGTGCCTCAAATGCTGAAGGCGCAGTGGAGCAGCGGTGATCGAGCAGTGCCAGGGCGGGGTGCGGCAGCGCCGGGCCGCCGCACCCCAAGGCTTAGTTGGCCGAAATCAAGGTCGCGGGCGGGACACTGGCTGGGCGGCGCTGCCGAAACAGTCGATAGGCGCACACCAGCGTGTCGATCAGCGTAATCAGCGCGGCGATGACCAGGAAAAAGCGGAAGATCAACATTCCAGCGATCTGCGTATCGTTGATGATGATCGATGAAAGGTCGGCCATGCCATCAAACAGATTCGGCACGCCCGCCGCCGTCAGCCACACATCGTGGCCGTGGATCAGCAGCGTCAGCAGGCCAAGCGCAAACAGATTGGCGGCGATCGTGGCGATCCGCGTCGAGACCTGCCAGCGGCCGCGCCACAAAACCACAATCTCGATCACAATGCCCGCCACGATGCTGAGGCTAACCCAGGGGAAGTAGCGCTCGATCACCGGATTTTCAAAAAACCCGCTGCCATCAATCCAGCTAAATCCGCCATCCTGGGCGAACCGGGCCAGGAACACCAGCATAACCACGTTCACCACAATGCTAAAGACCTGCTCGCCCCGGCTAATCGCATTGCCGTCGGCCTCCATGGCCGGAAGTTTGCGCGGGTCGAAGGCTTTATCGCTGGTGAACTTCACCTCAGCCTGCTGCAGCAGCCAGAACACCACCACGACCGAGCCAAGCGCCCCAGGCAGGCTCTCCAGAACGCCCGTGACGAGCCGCCAGGGTTTATCCCAGGTGACAGGCTGGCCGGCCCACAGCCCGAGCGAGGTGAGCACCGCCAGCAGCTGCAGCGCAATAATCACCGTAAACACCACCCCAATCACAATCCGAAAGGTCGGATAGAGCGACGGCCCGATCAGGTATTGGCCGGCTGGATAGTACGATGCGGCGACTTTCTCGGGCGATCCCATGCTCGCGAGCAGGGCGACCACGGCTTCCTCGCTTGGCTCGCCGTCGTCGGCGGAGTCAAGCGAGTCGTACAGGGACGAGCGCAGTTCGGCCAGAATATCGGTCCGCTGCTTGGCCGGGAGCGCCCGCCCAACGGCCTGCAGATAGCGTTCGATTAGTTCCATTATAGCGTCTCCTTTAATCAACAAGTAAGTTTTCCATCACGCTGACCAGCGCCCGCCAGTCTTGAACCAGCGCCTGCAGCACCGCCGCGCCCGTGGCATTGATCGCGTAGTAGCGCCGCGGACGCGAGCCCTCGGTGTTCCAGCTGCTGTCGAGCAGCCCCTGGACTTCCAGCCGTCGCAGCAGCGGGTAGAGGGTGCCCTGATCGATCTCCAGCCCATTCTCGGCGAGCTGGCTGATCAGGGCGTACCCGTATTTTGGCTCTTTCAGCTGGCTTAGGACCGCCAAGATCAAAATACCCCGCCGGAATTCCTGCGATATTTTGTCGTACGTTTCGGATTGGGTTATATCTGATATCATATGACGCACTATACTATATATCATACAGTATTGTCAAGAGGCAGAATCTGGGGCATTAAATGCGCCGTGGGGAGGGGGTTCTACGGGAACCGCCAGACAAGCGGAACCGAATTACCATCGATTCAGGCAATTAGGGCGGCGTTGGAGTTAACGTAACCGAAACGGGCGTTGGCGCCGGTGGGCTGCTAGGCGCGGCCGGCCGACACGGGTGCGGGCGCTGCGCTCGAAATCTCCTCGCTGTGACATTGGTTGGGTCCTCTCTCGTTGAAACAGTAGGGGTGCGTCAGATCGGGTGGCTCCGCTGGCTGAACCTGTCGAAGCCCAAGGTTTTGGCTTCGACAGGTTCAGCCAACGGATCGCTCAGCGCGGTCGGCGCGGTCTGGCAGGCGATCTGGGCGCCGTCGGGGGCCAGCACGCAGCCGCACAGCGTGGTGGCGCTGGTAAATGGCAGCGGCGTGGTGATGTCCGTCAGCGGATCGACGATCTGCCAGCGCTCCTGGCGCAGCGTGAGCAGCAGCGGCGGCGCGCTGGGCCGGACAAGCGCCCCGCGATTATTCGGTTCGCCCAGCGTCGTCGTGCCATCGGCGCCGACCGTTAGGACAGCGAAGCCCGCCGCGTTGGGCAGACTGAGCCAGGCCGACGGTCTGGGCGATTCGAGCGGCGTCCGAATCGTGATGATCCCGGTCTGCTCCAGCACGGCCGGCATGCGCAACAGCGGGTCGGTCGAGGTTAGCTCGAAGGTTGGGCCGGGCAGCCCGTCGGTGTAGATAAACGTGGGTGCGCCAAAGCC
>DAOTUS010000315.1:0-2187 GCA_034437415.1 Herpetosiphonaceae bacterium
CCATGGACGTTTGTCTCCGAGCTGTGATGTTTTGTCACCCGCACTCTACGACAAACGTCCATATGTGTCCATCGGTCAGCGCACCCGCTGATCAGGCTCTATTTTGGCGAGGGTATTGAATGATCTCCTTAATTAGATAGCAGCCTCCGTACAAGCTCGCGTTCACCAGAAGATAAGTTTCGAACCATATTTTCATCAAGAAAGGTCATAGGAAAGAATCGTCCTACCGAGAGAGTCTCGTTCACTCCTATATCCACCGTCGTCAGTCCTTCCTCAACAACCTGGTTGAACGAATCGCGTTTTTCGAGCCAAATGGTCATGCGTGTCATCGACGTCGGTTTTTTTTCCGGCTTCTTGATAATATGGATGGTATAGGTCAATCCATCATCACCAAATCCTGGTTCCCCAACATTGTTTGGTTGATAGCGCAGGGCCGTGATGATCCGATCCGTGGATGGGACAGGAATATAGACGAGATAGGCACGAACCAGATAGAGGGACGCACACAACAGTATAACGACGAACAACGTGATCCATACAGTGGTGAATTTTCTTAATCGATCCATACCATACCTTATGATACCGTGAACGCAGCATGAGCAACGCTTGCTGATCGGATACCATCGTGGCTGGCTTCCGCAGCGTCTGAGGCGCCCGTCGAGCGAGCGTGGCTACAGCCCTAGCCCTAGCCCCTACGCCTCGTAGAGCGTCCCGGCGGGCGTTGTGCCCTTGACAATCCGCACCGGGTCGCTGGCGTACAAGGTGGTCAGCGGGCCGGCGCGGGCGCTCAGGCGCTCGCTCGCCAGCGTCCACTCGTGCATGCGGCTGCCGCCGGCGTAGATCGGCGAGTTTGGCCGCATCCAGTTCAGCATCTCGATCATCAGGGCCAGCACGGTTTTCGGCCCAAGCTGATAGGGGATCAGCAGCACCCCCAGCGTCCACGGCTCGGTGGGAAAGCCGTCCGGGTCGTTCAGCTCGGCCAGCTCCTGGACCACCACGGCATTCGGGTACTCGGCCAGGGCCTGGCTGGCCTCCTGCCAGCGCTCGAACTCGGTCGTCACCAGGGCGACGGCGCCTTCGGACAGCTTCTGGGCCAGCTCCAGCGCCAGCGGCAGCAGGTCGTCGCCAAACAGCAGCGCCCGATCCGCCGGGCTGGCTGGCTGCACCAGGCCGCTAAATTGGGGCGCAATCATCGCCGCATATTCGCTGCGACGGTCGGCCTTGCCCTGCTCGCGGGCGCCCCGGCCTTTGACTTTTTCTTTTGCCATTCTGTGCCTCCAAAAGTATAAAAAAGCGCTGCTGGCTTGTGCCGGCATGCTCATCGCAGTATCATATCGACTAGACCATGTGAAAGGAGTAGCCTGTGCGCCGTTTGCTCGGACTCGGACTCGCGATTGCGCTGATCGTGAGTGTTCAAACTGCTCGTGCCGCCAGCCAGTCGGCCAAAATTGTTGATTTCAGCTTCGAGCCAGCCACGATCAGCGTTGGGGTTGGCGACAGTGTCACCTGGGTCAACAACGGCAGCGCCCAGCACACCGTCAGCTCGCAATCCGACACCGCGCGCTTTGACTCGGGCGTGCTCGGCAGCGGCGGCACGTTTACCTACACCTTCAAGAGCGCTGGATCCTTCGACTTTCAGTGCAACGTCCACCCCCGGATGGTCGGCACCGTCACGGTGGCCAGCGCTCCAGCGGCGCCAGCGCCCGCCGCACCGGGGCTGCCAGCCTCAGGCGCGGCCACAAGCGTTTCGCTCGTCTGGCTGCTCGCTGGCGCCGGGGCGCTGCTCGGCGCCGGGCTGGCGGTGCGCCGTCGAATGGCTGCGCGCCAGCAATAGTATCGACCAGGTTGGCTTCGACAAACCAGCCAGTGGGCGTTGATCGATTCGGCCAGCGGGCGCGACAGGCTCAGCCACTTTCACGTTGGCTGAGCCTGTCGAAGCCAGTTTTAGGTTGGGGCGAGCCTATTTCAGCCGGGTCACCACGGTGGCGATTCCAACCACGACAAAAATCACCGCATACAGCGTCCGCACTGGCAAAAACTGGGTCGCGGCCAGTGCGCCCAGGGCCAGCGCCACACCGGCGGCGGCCTGCATCACCGGGCCGCGCTTGTTGGTCGCCCAGGTGATCACCCGCATCACCGTCTCGCCCATCAGCGCGGCAAAGAAAATGATGAAGAAGCCAAATATGC
>DAOTUS010000316.1:0-3239 GCA_034437415.1 Herpetosiphonaceae bacterium
GGCCTATATTGATGAGGAGCGCTGGCCGCTGCCGGTGACGTTGCTCAACGGCGCGGTGCTGTTCGTCGGGGGCCTGCAGCCGCTCAAGCTGGTCGCGGCGGTCGCCGAGCAGCTTCAAAAAATAAACGGGCCAGATCGCTAGCGATCTGGCCCGTTTACTGCATTGCAACCCCCAGAATCCCCGCCCAGATCACCAGCCCGCTCAGCGCCAGCACCCGGTGCGCCCGCGTGGCCGCCCGGCGGCTGGGAAACAGCGCCAGCACCGGCAGCACCAGCAGCGGCAGCCACCACCAGTCGGCCTCCCACCACCAGCCCAGGCCCACCGCCAGCGCCGTCGTCAGCCAGGTGGCGAAAAACAAGACGTGGTGGCCCGTGCGCCAGCGCCCCAGGCGGACGTGCGCGTACTGCACGCTCGCGCCCAGCGAAAGCGTGGCCAGATAGGTGCAGCAGGCCAGATAGAGCGGCCACATCAGGGAGCGGAATCCACAAACAGCCATCTCCTAAAACTGCTGCTCCAGATCGAGCAGGGCCTTGTGCAGGCGGTCGAGGTAGTCGGCGAACTGCGGCGAGCCAAGGTCGATCTCGACTGGGACGGTCAGGCGCAGGTCAATGCTGGTTGAGATCGGCACATTCTGCTGGAAATCAATCGGCACGCTGGTGCTGATCGGGATATTGACATCGAGCGGGATCGGCAGATTGTAGACCCCAAAGCCGGTGTCGATCGGGATATTGACATCTTGTTTAATCTGCACCGAGGTGTTGACCGGAATCACCACCGACTCGTTGATCGGAATTACCACATTGATCGGAATGGTCTGGTCAATCGCAAAGTCGTAGGTGATCTGCTCCTGCTTGGCGTTCTCGACCGTGGTGGCCAGCCGCCCAATCTCGTCCTTGAGCGTGGTGCGCACCGCGAACAGGCGCGAGAGCGTCAGGGCGTGGATGAGCAGCGAGACGCCCATCATCACCAGCAGCAGCGCAGTCAGGGGCTTGATCCGCCGCTCGACCGCCGCCGCCGTCCGGGCCTCGGTCTGCGCGGCCTGCTCGGCGATAACCGCCGTGCTCACCGCCGCGGCGGTCTCCGCGATCGCCTCGAACGCGGTTTCCCGCCCTGGGGTTGGATCAAGCCGCTGATTCATGTCGTCGGTCGGCTGCGATTGGTCGGGCATCGGCACCTCCTGTGGCGTATACACGGCTGTGCTCGGCAAGAATGATGCCCGTAGGCCGTTGAAATCCCATGCTTCCCCTTTTTACTTACCCGATCTACGGCGGCGGCGCCACCAGAGCAGGCCAAAGCCGACCAAATTCCCCAGCAGCAGCGCCACAATCAGCGTGGTGGTCGAGGGATCGGCGGGCGTCTGGCTGGCCTGGGCAAGCATCAGCGTCATCGCAGAATCCGCAGCTCTCGATCCATGGTGGTCAGCGCCTCGGGGCCGCTGGCGGTCAGCAGCACGGCATCCTCGATGCGCACGCCGCCGCGGCCCGCCACGTACACGCCCGGCTCGACCGTGAAGACGGTGCCGACGCCCAGCGGCGTGCGGTTGGTGCTGCTAATATAGGGCGGCTCGTGAATCTCCATGCCCAGGCCGTGGCCAGTGCGGTGGATGAAATACTGGCCCAGCTCGGCCTCCTCGATCACGCTGCGGGCGGCGCGGTCGATGCTGGCGCCGCTGGCCCCCGGCTGCGCGGCGGCGATCCCGGCCGCGTTGGCCGCCAGCACCGCCGCGTAGATTTCCTGCTGCTCGGCGCTGACGTGGCCCACCGCCACCGTGCGGGTGATGTCGGAGCAGTAGCCCTTGTAGAGCGCGCCGCCATCGAGGATCACCAGGTCGCCAGCGGCGATCGGGCGGTCGCCGCTGGTGTGGTGGGGGTTGGCGCTGTTCGGGCCGCTGGCGACAATTGTGGCAAACGAGGTGCCCTCGGCGCCCTCGTCGCGCATGGCATCCTCCCAGATCGTGGCGATCTGGCGCTCGGTGCGGCCGGGCCGAATCGACTCGATCGCGATGCGCAGGCCGGTCTCGACAATCCGGACGGCCTCGCGCATCAGGGCCAACTCGGCCTCGTCCTTCTGCATGCGCAGGCTGGCGAGGGCATCGGTGGCGTCGATGGCGTGAACGCCGGCTACCTCTTCAAGCGCCCGCAGCTCCAGCACCCGCATTGCGGTGAACTCGACGCCGACGGTGCGCCCGATCAGGCCGCCGGCCGCCCGCCGCAGCGCATCCAGCGGGCCTTCGTCGTCGCTCCAGGGGAACCACTGCACCGGCACGCCGGCCGTAAACTCGCTCTGCGCCCGCGGCTGCTCCAGGCCGGGCAGCACAATCAGCAGATCGCGGCCGTCGGTGGGGATAATCGTCAGGGCCACGCGCTCGCTGAGGTGTAGGGACAGGCCAGTCAGGTAGAGCAGATTGGCCCCCGGCATCAAGACGATCGCATCCATTCCGCGCAGCCGGCCAGCCGCGGCCAGCCGCCGAATCCGTTGGGTTTGCATATGAACCTCCGAAAGGAATTAGCAGAAAGCTGGCCCCATTATAACGTCAACAGTGGCGCTTGTGCGGTGCTGCGATCCAACCCCCAGGCTACTTTTTGCTTTTGCGAATCGCATTGTACACCCGGATGGCGCTCTGGGTGACGGCGGCGGTGCTCTGGCCGGGGAACGTGCTGTCGCCGACCATCCAGAGGTTGCGCACGCCGGCCGCCCGTGGCCCCAGGCTGAGGAAGCCCGAGATCTGGCGCACCTGCGGCAGGCCGCCGACCATGCCCTGGTGGCGGTGGGTGTAGCGCCAGAACGAGGTTGGCGTGCCGATCTGCTGGTAGCGGATGTGCTGGCGGATCGTCGGCATGGCCAGCGCCACGGTGTCGAGCATGCGCTCGGCCATGCGCTGTTTCTCCTCACGGTAGCGGGCTGGATCGTGGTTTTTCCACTGCCACCAGCGGCCGACCTCGCTGTGGGTCGAGACCGTCATCGCCCGCTGGCCGGCCGGGGCGCGGCTGGTGTCGGCGGCGGGGTGGAGCGAGATGAAGACGCTGTTTGACTCGCCCAGCGGCGTGGCGTAGGCCCCAATCACCTGGTGGTGCTCGGCCAGATCGGGCGGAATCGCGGCCTCGTCCACGCCCAGATACAGCGTACACGCGCCCCAGCCCTGCGGAACGGTGGCGATGGCGGTGCGCAGCCGCCAGGCTGGCGGCGCATCGAGCAGGCCCGCGACATCCCACAGCGTCGTGTTGGCGATCACGTGGGT
>DAOTUS010000317.1:0-3491 GCA_034437415.1 Herpetosiphonaceae bacterium
CAGACCTGGGCGGGGCGACAACGAGCTACGCCTACCGCAGCAGCGGGGCGCTGGCCCAGCAGACGCTGCCAGGTGGGGTGACCAGCAGCCTGGGCTACGACACGGCCGGGCGGCTGACCGGGATCGACCATCGCCAAGGCAGCACGGCGATCCAGACAGTCAACTATACCCTTGACGGGGTGGGCAATCGGCTGAGCCAGGTCGATAGCAGCGGGACGACCAGCTACGCCTACGACCCGGCCAATCGCCTGATCCAGGCGACCTATCCCACTGGTGGCGCCAACGGGATGCCCAGCGGCGCAGTGAGCTACACCTATGATGCGGTGGGCAACCGCCTGACGGCGGGGAATCAGACGCTGACGTATGACGCGAGTGATCGGATCAACAGCCCCGGCTATACCTACGACGGCAATGGCAACCTAACCGCCAAGCCGGATGGCAGCACCTACACCTACAACGCGGCCAACCAGCTTGTGAGCAGCACGGTCGGCGGGAGCACCACGAGCTACGCCTACGATGGGTTGAATCAGCTGGTGCAGACGGCGCGGGGGGGCGTGACCAGCAATTTCGTGCTGGATATGACGGCCCAGCACACCCAGATGCTGGGCGAGGTGCGCTCGGACGGGACGGTGACGACGTTCACGGCGGGGGCGATGGGCATGCACAGCCAACGCACGGGCGGGGCGACTGAGTACGCGCTGTCCGATGCGCTGGGCAGTGTCCGCGCCTGGACCAATGCCAGCGGGGCGGTGGCGCGGAGCACGCGCTACGACGCCTGGGGGCAGGCGTTCAGCAGCCCGGCGCCGGGGGCCGGAATGGGCTTTACCGGGGAGTGGGCCAGCGGCGATGGGCTGACCTACCTGCGGGCGCGCTCCTACGACTCGACACTCGGCCGCTTCCTCCAGCGCGACAGCTTCGCCGGATCTGGGCTGCGGCCGCAATCGCTCAATCGGTATGCGTATACCGAAGGTAACCCAACGAATTGGACCGACCCGAGTGGGAATTGCCCGTGGTGCGTAGCTGTTGCTGGTGGTGCAGCAGTAGGCGGAGTAATTCAAGGAGGGATTGAACTCGGAAGGCAAGCGATGAGAGGGTGTGGCATTGACTGGAAACAGGTTGGAATTGAAACCCTTAAAGGCGCGGTAAGCGGAGCTATTGGAGGAGGTATAGGATTTGGGGTGACCGGACTCGGATCAGGGTTAGGACTTGCCGGAGGAACAGCAGGGCGCATTGGAACAGGTGCGGCGGCTGGCGCAGCAGGTAATGCAGCCAGTCAAGCCACAAACAATCTTTCCAATGGAAAGCCGTTGGGACAGGGCGTTCCAACGGCGGCCGGAATTGGGGCACTGACAGGTGGCCTGGGGGGGCATTTAGGCGGTAGGTCTAGAAACGTAACTATCAATAACAATGGCAAAGCGAACACCACAATCGTTAACTCCAATGGAGGAAATGTCACAGTCAATAATAATGGCAAGGTTAATACCACGATCGTCAATTCGGATATAAGCGGAATAATTTCCGGGAGTGATGATGTTATTAGTAATAATACCTTCACTCAAACTGCTCCTAGTTCTAAAGGAAGTATTGATAGTAATATTACTATCAATAATAATGGCGAGTTGAATAACAATTTTACTAATACTAATATAAGTGGAGTAGTTTCTGGCAGCAACAGTACAATTACTGGCAATAAATTCATCCAAAATAATATCAATAATACACCTAGTGACTAATACCATTCATCTATAGGAATGATGCATTATGACCCCTCACCCCAACCCCTCGCCCAGAACGGGCGAGGGGAGCCACCGTTCGTGGCGTATGGGAGAGAGATTAACAGGGATTCAGGCCATTCGGGAGGGAAAAATCTCTGTGAAATGCGACCGCCGTCATGATCGGGTATACTGCCGTGGTCTCGCCAGGAGTGTCTGCATGGGAGGGTCTGCTCGATGCCGGATGGAATGGATTCACGCACGACCAAGCGGCTGGTGATCGACGCCATGGCGGCGGGCCTGCCCTGGGATGTCGCCCGCCAGCGGGCCAAGGCCCCCATCTCGCGGGCCACCGCCTTTCGCTGGCAGGCCCGCTTTCGCACCGCCGGGGACGCCGTCTTTGAGGAGCAGCGCCATGGCCACGCCTGGCTGGTGACGCCGCCGGTTCAGGATTGGATCGTGGCCTACTGCCAGGCCCATCCCCACACCCCGTCCCACGCCCTCAAAGTCCTGCTTGCGGCCGAACTGGACTGCACCGTCAGCGTTACCCGCTTGAACATCGTCCGTGCGCGCCTGGGCGTCACCTACCAGCGGCCCCGCCAGGAAAAAAAAGATCCTGCATCGCCCCAGCCCTGACCCAGCGCGCGGTCGCCGGGGCCGGGAGCCTGCTGCTGCTGGCCGCCGCCCACGAGACTGGCCTCATCACCACGCTCCAGGAGACCCTCACCCCGCTGCTGCCCACGGCCGCGCCGCGCCTGGCCCGGCTGCGGGCCGCCACCCTGCGGGCGCTGCTGCTCACCGTGCTCTGGGGTGTCATGGCGGGATTGGCCCGCCCCTGGGCGTTGCGCACGTATACGGGTTCACTGCTCGCGCTCCTCACCGGCCGCACGTGTGCCTACAGCTACAGCACGGTCGAGCGCTTCGTGGCGCTCCTGGCGCGGACCACCGCCCCGGACGCCCTCACCACGCTGCTGGCGCAGTGGTCCACCCGGCTCTGGCACGCCGATCGCCTCGGCTATCTCCTGCCCTTTCCCGTGTATGTCGATGGCCACAAGAAGCCCGTGTTCAGCGACGTGTTGGTGCCGCGCGGGCGCATTGGCCGCACCGGCAAAATCCTCGGCTGCCGCACGCTGACCGTCCTCCACGACCCGGCGGGCCACCCGCTGATCGCCACGACCGCGCGCGGCGATGCCCACCTCACCACCACCGTCCCGGCGCTGCTCGACCACTACGAGACGGCGACGGACTGCTTCGCCCGGATCATCATCATTGACCGCGAGGGCATGAGCGGGAATTTCCTCGCCACCCTGGTCGCCCAGCAGCGCGTCGTGGTCACGATCCTGCGGGTGGATCAGTATCAGGGTCTGGAGTCATTTACGGACGTTGGCCTGTTTGAACCACTCCAGGTCGCGGCGAATGGCCAGGTGCTCCAGGAGGTCGCCCGTGCGCGCTACCGCCTGGCGGTTCCCGACCAGCCCGACCAGCCGCTGCTGCTCAATGTCGCGCTCATGCGGGATTATCGGCGGCTGCCACCAGCGGCGGACGACCTCGACGATGCGCCCGACCGCGCTGCCTGGTGGGAGGAAACGTGGACGCCGACGCCGACTGGGCGGCTGGACGCGCCGCGCCTGATCCCGATCGTGACGACCGGGGCCATGGAGCGGCCGCAGACACTGGTGGACTGGTACCGCGGACGCTGGCTGGCGCAAGAAAATCACTTCAAACTGTGGCTGTTGCCGCTCGGTCTCGATGTCAACGCGGGCTTTCAGAAAACCGCGG
>DAOTUS010000318.1:0-3737 GCA_034437415.1 Herpetosiphonaceae bacterium
GCGCTGGCGACCTGGGCCAGCGACTTGCCGGCCTGCAGCTCCGCCTTCAGCTGCTCCCTGGTCAGGCCGGTCTGGGCGAGGGTCTCTTTGACCAGAGCGCGGGCCAGCGGGGCGCGGCCACAGTGTTCCTCGCTCGAGCAGCGGTCGGACTTGGGCGCCTGGGCGGTCGCGGTGGAGCTGCTGGCGGTGGACTGCTGGGCGTAGGTCGGGCTGGCCCCAAAGCCGCCGAACACCAGACCGAGCGCGACGACGGTACCGAGCAGCGACTTGACGATTGAGCTTCGCATTGGATGTGCCTCCATCAAACTAAATGTTTCAATGGCTGAAGCATACAGCGCGGCGATGAAGATCCTGTGAATAAACGAAGCAGAATCGGTGCAGATGTGGCGGATCGATCTAGACTTTACAGCAGTGCCGCTTTCGTCTCAACGCTCGGCCACTCGATCTGCCGGGCGACCCGTTTTTTCATCTCATCGCCGCACCAATGGGCCAGCAGCTCCAGGGCCAGATCGATGCCGGCCGACACGCCCGCCGAGGTCGCGATCGGCGCCTCGATCACCCAGCGCTCGCCCTTGACGACCTCGATGCCGGCGGTCTCGCCCAGCGTCGCGAGGGCCGAGGCGTGGGTGGTGGCCCGATGGCCCTTGAGCACCCCGGCGGCGGCCAGAATCAGGGCGCCGGTACACACCGAGGCCACCCAGCCGCGCTTGGCGGCCTGGCGGACCAGATTCAAAATCTCGGGGTCCTCGCGGGCGAACGTGCGGGCGCCCAGGCCGCCGGGCACGAGCAGAATATCCAGCGGCGGCGTGTGGGAGATATCGAGATCGGGCATAATCCGCAGGCCATAGCGGCTGCGCACCACATCCATCGTCGGGGCGATCAGCATGGGCCGAAAGTCGGCGCCGAGGCGCACGGCCATGCCAAACACCTCCCACGGCCCGACAAAATCCAGCTCCTCAACGTCGTCAAAAATCAGAACACCTACGTTACGCGCCATAACCGACTCCTTGAGATTGCTCGTGCTTAGTGGGCAGTGCTCACCACACGATATCGAAGGTAAATTCTTTGTTGGTCGCGGTCTGCCATTCAACCTCAACGTGATCGACGTGGGCGTAGATGGGGCCGCTGTAGCACCAGCTGACCATGCGCTGCACGCCCGCCTGGGTGCCCTCAAACACCGCCTCGACGCTGCCATCGGGCAGGTTCTTGACCCAGCCGCCGACCTTCACCGTGCGGGCCTGGTCGCGGCAGGCGGCCCGGAAGTTCACCCCTTGGACTGAGCCGGTCACAACAACCCGCGCCCGCGTATGTTCCATCATCTACCTCCAAGCTTAACCGCAAGATCTGTGCAGACTAAGCCAAAAACCAGGTCTTTTTCACCCAAGATGTAGCGCGGCGGCCAGGGTTGGCGCCGAGGTAACCGTGTCCAGATCGAAGTTCTGGCGCACCAGCGCTGTCGCCAGCTCGGGCTGCAGGCCAACCAGCACAACCTGCGCGCCCAGCAGACGCACGCTGCCAATGCAGCGCCCCAGCATCTGGTTGAGCGTTGGCGTGACCAGCGAAACTCCGGTCAGGTCCAAAATCACCGTGTGGGCCCGCTGGCGATGGACGCTCTCCAGCAAGCGCTCGACCACCGCATTCGCCCGCTGCTGATCGAAGGCCCCGATCAGCGGCAGCACCAGCGTGCCCTCGCCAACCGGGAGCGGGGTCACCATCAGCGCATCGACGGTGCTGCGCAGATCGGTCTGGGTCGCCTGAAGCTGCGCGTTGGTGCCCTCCAGCGCGCTGGCCAGCGCGGTCAGCTCCAGCGAGCGCTGGGCGGACTCGGCCCGTGCGGCCTCCAGCTGCAGCTCGCGGCGCTGCATGAGCTGCATGATCAGCACGCTCATAGCGCCAACCGCTATAATCACCAGCGCCTGGCTCACCAGCGCAAAGATCTGAAAGGTCAGCGAGGTTTGCAGCAGCACCGCCGCAGGTTTGTTCGGCGGCAGAATGCGCAGCAGCTCCAGAACGCCCAGGCCGATCGCGGTCAGCAGGGTCAGGCCGGTGGCGGCCACAATCCAGCGCCAGCGGATCAAAATAAAGCTGATTCCAACCAGCACCACCGTGTACAGCGCAACCGCGTGCGAGAGAAAGCCCGCGATGTTGTGAACCCCGGCGGCCGCAACCACGAGCTGCACGATCAGAAAAAGCATGCTCATGCTCCGCACCGATTCGGGGCGCAGCACCGCCCGGTAGATCAGCGCCGTCGCCAGCAGGGCAAACCCCAGCAGTGTATTGATCCACGCCCCAGCCATCAGGCCATCGGCGACACCAAGGAGAATAAAGAACCCGCTTAGGCCAGCAAAAACCAGCGCATAGGTGCGCGCCCGCTGATAGTGAATCTGAGCCGCGGTCTGGATCGAGTGCATCGATTGCTCCTACTTGCCAATACAAAAGCGGCTGAAAATCATGTTCAGCAGATCATCCTCGACGGTCTCGCCGGTGATCTCGCCGAGCCGGGCGACCGCGTCGTGCAGATCGACCGCGATCAGGTCGACCGGGCGACCCTCGGCCAGGCCGACCTGGGCCTCGGCGACCGCGCTGTGGGCCTGGCGCAGCGCCTCGCGATGGCGCGGGTTGGTGACCAGGCGGGCATCGCTGAGCGGCAGGCCGCCGAGCAGAATCTGGGCAACCGTCGCGCCCAGCTCATCGAGGCCGGCTCCGGTCTGGGCCGAGACCTGCACGCGGCCGCGCAGCAGCGGGTGGGCCTCGGCCAGCGGCGCAACCTCGGCCAGCGGCGGCAGATCGGCCTTGGTCTGCACGATTACGGTTGGGCGGCCGTGGGTCAGGCGGGCGATCGCGGCGTCCTGGGCGCTCAGCGGCTGGGAGCCATCGAGCAGCAGCAGCACCAGATCGGCCCGGTCCAGCGCCGCCCGCGAACGCTCCACGCCGATCTGCTCGACCAGATCGGCGGTCTCGGTGATTCCGGCGGTGTCGATCAGCACCACGGGCACGCCGCCGAGGTTGGCGGTCTCCTCCAGCGTATCGCGGGTGGTGCCGGGGATCGCGGTGACGATGGCGCGCTCGACCCGCAGGAGCGCGTTGAGCAGGCTGGACTTGCCCGCGTTGGGCCGCCCGACCAGCGCCGCCCGCGCGCCCTGGCGCACAATCACGCCCTGGTCGGCACCCGCCAGCAGCCGGGCGATCGCTTCCAGGGCCGCCTGCAGCGGGGCGCCAAGCTCATCGGCGGGCACATCGTCCTCGGGAAAATCGGTCAGCGCCGTGACATAGGCCAGCGGATAGAGCAGCTGCTCGCGGAGGGCGCCCACCTCGCGGGAGAGGCCGCCGCCAAGCTGATCGAGCGCCAGCCGCAGGCCGAGCGTGGTCTGGGCCTCGATCACATCGAGCGTCGCCTCAGCCTGGGCCAGGTCGATCCGGCCATTGACAAACGCCCGCAGCGTGAACTCGCCGGGCTCGGCCAGCCGGGCGCCGTGGGCCAGCGCCAGCGCCAGGGTGCGGCTGAGCGGCAGCGGCCCGCCGTGACACTGAAACTCGACCACGTCCTCGCCGGTGAACGAGCGCGGCCCGCGAAACAGCACCGCCAGCGCCTCGTCGACTGGCAATCCCTGGTCATCGAGCAGCTGGCCGTAGCGCATGTGGTAGGGCCGCCACGCGCCAGCACGGGCCGGGCGAAACAGGGCCAGCGCAATCGCCTCGGCCAGCGGGCCGCTAACACGCACAATCCCCACCCCGCC
>DAOTUS010000319.1:0-2335 GCA_034437415.1 Herpetosiphonaceae bacterium
GCCATATATGGCGTCCCTCCCGCGAATACGTGCGCTTTTTGGGTTTCCCGGTCATCGCGCAGGTCGGTGCGAACGCCATACATGGTGTCCATGGGCCTAATCTAACATTGTCAAACTACGATTGCAACAATTTAGATGCGATTGCCCTGGCCCTGGACCGTGTGACCGTGTGACCGTTGACAGGACGCCAAATGGCTGTAGGCGCAGATCCTACAGCCATCCCATCAAGCGAGCGGTGTTGAGGTTTATGCTGGGGGCATTTACTAGGCAGTCATCTCGTTGAGCCGCGTGCGTTCTTCAGCGGTTAGCTCCATCCCGGCAGCGCCTAAAGTGTCTTCGAGCTGCTTGACGCTGGTGGCGCCAATGATCGAGGTGGTAATTGCCGGAGCGTCGGTCGTCCAGGCCACCGCCAGCTGCGGGATTGTGGCCCCACGCTCGCTGGCCAGCTGCTCCATCGCGTCCATAAGGTTCCACAGGTGATCGTTCAGGCGCTTGTCGTCGCGGCCACGCTCGGCCACGCGGGTGCCCTCGGGGATTGGCTGGCCACGCCGGAATTTTCCGGTCAGCAGGCCGCCAGCCAGCGGGCTGTAGACCATCACGCCAACGCCATATTTGAGGCAGACCGGCTGCAGCTCGCGCTCGAAATCGGCGCGGGTCAACAGGTTATAGTGGGGCTGCAGCGAGTCGTAGCGGGCCAGATTTAGGGTGTCGCTGGTCCAGAGCGCCTCCATCAGGTGCCAGGCTTTGTAGTTGGAGCAGCCAATGTAGCGCACTTTGCCGGAATGGACGAGATCATCGAGGGCGCGCAGGGTTTCGTCAATCGGGGTCTCGTCATCGGGAAAGTGAGTTTGGTAGAGATCGATGTAGTCGGTCTGCAGGCGGCGCAGGCTGGCATCAACTGCTTCCATAATGTGCCGCCGCGACAGCCCCTGATCGTTCGGCCCGTCGCCCATCTGCCCACGGACTTTGGTCGCCAGAATGACGTTGTGCCGCCGCGAGGGATCGCCAGCGAACCAGCGGCCCATAATCTCTTCGGTTTTCCCGGCATACGAGCGCGGGTCCCAGCGCGAGTAGACATCGGCGGTGTCGAAGAAATTAATCCCGCGCTCCAGCGCCAGATCCATAATTGCGTGCGACTCGGGCTCCTCAACGCTCCAGCCAAATGTCATCGTGCCCAGGCATAGCTCGGATACCTTCAGACCAGTTCGCCCTAGCTTACGATAGCGCATAGTAATCTCCTCACATACAAGCGTTTTTACCAGATAGCTTCATTTTAGCAGAAAACAAAAAAACACCGTGGCCTGGCCACGGTGTTTTTGGTTCGATTGCTTACTTTTGGGATTGCAGCAGGCGCCCAAGCAGGCCGATCGGGGCCGCCGCAGCAGCCGGCTCGGTACCAAGTGGGCGCCGGAACAGCCCGGCGCTGGGTTCTTTGATGCTTGGGGCGGCCAGGCTGGGCGTTGTCAGGCCCACAACACCGGCATCAACCAAACGAATAAGCGAGCGACAGACATCCAGAACCTCAAGGCAGACTGCCTCGGCCAGCTCTTCAATCGTGCGCGTGTTATCAATTGCGGCAAATACAGTCGAATCGAGATGCTCCAGGGACACCTGAACACGCGCGTTCGAATACACGATCGGGGTCATCGCCAGATCGGGAATGCGCTGGCGGATTGGGCGCCACAGCCGGGCGCGCTCTTCACCTTCATCGCTCAGCATCGTGGCATCGCCGATCAGCGTCTGTCGGGTTACCCGACTGGCATCGGCGCTGACCATAAAGCTGGCGTCGGTTTCTTCAAATAATAACCATAGAGCTGCATGGCCCAGTCTCCCTGCATACTCGGCATGACAAATCAAGCCGTCGCGGGCGCCGACACAGCCGATGCCACGGCTGCCGGTAATTTCCACCACACCGCACAGCGAGCTATCTTGCATTAATTCAAGCAGTTCGCGCAGTGGGAAACAATCTAATGTGCCTGTAAGTTCCATACAACCTCCAAAGCTATGGTAACACACAGGCCATTGATTATCGTTAATCCGCAGTCCCCTTCTTTACTGGTACTTTGGGTTTGTTGCTGGATACCCCACGGTACACACTACGCTGTGTCTTAGTACTACAGTTGTAGTTATGGATTTCTCGGTTTTTTTGAGTGTGGATTTGCAAACACGTGCCACCGGCTATGATCGTGAAAAACGCTAACTACAACTGTAGTATTAGAAGCTGTCTGAAAAGGGGTATGGGTCGAACATTTCTGCGCTGGTTTGTCCGTCTCGTCGGCGCATACCAGCGGCTCAAGAGTGTAAAAACCCCTTTTTTGCAGGATTATTGCGCTAC
>DAOTUS010000320.1:0-9077 GCA_034437415.1 Herpetosiphonaceae bacterium
AAACACGGCCGGGAGCGGATCGGCGGCGGCCAGCGGGAGCTGTACGTCGAGGCGCCGGGCGATCCCTTCGCGGTCGCGCTGGCCGCCGCCCAGAGCTCGGCCAGATCGCGGCGGGCGAACTCGGTCTGGCGCAGCAGAATGGCGCGGGCCAGACCGGCGACCAGGTAAGCCGCCGGCTGAGCCAGTGGCGTGGCGGCGGCTGCCCAGCACTGACTGGACTGGATGAACTGCGCGGTCTGGGCCACAGCATCATTATTCGGCAGCACAACGCGGGTGGCCCACGGGCTGGTGGCGCTGGCCGGAACCACCAGCAGCGCCGGGGCCGCGACCGAACGCGCCCACTCCAGCGCCTGGAGCAGCTCCGGCGCCGCGCCCAGCCCAACCACCAGATCGGGCGGGGCGGCCGCGAGAGTTTGCGCATTCAGCGGCGCAACATCTAAAGCCAAGGCCGCGCCATGGTGCTGGGCCAGCGCCGCCTGGAGCCGGGCCTGATCGGACGCCGCGCCATCCCAAAGCCAGCGCCCAACCCCGCAGGCCGCCAGATACTCCACCAGCGGAGCGGCGTTGGGCAGGCCGACGACCGCCACGCGAGCGGCCTGGAGCTGCGTGCCAATGATTGGAATGGTTCGGGAGAAATGATCCATAGTGTGGTTGGCGGCAGGCGGGGCTAAATCCGCCTGCCGCCGCTGATCCCTAGGCTTTGTTGGCCAGATAATCGATCATGTCGATTTTGGTGACGATACCGCGAACGACAGCGGCCTCGTCGACCACCACCGCGACGTGGCCACGGCTGAAGATCTCGCCGAGCGCGTCGATGTTGGTATCGGGGCCAACCGTGGCGACCTCGGTGCTGACAATATCGGCGATCGGGTGATCCATCTGGCCTGCGCCGGAGAGCAGGTAGTCCAGCAGGTCAACCTCGGTGATCATGCCAGTCAGGGTGCCATCGGCGGCGACCACGGGCATCTGCGAGATATTGTCGCTCTTCATGTGGGCGATCACGTGGCCGACCGTATCGTGCGGCTGGGCCGTGATCACCTCACGCGGGCGCACGTTGAGCAGATGGCTGACCGGCTCGCTCTCCATAAAGCTGTTCTCGCGCATCCAGTCGTCGGAGAAGATTTTGCTGATGTAGCGCGAGCCGCCGTCGGGCAGCAGCACCACCACCGTCTTATCCTCGCCCCAGTTCTGGGCGCGCAGCCACTTCAGCGCCCCGGCCATCGCCAGCCCACACGAGCCGCCGACAAACAGACCCTCCTCGCGCACCAGCCGGCGCGTCATCAGGAACGACTCCTTATCGTTGACCTGCACCACGTCATCGACGTACTGAAAGTGCATGGTGGTTGGCAGAAAATCCTCGCCGACGCCCTCGACCTTGTAGCCGAACGCCGGGCCGAGCACGCCGGTGCGGAAATAATCGGTGTACAGCGAGCCAACCGGGTCAACCCCAACCACCTTGATGGCGGGATTCTGCTCCTTGAGGAACTTGGCCGTGCCGCTGATCGTGCCGCCCGTGCCCATCCCGGCGATGAACGCATCGATCTTCCCGCCGGTCTGGCGCCAGATCTCCGGCCCGGTCGAGCGGTAGTGGGCCTCGGGGTTGGCCTGGTTCCAGTACTGCCCGGCCAGAATCGCGTTGGGCGTCTCCTCGGCAATCCGCTTCGAGACCGAGTAGTACGAGCGCGGATCGTCAGGCTCGACGGCGGTTGGGGTGATCACCACCTTGGCGCCGAGCGCGCGCAGGTAGCGGATTTTCTCTTCGCTCATCTTGTCAGGCATGACAAAAATTGTTTTATAGCCCAGAATTGCCGCCGCAATCGCCAGGCCCGCCCCGGTGTTGCCACTGGTTGGCTCGACGATTGTGCCGCCGGGCTTGAGTCGCCCGGAGCGCTCGGCATCTTCGATCATCGCCAGACCAATCCGGTCCTTGACCGAGCCGCCGGGATTCATGTACTCGACTTTGGCCAGCACCTGGGGGCGCAGGCCCCGGTTGAGCCGGTGTATACGCACCAGCGGTGTATTGCCAATCGCATCGAGAATGGTGTCGCAGATTTCCGGCATCGCCATTGTTGCCGTTTCAGCTAGAGTCACAGTTTCCTCCTGATTGTGTTCGTTGCAGGCTGCATCAGCCCTGCAATCTATGGTAGCACAAATAGACCGGGCCGCGAACGGGGGCTGGTTTGGCAAATCGCTGATCGGGTATGATAGCGGCGATATTCTTTGATTAAAGGAGCTGCTGTCCGATGAAAAAACTTCTCTCTGTCATACTCGCCACGCTGGCCTTGGCGCTCGCCGGATGTGGCGGCGATCAGGCGACCACCGCGCCAACCAGCGCCCCAGCCGCAGCCCCGACCAGCGCTCCCACCGCGGCGACCACCGCCAGCGGCCCGGATTTCTCTGACCCGGCCAGCGTGGCCCAGGCAGTTTTCGATGGGGCGGCGAGCGGCGATTTCGAGCCGCTGGCGGGCCTGTGCGACCCGCTGAAAGAGGGCGATCAGGATACCGAGCTGATCTGTGAGCTGGCCACCGACCCCACCAACCGCGATTTGTTTCTGGCCGCTTTTGCCAAGGGCAAAGTCAGTGGTGTGCCTGCGCTGCGCACCGAGTCTGGGGTGGAGTACGCGGATGTGCCGATTCTGGTGGGCGCAGATGGCACCGAGGAGGAGACCCTCGTCCTGGTCAACCGCGCTGGCAAGTGGTACCTGAGCGGCCTCTAGCCGAAAATTGGTGCTACGGCAGAATAAGAAGATGCGCCGCACCTTGTTTTATGCCAAGGTGCGGCGCACGGTGCAGTCTGTATCAATTTTCTAATCAAGAGCCGTTTTTACTCTAAATTTTCTTGTAGTATCATGTGATCTGCATTATAGATTAATGGGAACTCAAAGCTAATGAAAACTATACTAACAATTGATAGCCTTATCATTCAAGCTGCAGAGTTTACTGAATTAGAAGATGTTCATAATGAACCAAATCTTTATGGAGTAACAGATGGTAAGGCAATCGGTACATATCTAGAGCATAAGTTTAAGTTTCATCTAACTGCTACCTATATTTATGAACCGGGAAACTCCGCGTCAGGGATAGATTTCCCTGGACTTAGTGTGGATTTAAAGGTTACGAGTTTCACTCAACCACAATCATCTTGCCCATTTAAATCTGCTCGTCAAAAAATATATGGTCTTGGATATCATTTACTTATTTTTGTTTATGAAAAATTTGATGATCATATTCTTAAGACAGGAAAACTCAATATGAAATCTACAATTTTTGTAGATAAAAGTAGAACAGCCGATTACCAAATGACGAGAGGTATTATAGAAATATTAGAGAGAGATGGCAATGAAGATGATTTAATAGCTTTTTTACACGATAAAAATCTTCCTGTCGATGAAATTGAAGCAAGAAATATTGCTATGGAAATTCTGCAAAATCCTCCGCAAATTGGCTATGTAACAATATCTAATGCTCTTCAGTGGCGATTACAATACGCTCGAGTTATTCAAAAAGCAGGCGAAATTGAAGGAATCTATCGTATTCGATAAAGGAGATATCTGTGGCCACAAAGACTAAGGAAATTTGGGAGTTTGGGGATTTTCAAACCCCTAATGATTTATGTGTTCAAATAGTTTCTATGCTTCATCGTAGTATTACAGCTCCAGCCAGTATTATTGAGCCAACCTGTGGTAAAGGTAGTTTATTGCTTAACGCAGTAACGATATATCCAGATACTCAAAGAATTATCGGTGTTGATATTAACTTGAATTATCTGAAAGATTTACGTGCAAGAATTTATGATGATGGTATTAGATGTGATATCGAAATTATTCATTCTGACTTCTTTGACACTAATTGGGAAGCGCTAATTTCAACACTTCCTCAACCAATTCTTTTGATAGGAAATCCACCGTGGGTTACGAGTGCAGAATTAAGCACACTCAATAGTCGAAATATGCCTATAAAATCAAACTTTCATGGTAGAAATGGACTTGACGCCATAACAGGAAAGAGTAACTTTGATATTTCAGAGTGGATGCTTCTCCAACACCTTAACTGGTTTCAATCGAAAAGTGGTGTGATAGCTATGCTTTGTAAAAGCATAGTAGCTCGTAAGGTTCTACTGTATGCTTGGAAAAATAATTTGAAAATTAGTACGGCAAAAATGTTTAAAATTGATGCGAAATACCATTTTAATGCAGCTGTAGATGCCTGTCTCCTGGTTATGACATTCGATGGATATTCTTCCTCTTGGTATTGTGACATCTTTAATGAAATATACGATACGGTTGCGACAAGCCAGCTAGGATATCAGGATGGTTTAATTATTGCTGATCTTATTTCCTACCAGCAAATTCAATATCTCTTTAGTAAAGAAGAAAATTACATATGGAGATCAGGTATTAAACATGATTGCTCAAAAATAATGGAACTTGATTATGATGCTAATCATGGTTTTATTAATGGTAAAGATGACGAAATTTCTTTGGAGCAGGATTTTCTGTATCCATTACTTAAGAGTTCTGATATTGGAAATGAAAGAATATATGGACGCAAAAAATATATGTTGGTTACACAAACATTCGTTGGTGAAGATACTAGTAAAATTAAAAAAATTGCGCCTAAGACATGGGAATACTTACAAAACAACCTTAGCTCTTTTGTAAATAGAGGAAGTTCTATTTATAAAAACAAACCAAGTTTTTCTATCTTTGGCGTAGGAGATTATACATTCACTTCTTGGAAAGTGGCTATTTCTGGATTTTACAAGAAACTAAATTTTCTAGTTATAAGTCCTATAGATGGGAAACCAGTAGTTTTTGATGATACTATCTATTTTCTTTCTTGTTCATCCTATGAAGAGGCTGATTTTTTGGCAAATCTATTAAATTCTAATATTGCTACACAATTTTTTAAATCAATGATTTTCTGGGAAGAGAAACGACCTATTACCGCTGAAATACTTAAGCGATTAAATATTCGTAAACTTGCACATTCTCTAGGGGTTGAGCATATCTATCTTGAGTTTGTTGATAAATCTAGAGTATGTGCAGAAGATAAACCAACGCAACTATGTATGTTAGAACAAAATACACCATATTCTTGATACTTATTCTTTTACGCACCACACTCTGCAATTGTGCAAGGTGTGGTGCTCGTCTTTAAGGCCAGCACAGATTACCCATCCTCGCTCCCATACTCCGCGATCACCTCGGCGGTGTGCTCGCCCAGCAGCGGCGGCGGGCGGCGAATGCTGGCGGGCGTCCCCGAGAACTTAAACGGAATCCCCAGCAGCTTCAGGTCGCCGATGGTCGGGTGCGGCACGCTCACCACCATCTCGCGGGCCAGCACCTGCGGGTCGGTCAGCACCTGGCCGATCGAGCGCACCGGGCCAGCGGGGATCCCGGCGGCCTGGAGCAGCGCCACCCAGTGGGCGACCGGCTGCGGGCGGAAGTGCGCCTCCAGCAGCGCCACCAGCTCGGCCCGGTGCGCCACCCGCTGCGGGTTAGTGGCAAAGCGCGGCTCCCCGCCCAGGTCGGGCCGGGCGATAACGGCGCACAGCGACTGCCACTGGCCGTCGTTGCCAACCGCCAGCGCAAGCTCGCCATCGCTGGCCGGAAAGGTCTGGTAGGGCACAATCGTGGCGTGGGCGTTGCCGTAGCGCTGCGGCTCCTCGCCGGTGACGAGGTAGGCGCTGCCGACGTTGGCCAGCCAGGCGACCTGCGCCTCCAGCAGCGAGATATCGATGTGCTGCCCCTGGCCGGAGCGCTCGCGGGCGTACAGCGCGGCCATAATCGCGTTGGCCGCCAGCATCCCGGTGGTCAGATCGACGATCGCCACCCCGACTTTGCTCGGCGGCCCCGCGACTGGCCCGGTGATCGCCATCAGGCCGCCGCTGGCCTGGACCACAAAATCGTAGCCGGGCAGGTCGCGCTCCGGCCCGCTCGCGCCCATCCCGCTCACGGTCAGGGTGATCAGGCGCGGGTTGATTCGGCGCAGCTCGGCCAGGTCCAGCCCGCACTTTTCGAGCGTCCCAGGCCGAAAGTTCTCGACCAGAATATCGGCCCTGGCGGCGATCCGCCGAATCAGCGCGGCGCCCGCCGGGGTTTTGAAGTCGGCGACCGCCGAGCGCTTGTTGCGGTTGATCGCCAGATAGTAGGCGCTCTCGCCGGCCACAAACGGCGGCCCCCAGCGCCGGGTGTCGTCGCCCGCCGGGTGCTCGACCTTGATCACGTCGGCGCCCAGGTCGCCCAGAATCATCGTACAGTATGGCCCCGCCAGCACCCGCGAGAGGTCCAGCACCGTTAGGCCGTGTAGGGGTGGTGTGTTCATGGTTCGCTCCAATGCCGTTTAAATAAGCCGGAATAGCGTCATTGTTGACCTCACCCCGGCGCTCCGCGCCACCCCTCTCCACGGCGGTGGAGAGGGGAAAATGCCCACGAATTTCCGTATTTGAACGGTATTGTGTTTAGCTCATCAAGTAAATCCAGTAGGCTGTGGATTGTAGCAGAATAGTGGCGGGTAGCTAGTAGTTAGTGTCGCAGGGCATGGGCAAAGTCCCTGTTTGAGCTGATGGTCTCGGGTGGTAACGCCCCTCGCCCGCGAGGCCCAGAGGGCACCCCGGAGAGGGGTCGCTGCCGCAGCAGCGGGGGAGAGGGCTGACGTTGCCCATGCCCTGGCTAGTGTCGCGTGCTCACTCCATACCAGCTGCCAGCTTGCTGACTGCTAGCTACCAAATTTCAGTGGTATAGTTTAGTCGGACAAGTATTTTTGCCTAGGAGAATCGTGTATGTTGGATTTCTCACCGCTTACCGAGCAGAAGCAGCCGCTCGGCGAATTCGCCGCGACGGTTTCCAAAGATGATCTGTATACCACCACGAACGGGATCACCGACCAGATTCTGGCCCTGCTTGCGGGCGCCGAAGATGCCGATGTCGTGTTTGTCCCCAACGATCCAGGCGCCAATGACCCAGGTGCCGCCGAGGAGGAGCGCGAGATGGCCTGGACCTTTGCGCATATTGGCGTCCACGTGACCGCCGGGGTTGAAGAGGGGGCGATGCTGGCCCTGGCCCTGGCCCGTGGCGTCGAGCCAACCGAGCGCTCGCGCTACGAGACCCACTGGACCACGATCACCACGGTTGAGCAGATTCGCCAGCGCCTGCAGGAGAGCCGTCGCATGGCCCTGGCGATGCTGGATGCCTGGCCGGATGCGCCGCACATGGATGTAACCCAGACCCCGATCCCGCGCTTCGGCCCGATGAACGCGATTGCCCGCTATCTCCTGGGGCTGATGCATGCCAACAATCACCTTGCGCAGGTGGCCGATGCGATGGGGCAGGCCAAATCCGCCCGTGCAGCGGTCTAAAGTTCAAGCGATTTTGCTTTGACTGGCAGCGCAGCCCAGAGACAGTTTCCTCTGGGCTGCGCTGTTTTATGTGCTGATTGCGTTGAATTAGGCGTATAATGCAGTGCGTTATGGTACGGCTCTTGCTTGAGGAACGCGGAACGTTCTATGATTTCGAGCTAGAGTAAGGGGTTTATTCGTGGAAAACTGGCATGATTATGCTGCCGAGCACGCTGAGCACAGCGTTGTTGGCAGCCTGCACTATATACCAAACCTGTGGAGCCCGCAGCTTGAAAACGAGCGGGCGATTTTTGTCTGGCTCCCCGAGTCGTATGCGGCGAGCGACAAGCACTACCCGGTCATCTACATGCACGACGGGCAAAACCTGTTCGATGCCGCGCTGAGCTTCTGCGGCGAGTGGGGCGTCGACGAGACCTTGACCACGCTGGGGTACGGCGGCATCGAGGCGATTGTGGTCGGCATTTCCAACGTTGGCACCGATCGCTGCAACGAGTACAGCCCGTTCACCGACCTGCGCCGGGGCGGCGGCTGCGGCGATGACTATCTGGACTTTATCGCCCACACGCTCAAGCCGATCATCGACCGTGATTTTCGCACCCTGGCCGATCGTGAGCATACCGCCATTTTCGGCTCCTCAATGGGCGGCCTGATCAGCCTGTACGCCGCGTTTACCCACGCCGACACGTTCGGGCTGGCCGGGGTGATGAGCCCATCGCTGTGGTTTGCCAATCGGGCGATCTTCCCAGTGATTCAGCAGGCCACCAGCGCGCCAAGCCGGATCTACCTGGATGCCGGGACGGCCGAGGGGACCTGGATGCTTCACGATGCCCAGCGGATGGCGGCGCTGCTGCGCGCCAAGGGCCTGGGCAAGCAGATGATCTATGTCGAGGAGCCGGGCGCCCCCCACACCGAGGCCGCCTGGGCCGAGCGCCTGGGCTTGGCGCTGATCTTTTTGCTGCGTGGCCTGCAGGCCCACCCGCTGCCAGTCGGGCTGCTGGAGTGAAATATCCTTCCAAGGGCTGATGTCAGCGGCGTGAACTTTGCCTAGACTAGCCCGACTAGATCTGAAAGGACACCCAATGTCTGTCGGCAGCTTCAGCATTATTCACGAGCGTAAAGGCTTTAACCAGCGGCGCACATAGGATAGCTGCGCCCAAATCCGACAGAGATTAGTGCTAAGATCGTGGGCCAGCGTGCGCCACGATCTTTTTTTATGTTCGCCGCACGTTGGCAAGGCATAATGGAGACAGTTATGATTATCACCAGCATTCAGAGCATTGGCAAAGTGTACGGCGGACGATCGATTTTTGAAAACCTGACCTGGGAGATCGATGACAAGGCCCGGATCGGCCTGGTCGGGCCGAATGGGGCCGGGAAATCAACCCTGCTCAAAATTGTGGCCAGCCTGGAGGATGTGACCAGCGGCGCGGTGACCTGGAAGCGCGGCCTGCGGGTGGCCTATCTGCCGCAGCATATTGTCGGCGATGCGCACACTCCGATGCAGACGGTGCTGGCGGCCCGCACCGACCTGGCCCAGCTCGACGCCGAGATTGCCGCCTGCGAGGTCGCCCTAAACTCCCCCGAAGTCCATAGCGATATGGAGCGGATGGGCCAGGTGCTCGAGCGCCAGGCCACCCTGCTGGAGCGCTTCGAGGCCGTCGGCGGCCCGATGGTCCAGAACGAGGCGCGCGGGCATCTGGTGGCGCTGGGCCTGGAG
>DAOTUS010000321.1:0-3148 GCA_034437415.1 Herpetosiphonaceae bacterium
CCCATGAGCACATCAACGCACGATACCGCCGTGTTCGAGGAAGGCTTCGCCCTGGTTCGGGTCGAAGAAAGTGACGTTCACACCTATGGCACCGAATCGCTCTACGCCATGATTCAGGAACACCCCTGGGTGCTGGAGCAGGAGCTCCCGGTTCTGATTGTCTATCCGACGTCGCAGGGCATGCAGGCCTATGGCCATGATGACCTGGTCGAGGCCGTGATGGAGCTGACATTCGACGATATTGTCTGGGGTCACGAGCTGACCTTGGAGTGGGAAGATGAGGAGGACGAAGAGGACGAGGAGTAGCGTCCGCTCAGTGACGCCAGGCCGTGGCGCCACCAGCGCTCACGGCAGGAGCGCTGGTGGCGCTGAATCCACCAGCACCTCGATCACGCATCGAGCCAGGTGCTGGTGGATGTTGTTCGTGTTTGATGACCTACCGGTCCAAGCTCGACCATACAGCCGTCTTTGGCGGAATTCTGGTCGGTCTATCCGAATCGTTCTCCATCGGCACAATGCCTGCGTGTGAAACGATGGATGGTGTGAGGATTGTTCGTCAAGAATCGCCCTTCTGGTTCCGATAACCGCCATTCGGTCACGTTATAGCCAACGAAAATAGCGCGAATTCAGTTTTTTATAGCACATTCGTTCGCTGTATTCAACCGGGGCACGCTGGATTGAACCCTATCCTGCAATGTCTGGATCACGGTCATGATAGCGTGCATAAACACGGTCTTTTGCAGCGTTATTGGGACGGTCTCACTCTGGAAATCGGTCACCGTCGTGCTGTAGGCGGTAATGTTTGATGGTGGGACACGATGACCCTCACACTGCGACCAGCCAACGCGGATCGTGATGGTTGCATCCTGGATGCGACACTCGAAACAGCCCGTCGATTGGTCAGAGAAATCGAACGGCAGGAAGCGGATTCCAGCAGTGGTGGTCTGGATGATGGTCAGCCATTGGGCGAGGAGGATCTGGAGTGCTTGCTCCACAGAAAGCGTGTTCGGGATCAACGGGTCAACCCAAAAATAATAGCTATCGCACGTCCACTGGCGATCGTTGAATTCCACCACAATATCCTCATGGCCACCCAGATCCTTAAGCCCTGTTATCCGCAGCATCGGTATCCTCACGATCCCAGAAGTGGCCACGTGTGTTGTGTGGCTGTCGATCGTCGCTTACGTCAGGCCCGCTGCCGTCCACGCCTCGTCAAGCAGGTTGACGAGGCCGAGCGCCGGAGCCCACTGCTGGAGATAGGCGCGATCCAGGAGATCGCCCTGAATCGTCAGCATCCCCTGAATATCGGACCACTGCCGCTCCGAGGTGCGGTTGCCCGCCGCATACCAGGCCAGTTTGGTCAAAATCATATCTTCCGCCGAGGCCACATAAAAGCGGCGCGCCTGCGGATCCTCCTCAAAGGCGGCGGGGTGTGCCCGTGCCATCCGCGACTCGTCGTAGGGCGTCGACGGCGGCACAAACACATCAATTTTGACGCCCATCGTGAGATGAATAAGGTTAAAGGAAGGATAGCCGTCTTGCTGCTCCAGCGCCTCATGCATGGCGGTCTCTGAGAGGTAGAAGGTGCCCTGAAGCGCCTGAACCAGGATAGGGATGTGGAAATCAGCCATGAAGGCGACGACATCCGCATCCAACGTTGCGCGTGGTACCCCATGGATAGAGCTGGCCAGCGAGCCGCCCAGATAGTAGCGAATGCTCAGCTGGTCAAAGAGGTCAATCACCGGGGTCAGGGCGGTATGGAGCAGGGGATCAAGCATGGGGTCCTCACTGATGGCAAGCCGTGGCTGGACTCGCACAGCCCAGGGCGCACCATAATTGATCGCAATGGCGGTGGCGATAATCTGCTGGGGGGTTAAGGTCGGCGCCCGGCGGGCAATCCCCTGACGGGAACTCACCATCACCGTGCGGCTCAAAGCGGTGGCCAGCGCTGCCCGGCGTGCCGGCGGCATGCGGCGCAGAATCTGCAGCTGGATGGCGTTCGCCTGGGGACTGGTATCACAGATGCGATCGATCATGCCTGCTTCTCCTGCCGGGACCGCCCGACGGTCGCGTCTGGCGCTATCCTAGCATTATGGGCGGCTGGCCGACAATGGCCACCGTGCAGCAAGATACCGTGGGCGCTGCCACGCCATCTGCGGGCACCCAACGATTCGGCCCCACGTTGATAGCCTGAGCGCCATTAGCCATTAAATGGTTTCCCAATCTTCTATCTGCAGGCCAGCAACACGCTGAAATTCGTGCGTATTATGCGTTACCAGAATCACCGCATTGGCTAAGGCGATCGCGGCGATCAGCAGATCATTGGGTCCAATGAGCGTCCCTTTCGTGGTGAGATCGGCGCGAATGCGGGCGTAGTCCATGGCTGCCCGATCATCAAAGGGGAGGGAGACGAAGGCGGACAGAAACTGTTGTTGCGCCGCAAATGCGCGGGTTGGCTGGGTACTGCGCTGGGCGCCAAACCAGAGTTCGGCCTTGACCACGGAACAGACCACGATATCCTGTGGGCTGTGCTGATGCAGCCGCGTACGAATAGCCGGTGCGCGGCCATTGAGATAGCGAATACAGGTGTTGGTATCAAGCAAATAAATCATAGAATCGGATCACGCTCGTCGAGCACGCCGTGATCCAGCCGTTCGATGGGCAGATCCGCGAGGGCACCATAGGTCTGCTCAAAGAATCCCGCTGGCCAGGTCGCGTGTTCCCGTGCTGGCGCAGGGGTGGTCTGCATGGCAATGACAATCTCGTGCTCGCCATCGGGCACGTCAGCGGGCACATGAATCGGCGTCGTAATGTGTAAGGTTCCATGATCAACGCGGGCATGGAGGGTAATGGTATACATGGGGAGGTCCTTTCTCATGGAGTGGGCTGACGTCACACCCGTATGGTACCAAAAGAATGCTGCCGCCGCCACGCGTGAGCGGGGGATTGCTCAGGATGCGTCGCGTACTGCGCCCTCAATGGCATCAGGAGTCAGAGCTGGCGCACGCCCGCCGAGATAGCGGTAGAGTGCGGTTTTGCCCAGGCCATAGTCGGCCATGAGGGTTTTGATCAAGATGCCTTGCTGACGCCGTTCGCGGAGCTCGACGACTTGCTCCGACGTCAAGGCCGGTCGGCGGCCAAAGGCGAT
>DAOTUS010000322.1:0-7604 GCA_034437415.1 Herpetosiphonaceae bacterium
ATCGTCGAGAGCGCCACCCCAACACTCGGGGCCAGCGCCACCGATCCCGGCGCGGCGTTGAACAGGCGCTCGGTTGCCGCCCGCAAGGCCGCACACTCGCCCAGCCAGATCGTGTACCAGGCCGAGGCGCCGTACTCTTCCCACAGGTCGAGATGCCGGTTGACGGCCGCCCGCACCTGGGTGCTGAGCGCGCCCAGGGAACACGTGTTGAGGTAGATTTTTCGGCCCAGCGTCGGAAAATCGGCGCGAGTCCGGTGCCAATCGACTGGCGTTGGAGCGTCCATTCAGACCTCGGAATACACCTAAGAACAGCGGGGATTATAGCGCAGAATGAGGGCAGTGTCGAACGAAAAGCCGTTAGCAAAAAGCAGCACAGGGGCGATCGGGTTGATCGCCCCTGTGCTGCTTTAGGTTTTTCTAGTCTGAAAATTTCACTCTTTGGCCTGGTACATCAGCCAGCCGCCAGCCGTCATCGCGGCCATCGCCAGCATTGCCAGATAGAATCCCCAGCCAAAGTTGAATTCAACTAGACCTTCGACGCCGGAAGGTTTCGCTATCAAAGCACCGAGCAGTGATACAACGAAGACGCCTGCCGCGCCAAACAGCGCGATCTGACCCTCTGAGAGCGAGATCTGCGGCACGAGATCGCGTAAACGCCGACCGAATAGCGGGAGCGCCATTGTCACCAGCAAAGCAATCAGAACCAGGAATGCTAGTACTGGTAATCCTCCTATACCTAGTCCGCTGCCGCTGTCGCTTTCGGCGGCAGTCAGAAAGGGACTCGACGAGGTATACCACGGCATAAAGAACAGGAGGAAGCTCGCCACACCAGCGCCAAGCAGCACCTTGCGCCCAAGCGAAAAGCCCCGGAAGCCGGCCGAGATGTTTTGCACCGACGGAACTTGATAGCCCTGTCCATAGGCTTGTGGCGGTGGCTGGTAGCCCTGCGGTGGCTGCTGATAGCCGCCCTGCGGCGGTGGCTGGTAGCCCTGGGGTGGCTGCTGATAGCCGCCCTGCGGTGGCTGCTGGTTGGGGTCCTGCGGGGGTGGGCTGTAACTCATGGTATACCTCCATCAGATAACAAAAGAGGGTTGCCGTAGAACAATGCTGGCAGATTGTCTAGCTCACTCTACACGAGCGATCTAGAGAAGTCAATGGGAGATTAAAGGGAGCTTAAACGCAAGCGGGCGACCCTCTTTACGAGGGTCGCCCGTGAGCTGGCGAAATGCCCACCCCGAGAACTCCGGCAGCTCGTCGCTGATTAGGCGCTGCGGCGGCGCAGAAGCGTGCCGGCCGCAACAGTGAACAGGCCCAGCGCCACGATAGCGATGAAGGGCAGGCTGTCGCCAGCGCCGGTCACCGGCAGGTTGCCGGGAGCTGGGGCGGGGGCAGCGGCGGCGGCCTTGGCGTCAACCGTAATTTCCGGGGTCAGGCTGGCGAGCAGGCCAGTGGCCCAGGCGGTGTAGACGGTGCCGGCTTCCAGCTTCACGCCGGGAATTTCTTTGACGACCGTGTCGGTTCCGGCGGCGGTTACTTCAAGGTCATAGGTGCCGGCATCAACCGGGGTGTAGGCGCCGGTGCCTTTGAAGGCGATGTTCGGGAACAGGACTGGGCCGCCTTTGACGCGAATGTCAACGGCTGGGGCGTCGGGCGAGGCGTGAACAAAGCGCACGTGGGCCTTGCCAGCCGCCGGGGCGGCGTTGTTGTCGGCCAGAACCAGTGGCTCAATGCTGGCGACGACGTTCGCTGCGGCAACCGTGTAGTCCTTGCCGCCCATCAGGTCGGCGGTGGCATCGATGACGGCCTTGGTCAGATCGGTCTCGCCGGCCACCACAACCTGCAATTTGTATGATCCAGCTGGAACGCTGAGGTAGTCGCTAGCCGCAAAGAACGATACGTTGCTCAATACTTTGTTCCCGTTGGCATAGACATCAACCGCTGGGGCGTCGGGTGAGGCGTGAACGACGCGCAGCCGGGCGTTGCCCGATTGTGCGCTGGCAGTGCCAAATAGTCCGAGAGCTACGACGAATGCCAATACCGCCGACATGTACTTCCGCATGATGAACTCCTCCTAATAAAGATGGTTCAGTCTATTCTATCTGCTGATTTATATCAGCACAGGTGATAATAAAATTATTTTGATGTAAATGTGCTATTACAAGATAGTAGCCATCGCTATCCTCTATCTTGGCTTCTATCCCATGTTACGGGCGATGGTATTGCCTGGATTTAGAACAGAGCACCATTTTTTGAATCAATGACGAATCTCATATTTTATTAATCTTTCGGCTCATTCGACTCAAATAGTGCTAGGTGGCTAATCCAGAATTGGATGGATGAAAAACAATCATCTATCTTTCTTGTAGTTGTTACGGGAGGATCTGAGGGATGGATGTATCGGGCAAGCAAAATCCCCACTCTCGGGTGAAGAGTGGGGATTTGCCGGATGCGATCGCCTGCTGAAAAGCTACTCGGCGTTGTCGATTTGGGCGCGCTGGAGGCCGCCGCTATAGTCGATGTAGAGCGATTTCCACTCGGTGTAGGTATCCAACACCTGGGTGCCGCCCTCGCGCTTGCCGTTGCCGGTGCCTTTGGTCCCGCCAAACGGCAGATGAATCTCGGCGCCAATCGTTGGAGCGTTGACATACACAATCCCGGTGTACAGGTCGCGCATCGCCATAAACGCATTGTTCACGTTGCGGGTGTAGATCGCCGACGACAGGCCATAGGGCACATCATTGGCGACATCGATGGCCTCTTCCAGGCTATCGACCGGGATAATCGAGACCACCGGGCCGAAGATCTCCTCCTGGGCGATCCGCATGGTCCGCTTGACCTCGCCGAAGATCGTGGGCTGGTGGAAGAAGCCGTGGGCCAGGTCGCCCTCGCTGAGGCGTTCGCCGCCCAGCACCAGCTGGGCGCCCTCGTCACGACCAATCCCAACATACTTTTGAACCACGCCAAGCTGGCCCTCGTTGATCGATGGACCCATCTGCATGCCCTCCTGCAGGCCGTTGCCGACCCGGATCTGGCGGGTCTCGGCCTGCATGCGCTCGGTCAGCTCAGCCGCAATCTTGCGGTGGGCGATAATCCGCGAGGTGGCCGTGCAGCGCTGGCCCGAGGTGCCAAATGCGCCCCACACCGCGCCAGCCAGTACCAGGTCAAGGTCAGCGTCGTCCATGACAATCATGGGGTTTTTGCCGCCCATCTCCAGCGAGAGATGTTTGAACTGCTCGGCGCACAGCTTGGAGACGTGCTTGCCAACCTCGGTCGAGCCAGTGAACGAGACCACTTTCACGTCGGGGTGGATCACCAGCGGCTCGCCGGCGCTCGGGCCATAGCCGG
Organism: Herpetosiphonaceae bacterium; assembly: GCA_034437415.1. Classification (GTDB taxonomy): domain Bacteria; phylum Chloroflexota; class Chloroflexia; order Chloroflexales; family Herpetosiphonaceae; genus JACCRK01. The sequence goes on from DAOTUS010000322.1 coordinate 3,346, forward strand.
AGACAATGTTGACCACGCCTTTGGGCAGGCCGGCATCAATCAGCGCCTGGACCAGGTTGTAGGTTGAGAGCGGGGTATCCTCGGCGGGCTTGATCACCACCGTGTTGCCGCAGATCAGAGCCGGGAAGATTTTCCACGATGGAATCGCCATGGGAAAGTTCCACGGCGCGATCAGGCCACACACGCCCAGGGGCTGGCGCACGCTCATCTGGAACTTGTTGGGCAGCTCCGATGGCGTCGTGACACCGTGCAGACGGCGGCCTTCGCCAGCCATATAGAAGCCCATATCGATGGCCTCCTGCACATCGCCGCGGGTCTCGGCCAGGACTTTGCCCATCTCGCGGGTCATATCCTGGGCATACTCCTCTTTGCGCTGCTGCAAAATCTGGCTGGCGCGAAAGATAATCTCGCCCCGTTTGGGCGCCGGGGTCAGGCGCCAGGCGTTGTAGGCGGCCCTTGCGGCGGCCACCGCATCATTAATATCGTCAGCGCCCGAGTCGGGAAACAGCCCGACGACATCGCGGGTATCGGCAGGGTTGCGGTTCTCGAACGTTTTACCGGAACGAGCGGCGACCCACTCGCCGCCAATATAGTTCAAATAGGTCTTGGGGTCGGACATCATTGGCCTCCTAAAATCACAGTGTCGGTCATCAAAGCGCAGCTATTCGCCCTGACCGCGCCTATGATAACACCAACTGCCCACTGGGCAGGCAGATTACGATCGTCAATTGTCTGCAACAATCTATACGACGGCTACGTCATATGCAACAGAAGCGACACACTGTTGCAAACAAACATTATAAGGAGTATAGACAATGCAAACCGGACGTTTGATGCGCTCACGTAATGAGCAGATGATTGGTGGAGTTTGTGCTGGCCTGGCGAAATATTTCGCCACCGATATCACCCTGGTCCGCCTGGGCTTTGTGCTGCTGACCGTGATTGGGGTTGGCGCAACCATTCCGCTGTACATTATTCTGTGGCTGGTGCTTCCGCTGGAAGGCGCACCACAGCTGGCCGGCCAGGCGACCTTCAAAACTGGTCTGGAAGAGATGAAAACTCAGGCCCAGACGCTGATCAGCCGGGTCAAAGGCGACACAGCGCAGCCCGCCAGCAACTGGAGCTTCGACCCCTACACTGGCCAGCCAATTGTCCAGCCGCCGGTTGTTGAAGAGCAGAAGCCCCGCTTCGACCCCTACACCGGGCAGCCGCTGGATCAATAATCTATCCACAGCAAGCAAACCGGCCGTTCAACATTTCGTTGAACGGCCGGTCTGTTTTTAGCCAATTCAGGCTGGCTATTTCAAATAGTGGGGTTTGATCAGCCGATTGGATTGTTTGGGCGCTGATTTTTGCACGCTGATTTTTTCCAGCCCGCTGCTCAGCAGCCGCAGCGCCTCGGCCTTCAGCGAGTACACGCTGGTCTGGCCGTCGTGTTCGCACGCAACCAGCCCGGCATTGATTAAAACCCGCAGATGTTCGGAGATCGTCGACTGGGCCCGGTCGGTGCGCAGCACAATATCATTACAGATACAGCCTGGATGCCCGGCGATATACTTGACGATGCCGACCCGGAGCGGGTGGCCGAGGGCGTGACAGAGCTTGGCGATCTGCTGTTCGTGGTCATCAATCTGGATCGTCTCCATTGGCGAGCCTCCACGATGCCGAAGTAGCTGGGGCGAGGGCACAGCTGGTCACGATTAAACACACAGGGGCACGGTTTACAACCGTACCCCTGGCGCTGCATTCATGCCCGATCTCAGTTATTCGAGGTACGAGCGCAATTTACGCCCACCATAGGCTGGGTGGCGCAGCTTGCGGAGAACTTTCGATTCAATCTGGCGGATCCGTTCGCGGGTGATGCCAAATTCTTTGCCAACTTCTTCGAGCGTTCGATATTTGCCATCGCCTAAGCCATAGCGCAGCTCGATAATCCGGCGTTCGCGCTCGTCCAGCTTGCACAACACTTCATCGAGCTGCTCGCGGAGCAAATGCTCGGTGGCATGTTCCAGGGGCGCCGCTGAGTGTTCGTCCTCGATAAAATCGCCTAGAACACTATCGCCCTCGGTGCCGACCGGGGTTTCCAGCGAGACCGGCTGGCGGGCCACTTCCAGCACGCGGCGGACTTTCTCGGCGGGAATGCCCAGGGCCTCGCCAATTTCATCGGGAGTTGGGTCGCGCTCCAAGGTCTGCTGGAGCTTGTGGGCGGTGCGCTTGACCCGGTTGATCGTCTCGCCGACGTGGACAGGTAGACGGATTGTGCGGCTATGGTCCGAGATCGCCCGCGTGATGGCCTGACGGATCCACCAGGTGGCATAGGTCGAAAACTTATAGCCCTTGTGATAGTCGAATTTCTCGGTTGCCCGCATCAGGCCAATATTGCCCTCCTGAATTAAATCCAGGAACGACAGCCCGCGCCCAACATATTTTTTGGCGATTGACACCACCAGGCGCAAGTTAGCCTGGATCAAGTGTTGGCGAGCGGCCTGGCTTTCGAGCACCCATTGCTGCAGTTTGGCTTTTTCGTCAAGCGTGTACTCGTGGCGGCTAAGTCGATAGCCCGCCCGCTCTCCACGCTCTAATTGTTTAGCTAGGATCGTTTCTTCCTGCGCAGTTAGCAGATGAACACGACCGATCTCACGGAGATACATACGCACTGGATCATCCAGATTGACCCCTTCGCGGGTCAGCGCACGTTCCAAATCATCGTCTTCAACGTCACGGGGCCGCAAGGTTACGGCTGCGGTCGGCGGCTCCTCTAAAATGGGGATATCTTCGGCTTGGCACCGGGCACACAGTTCAGCGAACATCCCGGAATTTTTGTCGGAGGCTGGTATGTACAGGAGCACCTGTTCGTGGGTAAGATAGTGGTGTTGACGACCTGCTACCATCAAAACTTCGAGTATGTCTTTCAAGGAAGCACCGACTTTCTAGACTAGGAAAGCCTAATGATTGTCTACTATATCACGAAACAATCCGTGTTTCAAGACCCAGTTTTAGCACGCTAGACCATATAGTTACCATAATAGCAACCTGATAATCACTTGACACTCGATCATTCAGACAATGCGCCTGCGGATGCCCCACCACGCGCCGCCGCCAAACAGCAGGCTGTAGATCAGCAGCATGACGCTGGATTGGAGCAGGCTGGGGAAGGAGAAGCCGAGCTGGCCAAAGGCGCGCCCGACATCGAGATTGAAGGCCTGGCGGGTGAGGTCGGTCCAGGCGCCAACGCTCTGGGCCAGGGTGAAGTTGTAGATGCGCTCGCCGACGCCGCCGAGCATGCGAAAGATTGAGGCCACGCCAAAGCCAATCTCAAACAGCCAGTACCCGATGCTGCCGGCGATGCCCGCGACCGGCCCGCGACCGAGCACGGCCCAGCAGGTTGCCAGGGCCAGATAGGGCAGCAGGCCGAGCCAGGCGATCAGCATGCCGCGCAGCACCAGGCTGAGATCGGCCAGGCCGATCGATTGCTGGAGGTTCAGCATCAGGCCGGCAAGCAGGGCACAGGCCACGCCCAGCGGCACGCTGACGATCACCCAGATGGCGGCGAGCAGGGCCAGCGCGCTGAACTTGGACCACAGGTAGCGCCCGCGGCCAGGCTGGCGGGCCAGCAGCGCCCTGGCCATGCCCCAGGTGTAGTCGCCGCCAACAAAGGCCCCGGCAATCATCATCAGCAGCAGCCCGCCGACGCCGTTGATCTGGCCGAAGACGGTGGCGAAGGCGAAGGGCAGCTGCACGGTCTGCTTCAGGGCCAGCGCCGCAGCGGGGTTCAGGGCGTTGCCAAGCTGCGGGGCGATCCGCAGCAGGCCCACCGGCGCAAAGAACTGCAGCAGCATCAGCCCAACGTAGATGCCGAACATCACTTTGATCAGCGGGCGTTTGCGCAGGGCTAGAAATTGAACTGAGATTGCAGCAAGCATAGGCAGACTTCGATCATACAAAAAGGATTTGATGGGTTTGGCTTCGACAGGCTCAGCCAGCGGGAGAATTCGATTCGTCCACGAAGGACACGACACCCGCTCGCGAGTACCCGCACGAAGGCAAGACTTTGCTAGATTCGACCGGCTCAGCCTGCGGGGCTACTTGGCGCGATCAGGCCGAGGAAGAACTCTTCCAGCGATGGCGCGGCGGGGCGCAGCTCGGCCACCGCCACGGCGTGCTCGACCAGATAGCGGTTGAGATCGGCGGCCTGCTCGGCGGGCACGAGGGCGTCGATCATGCCCTCGACACCGCGGGCCTTGGTGCCGCCGTTCCAG
>DAOTUS010000323.1:0-5669 GCA_034437415.1 Herpetosiphonaceae bacterium
GCCACCCCGACTCGACCAGCGGGCCATGCCCGCCATGGTGACGCGCCCGGTCATGGTCAGCAGTGCCAGGACGATCACGCCCAATTGGCGGCGAACAACGCTGGGAAGGGCTGGCTTAAGGCGGCCAGCACTGCTACAATAGGATCCATGGACGTTTGTCTCCGCGCTGTGATGTTTTGTCACCCGCACTCTACGACAAACGTCCATATGTGTCCATCGGTCAGCGCACCCGCTGATCAGGCTCTATTTTGGCGAGGGTATTGCTACTACGTGTGTATATACAACGATTTGGGTTGCTTAAGGAAGCATCATTATTTGATGACGAAGATAGTCAACCACCTGTTATCAGCTAAGTCACAATTTTATCATCGGAATGACACTCAACATTCTATCTACTGTAGAAAAGATCTGCGGCGGACGTGGCTACCACGTCCGCCGCTATATTAATCCCCTCTTGTCGATCTACATCGCGTCTCCAGCGCCATATAGACCTGCTACCAGCGCTAGCAACAAAAATGCCACGGCCAGGGCGCTACGTTGGGACAGGACCAGCAGATTAAGCGCATTGCAATGCCCTAATCCCTAATCCCCAGCGCCCTACGTGCAGGGCGGCGGCGGGGCATAGCCGCGGTTGAGCCAGTTGACGATCGGGCCGCTGGCGTAGAGCTCCAGGCACGACAGGCTGCCCAGGTCGAGCTTCCAGCGCCAGTACTGGGTCTCGGGGGTGCCAAGCAGGCGGCACAGCAGCAGCTGCAGCGAGGTGGCGTGGGCGACCAGCAGGACCGTGCGGCCGGCGTAGCTCGCCAGCAGATCGACGGTGGCGGCCTGGACCCGCGCGCTCACCTGGGCCAGCGTCTCGCCCTGTGGCGCCGCGATATGCCACGGGTCGGCCCAGTGGGCGTGGGCCTGCTGCGGGTGCTGGGCGATCAGATCGCGGTAGGTCAGCCCCTCCCAATCGCCGTGGTCGATCTCGCCCCAGCGCTGGTCGGCGACCACCGGGGCGGCGAACACCGGGATGGCGTGGGAGATCGTGTCGGTGGTGCGCTGGCTGCCGCTGTGGATAATCGCGACCGGCTGCTCGGCGTGCAGCCACTGGCCAAGGTGGGCGGCCTGGGCGATCCCGCGCACGCTCAGCGGCAGATCGGTGCGGCCCTGATAGCGCCCCGCGTCATTCCACGCGGTGGCGCCGTGGCGCGCCAGCAGCAGCCGCAGCCCGCCGGGGTCGGTTTGCATAGCAGTCATCGAACCCTCACATTCACGCCTAGTAGTGCGTCAAGTGTCCTGTGATGATCGGATGCCTCCGTTGGCTGAGCCTGTCGAAGCCAAAATGATGGGCTTCGACAGGCTCAGCCAACGATCTCCACATCAAGGCTGACGGACGCCTACGCGCCGCAAACAGATCGTCGCGAGCACCCAACGGCTTAGCTGATTGAGTGGTTACTGAACCCGCTCCAGGATTGTCCGCATCCGGGGCAGCGCGCTCTCGACATCGGCCAGGGAGACCGCCCCGACCGAGAAGCGCATCCAGCCGCTCTCTTCTTTAAGGCCAAACGCCTGGAACGGCACCACGGCCACGCCGGCCTGATCGAGCAGCAGGTCGCCAATCTCGGAGTTCTTGCTGATCTTCTGGCCGTCGAGCGTGCGCCCAATCAGGTCGAACTTGACCGAGAGGTAGATCGCGCCCTGCGGGGCAATCGCATCGATCGGCAGGCCCGCCGCCTTGAGCGCCTGCACGCCGTCGTACAGCGTATTCAGGCGGGCTTGAATCTCATGGTGCATTGTGGTGGTGAAATCATCGAGCGCCCCAGCGCTACTCAGCACATTGGCGGTCGCCTCCTGCTCCGGGTGGGGCGCCCAGGCGCCAACGTGGGTCAGGAAGGCTTTGGCCCGATTGATGATATGCGGCGGCCCGATCATCCAGCCAACCCGAATCCCGGTGGCGGCCCAGGCTTTGGAGATCCCATCGACAAAAATGGTGTAGGCCGCCATCGCTGGGGCAACCTCGACCGGGGTCACGTGGCGGACAGCGCCGAACTGCAGCTCCCAGTAGATCTGATCGTAGAGCATGTACAGCAGGCGCTCGCCGCTGGCCTTGCGGCGGGTGTTCTCGGCCAGGACCAGATCGCAGATGCGCTTCAGCTCGTCGGGGCTGATCATTGTGCCGGCCGGGTTGAGCGGCGAGTTGATCGCGAGCAGCCGGGCGTCGCGCAGATGCGGCTCAAGCAGCGCGGCCGTCGGCAGGAAGCCATCCTCGGGGCGGGTTGGCACCTCGATTGCTTTAGCCCCAACCAGATAGGCGTAGTGATCGTTGTTCCACGACGGCACCGGGTAGACCACGGTCTCGCCGGGATCGACCAGGGCGGCGTAGGTGGCGTACAGGCCTGGGCGGGCGCCCGAGGTGATCTGGACCGTGTCGATTGGATAGCGCAGCCCAAGCCGATCTTCGTACAGCTGCACAATTGCCTTGCGCAGCGATGCAATCCCCTCGGAGGGCGGATAGTTGGTGCGACCGGCGCCGTAGGCCTCGATCGCGGCATCGCGGAGCGCCTCGGGGATCGGAAACTGGGCCGGGGAGAAGTCGCCAACGGTGAAGTTAGACACCGTCTGGCCCTGCGCCACCAAGCTACGGACATTGGCGGCAATCCGCAGAATTTCGGAGCCAACCAGGCCGCGCGCCATCGTCGAGATCGACTGGCGGTTCAGCTCGGGGCTGGCTGGATCAAAGTAGGTAGCGGCGTCGAGGATTGTTTGGTCGGAAACGGACATTACACACTCCTGTTCGGTGATGGGTGGAGCAAACAGCGTCGTATGCGGGACAATACGCCGCCTAGTATAACGCACTTTCTCAGCGTGATGGACGCACTTTTCGCCCCAGCCGCCGCCGTGCCTCGGGCCGCAGCGCCGGGGCTGCGGGAGGAGCGCACTTGCACAAAAACCCGCTTTCTCGGTACAATCAGCCATCAATCAGAGGAGATACCTATGCGTGGTTTTCATCACCGCCGCCTTCCGGCGTACTCCACCCTGCTTTCCGGCCACACGCCACCTGACGAGATTGGGTTTCCCTCAGAGCGCCTGCAGATCTGGTACAACAACACCGCCGAGGTCTGGAGCGACCCGGCTCCCCACGCCCACGCCGACAGCGACGAGTGCTTTATCCTGCTGCGCGGCAGCCTTGTGGTTGACGTTGAAGGCCAGCTGATCGAGATCGGCGCCGGCGAGTTCTGCTGCTTTCCCCGCGGGCTGTTTCATAGCGTAGTAGAAGTTCGCCCGCCAGTTGAAAGCCTGATGATTCGCGCACCCTCGATCAACGATAAAATATATGCCGCTGAACCAACCGTCGATAGTCGCTAGCCAGCCCACGTCTATTCCTGCTACACTGCCGCAAATACATAAAGGAGTCATACCATGGCCATCGAAACCTATGATGCTCTTTTTAATACCGCAATGAGCCTCTACCGTGAAGGGCAGTACACTGCTGCGCTCGATCTGCTCACCGCCGAGGCGGCCCAGTTCCCCGAACACACCTCGATGCTGTTCTATCTGCGCTCGTGCATGGCCTCGCGGGCCGGGCTGCCCGAGCACGCCCTGGAGATTCTGGATGAGGCGGTCAGCCGCGGCTTCTGGTATGGCGCCGAGACGATGCGCCAGACGCCAGCGTGGCTGAACCTCCAGGGCGACCCCGAGTTCGAGCGCCTGGCCGAGATCTGTATCGCCCGCCAGACCGCCGCCGTCGCCGATCCGAAGATTTTTATTTTGTCCCCGGACAGCGATGTCGCCCACCCGCTGGTCTTTGCGCTGCACGGCAATGGCGATAACGGCCTGCACACCCTGTATGGCTGGAACACGCTGCTGGATATGGAGTGGATGCTGGCGGCGCCGCAGTCGGCCCAGGCCGAGTCGTCGGACGCCTTCGTCTGGAACGATCAGTCGATTGCGCTGCGCCAGCTGGTCAAGCAGTACCAGGATCTGCATCAGGAGTACACGATCGACCAGAGCCGCGTGGTGATTGCCGGGTTCTCGATGGGCGGCGAGACGGCCCTGCGGCTGGCGCTGATCGGGCCGCTGCCGATCAAGGGCTTTTTGCTGCTCGGCCCCGGCGGCCCAACGGTTGACGATCCCGAGGAGTGGATTCCGCTGCTCAAGGAGGCCAAGGGGCGCAAGCTGCGCGGCTATGTGCTGCTGGGCGAGAAAGACGACACGGTGCCCCACGACCAGATCCGCAAGCTGGTCGAGCTGCTCAACCAGCACAATATCCCGTGCCAGCTGGAGCTTATCCCCAACCTGCGCCACGACTATCCGGCCGATGCCCGGCCCTACTTTGAGCGCGCCCTGGCCTTTATCGAGCAAGTAAGCTAGAACCCTAACAATCCGTCCAATTGCTTTATTTTTATGGCGCTGGTTGCGCTGGGCTGCGGGGATCAGGGATCGGGGATCGGGGATACTAGCTGATGATGCGTCAGAGCGCGTTATCTGTATGGGAGCTGCTGAGATGGGGGATGGTATCGAGAATCTGGAGCGAATGCGCGATGCGCTGGAGGGGACGATGGATGCAGTGGCTCCGAAGCACGGTATACGCGGATTACTCAGTCGAAGGAACATCATCTATGGATCTCCAATATACCTTTGATAAACTCTATGACGCCATGCGGGTGCTTATCATGGTTGATGACCCGTTGCCGGAGCGGGTCCTGACCGGATGGGTCTGTGTCGGACCACAAAAGATCCAGCCTGATGATGTTCCTGCGCATCTGCAGGGTGCATTGCACGCGCTGCAGGCGAAGCTCGCAGCGATTGGCCCTGGCAAGAACGGAATCAGGGAGACTGTTCCTGATCTTACTGCCACGGAGGCCGCTGCGATCACCTCCGATCTGTTTGAACTCTTTATTGAAGTGACCCTGCTTTTGCCTTCTCCCACGCGGGAATAGTTGCACAACAGAAATACGACGCAGCGCACAACGGAAAAGGATCTCTGCTTCCCTGCCGCCGAACCCCGCGAAACTTGTATACTACCGAGAGTACTAGCTGATCCACGCTGGCCTGGACTGTGGCCCCGCTCAGGAGATTCCCTATGAACCCACCGCGCACCACCCGCCTGCTGCCGCTGCTATTTCCGCTGCTGGCGCTGCTCGGCATCGGGCTGATTCTGCTGTTTGCCCAGGAGTCGACCCCAACCGCGGCGATCGATCTGAGCGTTGGCCGCGACGAGGCCCAGCGCCGCGCCGCCGATTTCCTGCGCAGCCAGGGCGACGATCCGGCCGCGCGCTGGTCGACGGTGTCATATCAGTTCGACAGCGATGCCCAGTCGTATCTGCTGCGCGAGGCCGGGCGGGAGACGTTGAACCAGCGGGCGCAGGCCGACCTCGATCTGGCCCACTGGCAGGTGCGCTTCTGGCGTCCGCTCGACCCGGACGAGTGGACGATCTCGGTCTCCTCGGCGACCGGGCGGATCTCGGGCTACGCCCACAGCATTCGGGCCGAGCAGCCTGGGGCGACCCTGCCGATCACGGCGGCGGAGCAGCTGGCCGCCAGCGCCCTGCCTGTGCCGCCGAGCCAGCTCAGCCTGATTGCGCGGACATCCGCCACCCAGCCCGAGCGGGTTGACCACGTGCTGACCTGGGAGCGCACCGATCTGCGCGATGGCGCGGCCCGCTACCGCTACAGCGTGCGAG
>DAOTUS010000324.1:0-10256 GCA_034437415.1 Herpetosiphonaceae bacterium
GCTCCGTCCGGCTGTGCCGGCGGCCCCCGGCGCAGCGGCTGCGCTCCCGGCCTGGGGCAAGCTCACCATCGAGCAAGGCCCCGAGGCTGGCCGCTTCTTCCTGCTGCGCGATTCCGCCACCGTGATTGGGCGCGAGACCGGCGCGACCATTGTGCTGGCCAGCGACAACACCATCTCGCGGCGCCACGTCGTTGTGCGGCGCACCGCGCAGGGTGCCGAGGCCGAAGATGCCGGCAGCTCGCACGGGACACGGCTGAACGACGCCGCCCTGAATGGCGCCCGCCCGCTGCGTCCCGGCGACAGAATCCAGCTCGGCCAGACGGTCTTGCGCTATGACGGATAGGGGCTAAAGGAGTATACTATCTTGATGGAGATTGATTTCGTTTTCGCGGTACTCATAATGCTGATTGGGCTGGTCGGGAGCGTGCTGCCGCTGCTCCCCGGCCCGCCAATCATCTGGCTGGGGGCGCTGTTTTACGCCTGGCGCACCGAGTTTCAGCAGGTTGGCTGGATGACCCTGGGCCTGCTCGGCCTGATTGCGGTGGCGGCAGTGACGAGCGATATCTGGGTTGGGGCGCTGGGCCAGCGTAAGGCCGGCGCCTCTGGGTGGGCCAGCCTCGGCAGCGCCGTCGGCGGAATGATTGGACTGTTCACCTTTGCCCTTCCCGGCATGTTGATTGGCTCGATTATTGGCGCGCTGCTGCCCGACTGGAAACGCTGGCGGGAAGGTCGCCACGTCTGGAATGTTTCGCTTCGCACCCTTAAAAGTTGGCTGATCAGCGCGCTGGTGCAGGCCGGGCTGGGCCTGGTGATGATTACAATTTTTATTCTGCGTGTTATAGTATCCGGGAGCTGAAACTCGCGATCCAATTGTGACGTATATGTAGGGTGTCGTGCTTGCGACAGTGTTGCCGCTGCTGAACTTTGTATTCAGCGGTTTTTTTATGGTTAAATATTCAATCTGGCAGCCGGTGCAGATTCTGACCTTCTACCCAAAGGGGCCACCATCGCATCTCTGCACAAGAAAGGACTCGACGGAAAATGAACATTAAACGCGTGCTGATTGGGAAACCATTTCCAACAAGCAATGCCCATCACGAGCGGCTAGATAAAGTTCGTGGCCTGGCGGTATTTGCCTCGGATCCCATTAGCTCGAACGCGTACGCGACCGAAGCGATTATGCGCGTATTGATTGGTCTCGGGGCTGCCGCGCTTAGCTTCACCTTGCCGATCGCGCTTACAATTGCCGCTTTGGTCCTGCTGGTTGTGCTCAGCTATAACCAGACCATCAAGCACTACCCAATGGGCGGTGGCGCCTATATGGTCAGCAAGGATAATCTGGGCCGCACCGCCTCCTGGCTGGCCGGCGCATCGATCCTGAGCGACTATGTTCTGACCGTGGCCGTGTCGGTGTCGGCCGGCGTCAAGGCGATCTCATCGGCGTTCCCCAACGTCAGCGTGTTCCACGACCACCGCGTGCTGATCGGGATCGGCATTATTATGACCATCACCTGGCTCAATCTGCGCGGCGTCCGCGAAAGCGGCACGATCTTCGCCATCCCAACCTATGCGTTTGTCGGTGGGGTTATGGTCGTGATTGCGGTTGGCCTTGGGCGCTATCTGAATCTGTTTGGCGCCCCGCTGCCCCCTCGAGTCGCCGAGGTCGAGCAGGTTACCCGTGATGGCTGGACCACCTTTGGCTATGTCTGGCTGATCTTGCGGGCATTTGCCGGCGGCTGCACCGCCCTGACCGGCATCGAGGCGATTAGCGACGGGGTTCAGGCCTTCCGCGCACCAGCGCCGCGCAATGCGATTGTGACGATGCGGGTTATGGCCGTCCTGGCGATGTCGCTGTTCATTGGCATCAGCTTTATCGCCACCCATATTCCAATTACCCTGGCCGATCAGCATGGCGAAAGCGTGCTCTCGCAGATGACCCGCACCGTGGTTGGCAGCGGGCCGCTGTACTACTGGGTCCAGTTCACAACGATGTTTATTCTGATCCTGGCCGCCAATACGGCCTACGCCGATTTCCCGCGCATCGCCGCGTTCCTGGCCCAGGATGGCTTTCTGCCGCGCTGGATGACCCGGCTCGGCAGTCGGCTGGTGTATAGCTCGGGCGTAATTGTGCTGGCGCTGATGGCCAGCCTGCTCTTAGCCATCTTTGGTGGTGAAGAGCATAGTCTGCTGCCGCTGTACGCAATCGGCGTCTTTTTAAGCTTCACTCTGTCGCAGGCTGGCATGATTGTCATGTGGCAGAAGGTCAGCAAGCTCAAGCCGGGCGAGTCCCTGGAGACCAAAATTACGACGCTGCACTATGAGCCAAACTTCCGCTGGAAGCGCATTCCCAGCCTGCTGGGCGTTGGGCTAACCGCCCTCGTCTTGATCATTCTGACAGTGACCAAGTTTAGGGAGGGGGCCTGGATGATCGTGGTGGCCCTCCCATTGATTATGCTGCTCTTCCGCCAGATCAGACGCCACTACGATCACGTCGCCAGCAATCTGCGCCTGGCCGGGCTAGCGCCCAGCGACCTGCGCAGCCCCGCCGATGTCGTGATTGTGCCGGTCGGCGATGTCCACCGTGGCTCGCTGCGGGCGATCAAATATGCGCTTAAATTCTCGGATGATGTCCGCGTCGTGCAGGTGGTCGGCAGTGAGGAAGAAGAGATCAACACCCGGAAACGCTGGGATCAGTGGAAAGATGTGATTAAAGGTGCTAGATTAGAGTTTCTCTATACCGAATACCGCGATTTCCTGAATCCGCTGGTTGAGTACATTAAGCAGGTCAACTACGAGGAGTTTCCAGGTCAGCTGATTACGGTTGTGATTCCCGAGTTTGTGCCCGATAGCAAAATCGCCAAGCTGCTGCATAATCAAACCGCCGTGATGTTGCTGCTCGCGCTCCGTGGGTACGAGGATGTGGTTGTGATTAACGTCCCCTATCATCTGCATCGCACCCAGGCCCAGGTGGATCGGGATGCCACCGAGCAGGCCAATGCGGCGAGTCGGAATCCGTAGTCGCCGCAAGCGTGGCACCCCGGCCGCGTTCAGTCGCCAGCGCTGAACGCGGCCGGGGTGCCTTTTCGTTTCCCAGCCAGCCAGCGATTTTTTCTCCAGCGGGATTTGATTTTCCTTGACAGTCCTCACACACCAACGTATCATAACGCCCGATTATGCAATCTATTTTGGAAGGTATTCGCTATGAGCCATGGTCTGACAATTAAGCGCCAAACAGCGCTCCTCGTGTTTCTTATCGGCACACTGCTGCTTAGCGCGTGTGGCGGTGCGGCTAAAATCCCACCTTTAAATGGTATTATTTTGGACGCTTACACCCAAAAGCCGGTCGCTGGCGCGACGGTTGTGGTTGGGCAAACCACGGTCACCAGCGACGCCGAGGGCAAGTGGAGCGTTGCCGCCTGGCTAAATACCGATGCGGTCGCGATTCAGGCCACCGACTATGCCACCACAACGCTGGCGCTGACCGATCAGAAGGTGGAGACCCCAACCACTCCGATCACGCTTGAGCTAACCCTGCGGCCCAACACTATCGCCGGCACGCTGCTTGATGAGTACACCCAGCAGCCAATTGCCGGGGCGCAGATTCAAACCTCGGCTGGCATTAGCGGCACCACCGGAACCGATGGCGCCTACAAGCTGGTCGGCGTGCCGGAAGCCTACAGCATCAGTGTTCAGGCGACCGACTACACCACGGCAACCGCCCAAATCAATCGGGCTACCGCGTTTGATGCCGTCCTGCGGCCAACGCTGCTGAGCGGTGTGCTCACCGACAAATACAGCCAGAAGCCCATCACCGGCGCAACCGTCGCGATCGGCGCCAACACCGCCACCACCAACGCCGAAGGCCGCTACACCCTGCGCAACGTCGTGCCCGATCAAGAGCTGCTGATCGAGGCCACCGACTACACGACCCAGACCCTGACGGTGCCCGCCGGAACCAGCCTCGATGCGATCCTGCGGCCGTCAACCGTCCGTGGAACCGTGGTGAATGTTGAGACCGGGGCGGCGCTGACCAAGGGCACCGTGATCGCCATGCTTCCGCCAGCCAGCGGCGGCGATGCCACACGGGCCTTTACCGGAACCGCCGTGGCGCTAACCCGGCTCTCCGCCGATGGCACCTATGTGTTGAACGATGTCCCCGAAGGCGCCCAGATTCAGGTGCTCTCGCCGGGCTATCGCAAAAACTGGACGACCTTGAGCGAAGGCAACTTCACCGCCGATCTCAAAGTTGAGCCGTTTATCGCCAAGGCCATCTACATCACCGCGGCGACCGGATCGTCCAAAGCGGCGATCAGCGAAGTCTTCGATCTGGTCGATCAGACCGAGCTCAATGCCGTGGTGATCGATATCAAGCTGGATATTGCGGGCAATGTTGGGGCAGTCGGCTATCTGTCCAACCACCCGCTGGTGCTCGAGGCTGGCACCGCCGAAGATTATCTGGATATGCAATGGATTGTGGAAGAGGGCCGACGGCGCAACATCTATCTGATCGGGCGCATGGCCGTGATGCGCGACAATCGCCTGGCCGATGCCAAGCCTGAGTGGGCCGCCCAAAGCATCGAGACTGGCGGCGTGTGGGAGGATGGCGGCGGCCTCAAGTGGCTCGATCCGTTCAACCCCAAGGTGACCGAGTACAATGTCGGCATCGCCAAAGAGATCGCCGACTTTGGCTTTGATGAGGTTCAGTTCGACTATATCCGCTTCCCTTCCGATGGCCGGACGAGCAATCTGGTGTTCTCGCAGCCGATCGACCCGGAAAACGAGCCCGAGGTGATGTACGAGGCGATTGTCAATGTTCTCGAAGAGACCCATACGGTCCTCAACGGCTCGGGCGCGTACTTCTCGATCGATGTCTTTGGCTATGCGACCTGGCGGAATATGTGGGAGATCGGTCAAAGCCTAGAGCTGATGGCCGAGCATACCGATTATGTCTGTGCGATGGTCTATCCTTCGCACTACGATCGCAACGAGCTGGGCTTCGACAACGCCGACGCCTATCCCTACGAGATTGTGAAAGACAGCATCGAGAAGGGCCAGAAGCGCATCGAGAATAAATATGCGGTCCAGCGCCCCTGGCTGCAGGGCTTCACCGCAACCTGGCTCGATCCGGTCACGCGCTACGGCCGGGCCGAGCTGCAGGCCCAGATGCGGGCAGTCGAGGAGGTCCCAGGCACCTATGGCTGGATTATCTGGAACGCCGCCAACTCCTACGACCCCAACTGGTTTAATTAGGCGAGCTTGCTCGGCAGCCAGAGCTAGCTCTTGGTGACCCGTTGGCTGAGCCTGTCGAAGCCCAGTGTTTTGGCTTCGACAGGCTCAGCCAACGATCAGCAATCCAAGGCTGACAGTCCACTCTGGTTGATCAGATCGCCGTCGGCAACCACCCTGCTAGCCACTAATCACTCAGCCCTGCTCAGTGTTTTAAGGAGTACCTATGCGTCGAATTACACTCATCGGGTTAGCGCTCCTGATGGCCGGGCTTTCGGTCCGCCTCGTATGGGCTAGCTACGTTGCTCAGTCTGCTCCGCCTGGGGGCCTCCCAACAGCGCGTTGGAGCCAGACCAGTGTTGATGAGTGGAATGCCGGCACCCTGGAAGGCATGATCGTGACCAACAACGCCGGCGGCGAGATCCGGCTCGATCCCGACTCGACCAGCGGGATCTATACCTCGGCGCCGTTTGTGGCCCCCTTTGCCTTTAGCGCCGCTGCCGCCGAGTGGGAGATCGATCTGCCATCAACCGCTGCGCTGACCCTGGAGATCCGCACCAGCCCCAATGCAACCGAGTGGCGCGAGTGGCAGGCCATGCCGGCCGGGCGCACAATCTCCGCGACGGCGCAACTGCTTGGCCCAATTGGGGTCGAGGCCGCGGCCCGCTGGGTGCAGTATCGGGTTAGCTTTCAGACCAGCGCCCAGCCGGCGGCGCCAAGCGTGGCCGGGATTGAGTGGGTGCTGCTCGACGCCAGCGCTGGCCCCAGCCTGATCGATCAGCCGGCTCGCACTCCGGCACAGGCCAGCCAGGCCACCCTGACCCGCCCGCCGCTGGTGATCACGCGGACAGGCTGGGGGGCCGCCAGCACGGCGCCAAATCTCACGCCATCACGGCCCCGCCAGCTTGAGCTCACCGGGCTGCCGCTCACCATCGACACCGATCCCTTGACGATTCTGCGGGCGCTTCAGCAGGTCGCCATCACCTACGGCGAGCGCGATCTGGCCTACGCCTATGTGATCGATAGCTCCGGCAATGTGTATCAGGGCCAGACCGGCTTTCTGGCCCACAACGGGGTTATTCGGGTGGCCCTGCTCGGCGAGCCAACCGACGCCGCTCGCGTGGCCGCCGCCCAGACCCTGGCCTGGCTGGCCCAGAGCAACGGCATTCCGACCACGCTCAGTGTGATGGGGGCGATCTCGTCGCTCCAGGCCGAAGAGATTCGGGCGGCCGCCGATGCCGCCACGGTGCGGGCCCGCTGGACGTTCGTGGAGAGCAACACCCGCGACTACACCGAGCGGCTGATGTTCTTCAACCCAACCAAGGTTCCGGCGAAAACCGTCGTCACATTTCTCCCCGGCCAGTCCAACACGGTTCAGCGCGAGCTGACGGTTGAGCCGGGCCAGCGGGTGAACTTCATCGTCAACGACGTGTTTAGCGATACCGCCGATCTGCCGATTGAGGTCACCTCGAACCAGGCGATTATCGCCGAGCGCACCATGCTGTTCGCCAATGACGCCCTGGGCGAGCCCGGCATCGAGCAGTTCGCCCGCACCTGGTATTTTGCCGAGGGCGATGGCGGTCGCGATCGGTCCACCACGCTGCGGCTCTACAATCCGCAGTCAACCGAGGTCGCCGCCGATCTGCTGATCATGCCGACCGATGGCCTGACCCGCACCCGCTCCCTGGTGCTGCCAGCCTTCACGACCACCGCAGTTGAGCTCAGCGCCGATCTGGCGACGACGTTCGGCGTGCGGGTCGCCGCCAGCGCCCCGATTGCGGTCGAGCGCACCATGCTGTTTGGCCCGACCAAAGGCGGCGGGTTTCTGACCCGCGGGGCCATCGCGCCAGCGACAACCTGGTATTTTGCCGAAGGGGCGACGATTGCGCCGTTCTCAACCACGCTGGCGCTGCTCAACCCCGGCCCAACCGCCTCGGCGATCACAACCACCTTTATGACCGAGCAGGGTTCGACTTTCACCCGCCGCTATCAGATTCCTGGCTACGCCCGGCTGACGGTTGACCTGCGCGATATTGTGCCGTCGCCGCAGGGCGTGGGGACGATGGTCACCGCATCGCAGCCGATTGTGGCCGAGCGCACCACCTACTTCAACAGTGGCAACAGCGGCACCAATACGCTTGGCGCAACCAGCCTGGCGTATACCTGGCGCTTCGCCGAAGGTCGCACCGCCGCCCCGGCCACCGAGTTCATCCTGCTGATCAACCCCAATCAGCGGCCGGCCGAGGTGACCCTGACGATTGGCAAGGAGGATGGCAGCACGCAGGTTTTGAGCTACACCGTGCCACGCACCGGGCGGATCGCGGTCCTGCTCAATAACGAGGCGCCCGATCTGCAGTCCCACACCACCGTGGTCGATTCGACCCTGCCAATTATGGCCGAGCGCTCGATCTTTATCGCCAACGATGGCGGCGGCGGCGGACACAGCGCCTTGGGAACCCCTGAAAAGTAAGCAAGGAGGAAAGCCGCCAGTCCAAGCGCATTGGCTGGCGGCTTAGCTATGCCTGAGTTACCTGAAGTTGAAACGGTCTGTCGGTCGCTGGCCCGCGAGCTGGCCGGGCGGCGGATTGTCGGCGTTCGCTCGATCGGCTGGCCCAAGATCGTCGCCGAGCCTTCTCCTGAGCAGCTGTGCGAGGCCTTGTGCGACCGGGCAATCGCGCAGGTCGAGCGGCGGGCCAAGTATGTGCTGATCCGGCTCGACAACGCCGAGACGCTGGTCGTGCATCTGCGCATGACCGGGCAGCTGCTGGTCGTCCCCGCCGCGACCGCCAGCGATAAACATACCCACATCAGCCTGAGCCTTGACGATGGCCGCGAGCTACGCTTCCACGACACCCGTAAGTTCGGGCGCTGGTGGCTGCTCAACCCAGTCGGAATGAGCGCACTTGATGCGAAGCTGGGGGTTGAGCCGCTGGATCCCGCCTTTACCGCGGCGGTGCTGCAGCAGAAGCTTCAGGGGCGCAAGACCAAACTCAAGCCGCTGCTGCTCGACCAAAGCCTGGTCGCCGGGATTGGCAATATCTATGCCGATGAAGCGCTGTGGCTGGCCAGGCTGCATCCCTTGCGCCTGGCCAGCTCGCTCAGTGACGCTGAAATCAGCGCCCTGCACGCGGGAATCGTGGCCGCCCTCGATCAGGGCGTGACCCGGCGCGGCACCACTCTGGTCAACTATCGCGACGCCAACGGCGAGGGCGGCGACAACCAGCATCATCTCAACGCCTATGGCCACACCGGCGATCCCTGTCCCCGCTGCGGCACCCCGATCGAGCGAATCGTCGTAGGCCAGCGCGCCACCCATTTCTGCCCCGCCTGTCAGGTGCTTTAGCGCAGGGGCAACGATCATCAACGCACGGCTGACGAACTAATAGCCCACAAAAAATCCACCCCAGCAATGACGTTCTGCTGGGGTGGATTTTTATGCTCAGGCTGTGCCCTCCGGCCAGCGCTCACGGCACCCAGGCGTGCGCGACATACAGCACGGTTTGCAGCAGCAGCATCCCGCCGCCGAGCAGCCCGACCAGCAGCCGGCGCGGCAGAATGTTTGACCAGCGGGCCAGCGCCAGCGCCAGCGGGAAGGCCAGCAGCAGGTGGCGCGACAGGCCCATATAGGCAAACAGATCGCCAGTGTGATAGGCGAAGGCAAGCAGGAACACCACAACGCAATACGCCCGCGCCGCCGGCCGCAGGCTGCGCCAGAACGCCGCCAGCAGCCCAAGATAGATGCCGCCAGTGATCAGATCGATCCAACGAGGCAGGGTTGGCGGCGTGCCAAGCTGCTGAAAGGCCAGCCACAGCGCGGTCCAGGGCGCGACAAAGCGCTGGCCGGGCACCACGTTCTGGGCGGCCGGCGAGATCAGCAGCGAGTAGATCCAGTTCTGCGGCAGCCACCACTCGGCGGGCAGCCCGCCCAGCACCGCCGCCCGATACAGCACCACCAGCCCGAACCCGACCAGCGGCAGACTCGCCGCCAGCCACCAGCGCCAGCGCCGCACCACCGCCCGCCAGCCCCCAGCCGCCGCCGCCAGCTCCCAGAGCATCGGCAGCACCAGCACAATTCCCTGCTGGCGGGTCAGGCTGGCCAGCAGCCCGGCTAGCCCGGCCCACCACCAGCGCCGCTGGCGCAGACAGATAAAACATGCCACCGCAAAGGCCAGAAACAGACTTTCGGAGTAGGGCGCGTACAGAATAAATCCCGCCGGCAGCAGCGTGAGGACAACCGCCGTCCAGCGGGCGCTCTGCGGGCTGCCCTCAAGCTGAGCCAGCCGCTCAAGCAGCAGATAGAGCGCAATCGTGGCCACCCCGCTGGCCAGCAGCAGGCCGAAGAGCCAGTTGCCACCAGTCAGCCAGCCGAACACCCGCCCAGCCCAGGCGTACAGCGGGTGAAAATTGGTGGTTGTGGGATCGGTGCCGTAGCCAGCGGCGGCGATCGAGCGATAGTACTCAACGTCCCAGCGGTCCCACGGGCTTAGCAGCGTGCGCTGCGCTGCCGAGGAGGCCGGTTGCATATTCGGCTGCTGGGTCGGGGTGGCGATTGTGGCGGCGATTGGCGCCAGCAGCAGGCGCAGGAGCAGATACAGGCCAATCGCCCAGCCAATCTGGCGCAGGGGAGGGATGGAGGCTGTTTTGAGCATTACTCGGTCGCCACCAGCTTCAAGCCGGGCGCCACATCCAGCGCCCAATCCTGCTGCAGCCCGCTGTGGTAGCGATAGTGGGCCGCCGCGCCAATCATCGCCGCGTTATCAGTACACAGCCAGATTGGCGGATAGCGCACTGGGATCGGGCGCGCCTGCGCGGTCAGGGACTCGCGCAGGGCGGTGTTGGCGGCCACACCGCCGGCCAGAATAATCTCACGGGCGCCGAACTCACGGGCGGCGGCGATGGTTTTTTGCACCAGCACATCGACCGCCGACTCCTGAAAAGCCGCCGCCAGCTGGGCGGCGAATGTCGGGTCGACGACCACCAGCTTCTCCTTATCGAAGCGCGATCCCATCCGCTCCTGGACGATGTTGAGC
>DAOTUS010000325.1:0-2325 GCA_034437415.1 Herpetosiphonaceae bacterium
GCGAATCACCGCCGCCCCGCCAGCCAGCAGCACCGCCCCCAGCGCCTGCCGCTCATCGTCGCGGCCGATAAAATCGGTCACTGGCGGGCTGAGGGCGGGAATGGTCCGCACCCAGGCAGCCGCGTTGTAGTGCTTGATGATATCCCGGCCCGCAATATCCCCGGTGGAGAACTGGCTGCCCGAGAAATCGTTGGCGCTGCCGAAATGCAGATTGGCGCTAGATTCTGCCGGATCGCTCATCGCAGGCTCCTCTCGTCGGCGGATAATTGCTGCCACGACAATAGCGCAGCCGAAAGGTAAATGCAAGCCCAGGGATTATGCAACGTCCATTGACGCGGCCAGATTTTGACCTCACCCCCGGCCCCTCTCCATCGCGATGGAGAGGGGTGGCCGCGGAGCGGACGGGGAGAGGGCTGACGTTGCCCATGCCCTGCCGCTACTCGCGCTGGAGATCGCGGGTGGTGGTGGTGTACAGCTGCTGGTGGCGGTTCTGGGCCTCGGACCAGCTGGCCGGGAACGGCGGCGGGCTGTGCAGCACCTCGCTGATCGCGGTGCGCATCTGGTGGGCGCAGGTCGCCGGGGAGACGCGGCCAACCCCGGTGCCCAGCCCCGGAAAGGCCACGGTTTTGACCAGGTCGGCGATTGGCTGGCCCTGGTGCGGCCCGGCGCCAAAACGGCCATGTTTGACCAGCAGCAGCGCCGCCCGGCAGGCCAGATACGGGTTGACCGAGTCGCGCAGGATCATCGGAACGCGCATGGTCGGCGCGGCGATCAGAAAGGGGATGCCCGCGTGGTCGGTCGGCACAAGCGCCGCCGCGCCGACCAGCAGCTCGCCGTGGTGCGCCGCCTGGATCTGGGCCTGGAGCCGCTCCTGCACCTGCCAGCCAAAAAACTGGCTGTAGAGCATATCGATGCCGCCATCCATAAACCCAAAGCTGTTAGCCGGGCTGACCACCGCGTCGCAGGCGCAGTCGAGGATCGAGCCGTGGTGGACCGACACATCGGCCAGATCGCCACAAAACGTCCGCCAGGCCGCCGCCATTGGAGCTTGAACATCGGCCAGAATAATCTGCATACCGTCCTCCACTAAATTCCATCAAAACTCGCGGCTAAAACCAGAATGCCGCCGACACGCCATTGTGTCAGCGGCATTATAGCGAATTGGGAGCGGCGCTACTCGCAGGGCGCACGATGGTGGGCGCTGATGGTCTCGGTGTGGGTGAGCGTGTGGATGGCCCGGACGGCGGCGCGGGCATCCTCCTCGCTGACCACCAGGCTGATCGCGCACTCCGACGAGCCCTGCGCAATCGCGATCACGTTGATCTCGGCGTCGCCGATCACGCCGAAGACCCGCTTGGCCACCCCGGAGGTGCCGCGCATGCCCGCGCCGACGGCGGTGATAATCGCGACGTTTTCATCGACGCTGATCGTGTCGATATCGCGGCGCTCCAGCTCGGCGGCCAGCTCCTGGCGCAGCGAGGCAACCACGTGCTCGGTGGTGCCCGCCGGAATCACGCAGCAGATGCTCTGCTCCGACGAGGCCTGCGAGATCATCAGGATGCTGGCGTTCTGGCGGGCGATCGCGGCGAAGGTGCGGGCGGCAATCCCCGGCACGCCCAGCATACCGCGTCCCATCACCGTGATCAGGCTCAGGCTATGGACCGAGGTGACCGCCTTGATCGCCCCGACGATCCGCTGGGTCTGCTGGACGATCAGGGTGCCGCTGTGGGTTGGATTGAACGTGTTCTTGACCCGCAGCGCGATCCCGCGCTCGACCACCGGGCGAATGGTCTTCGGATGCAGCACCTTGGCGCCGAAGTAGGCCAGCTCGCTGACCTCGTTGTACGACAGCGTCGGAATCACGCGGGCGTCGGGGACAATGCGCGGGTCGGCGGTGAGCACCCCGTCAACATCGGTGTAGATCCAGACCTCGCTGGCCTCCAGGGCCGCGCCCAGAATCGCCGCGCTCCAGTCCGAGCCGCCGCGGCCGAGGGTGGTTTTCACGCCGGCCAGGGTGGCGCCGATAAACCCGGTGATCACCGGGGTCGATCCGGCGGCCAGCACGGGGCCAAGCAGCCCGGTGGTGCGCTCGATGGTCTCGGGCATCAGCGGCGAGGCATCCTGATAGCGGTCGTCGGTCACGATCAGGTCGGTGGCATCGTAGGCGCTGGCGGCAATGCCGTGCTCGCGCAGGGTCGCGGCCACAATCCGGGCGCTCATCCGCTCGCCCAGCCCGGCGATCGCATCGAGGGTGCGCGAGGTCAGCTCGCCGAGAACGCGGACGCCCTCGCACAGCTTGGCGCACTCATCGAGCAGGCCATCAAC
>DAOTUS010000326.1:0-9760 GCA_034437415.1 Herpetosiphonaceae bacterium
TAGCAGCTGGTAGCTAGTACAGCACCACTGGGGATTTGGCGGGTAATCTTGGTGACTTCAACCAACACCCTTAGCCGCAATACCGTTCAAATACGCGGTTCTTCCCCTCTCCCGCGCACAGGGCGGGTGCCCTCTGGGCGTGGTGGCGCGAAGCGGCCCAGAGGGCACCCCGGTGAGGGTAAAAACTGGCGCAGTTCCCGTATTTGAACGGGATTGCCCTTAGCCGTTCAGCTCGTCATTATCACGGTGGCACTGTACTAGATACTGGTGGGGGTTTTGCTTCCTTCTAATGCTCTAAATCAGCTCTACTAGCTGCCAGCTGCCAGCTGCTAGCTACTCCATCGTGATGTGCGGCTCGATGATTGTGGCGACCTTGAGCGACCACTCGACGATTGCCTGCGCAGATTCCACGTCGATGCGCAGCCACCAGCTGGTGTTGAGGCAGGCGTAGGCGTAGGTGAACGCCAGCACCCGGCCCAGGTCGAGTGCGAGGGCATCCGCCAGGATCGCCGCGCTGGTCAGCAGCCGGGCTTCGTTGTGGACGATTGCGGGCATAGCCGGGTTGCAGAGGGTGTTGGCGCAGTCATAGGCGCGCTCGCCAACCAGGCCTTTCGGGTCGAAGGCGAGCCAGCCGCGCGATGACTGCCGGATGTTGCGGTGATGGATGTCGCCGTGCAGCACCCGCACCTTGCGCTGGTCGCCAAGCAGCCGCTCGGTGAGCGCGGCACTCCGCCGATAGATCGACTCGACGCCCGCCTGCCTGTCCGCCGTCGCCTGCCGGAATAGCGCCGCAAACCAGCGCTCAAGCCCGAACAACCCGTCACGCGGGCCATCCTGCGGAACACCGTGAAGCTCCTCGATCACCTGCGCGATGATTCGGGTGGCCTGCTCGTCGTCGCCGCGCTCGACCAGCGTGACGAGCTCGTCTCCGGGGGCATATTCGATCAGCTGGGCACCCTGGTCGGCCCGCCAGAGGCGCACCGCCCCGTGGCCAGCGAAATAGCGCAGCGCCAACGCGCCAGTCTGCTCCTCCGTCTCCGAGGCCGCCAGCACTTTTAGCACAACGGTCTCGGTGGCGTGGGTCACGGTGTAGATGTGGCTGGTCGCCGTCTGGGTGAGAAGTTGCGGGTTCGCGAGGTCCCAGGCGGCCATGTAGTCGTTCAGCGTGTTGGTGTTGATCATGGTCGCGATTACACCAGCAGGCAATTCTTTCACCGATCTCTAATCCCTACGTCGTCACCCGCCGCAGGGTATAGCCACTGCCAGCGTTGATCTCCAGCGCCTGTTCGCCCAGCGCCCGATACTCGTCGTGGACGGTGACCAGGCGGCCGGTCAGCGGGGCGGACTCCTCGCTCAGCAGCCAGGCCACCAGGTCGGCGGCCTGGGTAGGTGGCACGCCCTTGGTCTGGGCCATTTTGACCATGCCGTCGGCGAAGCGGGTCGCCTCGGGCGTACTGGCGATTGCGGTGCTGAGCCTGGTCGCCACCAGCCCTGGCCCGATGATGTTAACCCGCACCTTGCTGCGCTTGACCTCGGCGGCCAGCGACTCGCTGAAGCGCACCAGCGCCGCCTTGATCGCGCCATACGCCGCCAGCCTGGGCGAGGGATCCGCCGCGCCGTAGCCAGCGATATTCACGATCGAGCCACCGCCACGGGCGATCAGCCCCGGCAGCGCGGCGTGGCAAGTGTTGAGCGTACCCCACCAGACGACATCGATCATCGCGCGCAGCCGGGCCAGATCGAGGTCGTGGAACTGGCCGAACGGCCCCAGCGCCCCGGCGATGTTGACCAGGGCCGTCGGCGGTCCAAGCGCGGCCTCGGTGCCGGCGACCAGCGCCTGGGCTGAGGCCGCATCGGTCACATCGGTGGGGATGGCCAGCGCCTGCCCTCCAGCGCCGCGAATTGCCACCGCCGTCTGATCCAGCTCCTCAGGCGAGCGGGCGGCCAGCGCCACCGCCCAGCCATCGGCGGCCAGCCGCTCGGCCACCGCCCGCCCGATCCCGCGCCCCGCCCCGGTCACAATTGCGATCTTGCCCATATCCAGCCTCCGCAGATATACAAAAAGGAGGAGCGGTCGATCCGCTCCTCCAGTCTACGCTCTCAGGCTATGCGGGGATGTTATGGCCGGCGCGGCTGGTTGGCCTGCGAGACATGGTTGGGGTCAAGGTCAATTGTCTGCTGGCCACGAGTCTGATCAAAGCTGCCGTTGATGGTGCTGGCGCCAGCGCTTGTGCTGCCGCCGCGGTTGGTCACCCGCCGAATCGCGCCCATCGCCGAGCTGCCCCAGCTGCGATAGGTGCTGTACATGGCCGGCTTGCTCAAGGCCACTGGCAGCGCCAGCAGCAGCAGGCCCATCGCCGGGGCGTAGAACAGCACGCGCAGCCAGGTCTCACCAAAAAAGGTGGTTCCCAGCCCAAACATCAGCAGCGCCACGCCGATCATCGCGTTGAGCACCGTCGGCGAGGGCTGGCGGGTGCGGATCAGCTCGATCAGCCCTCGCCGATTGCCGATCAGCAGCATTGCGCCGGTCACGAGCGGGATAAACGCCGTCGTGAAATTGAAGATCAGGTTGGTCAGAAAGATACACAGCATCACCACGACCAGCAGCACCGCGACCGAGCCAAAGATCACCAATTTATCGGATGCGATTCGTTTGCCATTCATCATTATATGCCTCCAAATGTTGTCCATCTATTGATGATACGGTGGCGTTGCGCGAATTGTTGCGCTAGCTGCTGGCCGATCTGCTACTCCTCGAACACGGCCTTGACTCGGAAATAGTTGCCCTGGCGGTCGGGCGCGTTGGCCAGCGCGGCCTCGATCGGCAGCGCCGTGGTGACCTCATCGGGCCGCAGCACATTGGTCAGGTCGGTCACCTGGGCGGTAATCGGCACATCGGTGATATCGACCTCCTGCAACAGCTCAATATGATCAAGAATCGAGGAGAGCTGCGCCCGCATCCGTTCCATCTCTGCGTCATCCAGCCGCAGGCGGGCCAGATGCGCCACCTGCTCGACCTGTTCGATTGTTAGCGACATAAAAACCACCTTTACTCTTGCTTCATCCGGGCGCGGTAGCCGTAGAACCCGCCACCAAGCGCCGCCAAAACGATCATCACCACCAGAGTTGTCGCGTTGATGCCATAGACTCGGCCAGCGCCACCAGCGATCAGGGCGCTGAAAAAACCGCTACCCAGGGCATACACCAGACCATCACGCGGGGTTGGCGAACGCTGCATCAGATTCCTCCACTGGTTAACTGCTGCGGCGATTGTAGCAGAAATCAGCCGGCCCGTGGGTAGCCGCGCTGCCAACCCCGCGCGATGTGAACCCACCTGCGGCCGATGGAACTTTTAGCGCCGCTAATCCGTCCCATGGTGGATTTTACCTGCGCGGCCGATGGCTATACTGAGCCTTGATCTCAGCACTGTCGCGATCCAGACGCATATTGAGGGCCGATTTGTGATTGATATTCCTGCATGGATCCTGACAATGGTCGATCAGCTGGCGCGGAATGCCGATACTCTGGCGATTTTCCTGCAGGGCAGCTATGCCAAAGGCTGCGCCCGCCCCGACTCCGATGTCGATTTGCTGGTTGTGCGAAAAAACGGCCCGGTCTCGGTGACATATCCGCAGGTTAATGGCGTTGTCTTTGATATCTGTCAGGGTGGACTAGCGGAGCTTGGCGCGCTTATGCACGATGATGGGATTGCGGCCCACCGGGCGCTGACGCTGCAGCAGCTCTGGGGCGACCAGGAGTGCCTGCAGGAGCTGGCGGCGCTGGCGCGGCGGGCCTACGGCACCCACATTCCTGGGCCACCCGCCCGCGAGCAGATGGCTGCGACGATTCGCTATCTGGCCAATCGAATCAAGTCGAGCGTCCATCCGGTTGAGCGCGTTGTCCTGGGCGCGGATCTGGTCTGGCAGTCGGCCAAGCTCTGTCTGGCGCTGGCGGGCATCGGTCCGCTGCGCGAGAGCGAGTGGCACGCCGCCCTGAGCGCGGCCATCCTGCCGTTTGATGCGGCCACGCCGTTTGCGACCTGGTATCTTGGCACCAGCGTCGCCGAGCGGATTACAGCGGCGCTAGCCCTGGCCGAATATGCGGTCGGCGCGCCAATTGGCTTTCAGCGCATCAACCCGCCCCGCGCGTCCGCCCCGCTGGCGCCGGGCAAGCCCCTGAGCGTGGCGGTGATCGCCCACCATCAGCGGATGATCCAGTATGGCCTCGATCATCTGGCCAGCGCCGGGCAGTCGGGCTCAACCTTGCGCCAGGCGCTGGAGCTGGGGGTGATTACCTGGTTTGCGGCCCCGGCATGTCTGGCGCTGACCGGGCTGGCATGCAGCGATCACCAGTTCTGGTGGCGGGTGCTGGGCCAGATCAGGCTGCCGTTTGATGCGGTGAATCCGTATCACCAGACCCTGATTGCCCCAAGCGTGGCCAAGCGAATCGCCAGCGCCACAACCTTCGGCCAGCAGACCCTGACCGCTCTGGGCCAGGCGCAGGCGCAGCTTGAGCGCCAGTCGGGCGGTGAGTATGCCGGGCTGGCCTACTTTGCCGACTAGACTTATGCTAACGCGCCCCTAAACGCCAAACGGCCCACTCAATTGTGAGTGGGCCGTTTGGCGCTCGCCGCCTATTCAGGAATAATAAACTCCTGGTCGGGGTGGATCAGGTCGGGGTTGCTGATCGTGCCGCGGTTGGCCTCGTAGATGCGCTTCCACTGCATTGGGTCGCCATAGAAGCGCTTGGCGATCAGGCTCAGGCTATCGCCCGGCTTGACGACATAGGTGCGCTGTTTGGATTCGGCTGCCTGCCCGGCGCCCTGCTGGCGCTCCAGGTCGGCCACCCGGGCGCGCAGCCGCTCCACCTCGCTCTGGTCGTCGCCTGCGGTCGCTGGCTTGGCTGGCTGGTCGAAGCTGGAGCGTGGGGCCGCGCTGGTGCCTGGCTTCTGCTGGGCCTCCTGGGCCCGTTTGGCGGCCTCATCAGCGGCCTCGCGAGCGCGATCAAAGATCGAGCCACTGCCGCCGCCCTGCTGCTGCTGGGCCTGGGACTGCGCCTGGGCCTGGGCGCGCTCGGCGGCCGCCCGCGCATCCTGCTGGACACGCTCGGCAAACGACATGTCCTCATCTTTTTTCGGCGCGGCCTGGGTTTTGGGCTGATCGTCAGCGTCGTCGCGGCCAAACAGCCCGCCGACGAAATCTTTGGTATATTCGCCAATGCCTTTGTCGCGCGGGCGCTCGGGCTGGTTGGCGTCCTGCTGGGCGCGCTCGCGCTGGGTCGCCGCTGCCTGATTATCATCATCGTCGCGACCGAGCAGGCCGCCAACAAAATCCTTGGCGTACTCGCCTAAGCCTTTATCCCGTGGTTTGTCGTTCGGAGCCATGAGCAGATCCTCCTTATACGTAGCGAAGTTGGCGGGCGGCGACTGGTTGACGGCTGCGCACCATGCCCCGCAGGGCAAAGGCGGCGATCACACCAGCGAGAAAACCACCAGCGTGGGCGCCATAGGCCACCCCGCCGCCCATTGTCGTCTGGTCGGTGTTGGTGATCGTCGCGTAGGTGGCGAGAAATTGCTGTCCCGCCCACAGGCCAATCATCATCCAGGCTGGCAACAGCGTGACAAAGTAGCCGACTAGGACGCGGATGCGATTGGCCCCAAAGCGCACAATGTAGGCGCCAAGCACGCCTGAGATTGCCCCCGATGCGCCAACACTGGAGATTAAAGCATTAGCTGTGCCAGCAGAAAGCCAGATATGTACCGCTGAGGCCGCCAGCCCGGTCAAAAGATAAAAAACTAGGTAGCCGATCTGCCCAAGCGCGTTCTCGATGTTGTTGCCAAAACGCTTAGCCAGCGGTAAAGCTAAAGCACCGGATGCTGCTCGGGCGCCGCGCCGCTCTCCCAGTATTCCTGCTTGTCCATTCCGGCGGCGCCATCTTCCTGGTGACTGTCGTGGTGGGTTGTGGTTGGCAGCGCCCGGTCAAACAGGGCCATAATCCGCTGGCGCAGGAGCTGGCGGCTATCGGCGCCGGTCTGCGGGGCGGCCAGGGCGGCGGCGGCCAGACCAAGCAAAAAGTATTTCGCTGCGGCCCAGACCGACTTGAAAAAGTGTCCAATCATGGTTGAGTTCCTCCAGATATTAAAGTCTTAAAAACGTTCCTGGGTTCCACAATCCGCTCGGTGAGCTTGAGCGCCTGTCTCCGCAGGTGGGCGATTTTGTTTCGGCGTCGGTGGGTGGGCAGCCAGCGAAGTGCGGCCAGGCCCAGCAAAACGCCTGCCACAACTCCGGCCTTGCGAAGCCACGAGCGCGTCTGCGGAGCCGCCTGAGCTGTGGTTGTCATATTGACCCCATATGGCTCACGTGCTGCGGCAGAGTTTGGCCTGCCGCAGCGCAGTGATGTTAGCGCCGCTGAAATTGACGGCGGAATATTAACCAGCTAAGCACAAACGATACCAGCGCAATTCCAGCCAACCACAGATAGGTGATCAGTGGCGGCGCCTGGTTGAGCAGCAGGATTTGCTGGAAGCTCTGGATACCGTGGGTGACCGGCAAGATGTTGGCGACGTAGTTGATCGCCGCAATAAACGATTTCAGCGGAATGAAAAAGCCGCTGAAGAACACCGACATTAGCAGCAGCAGCATCGAAAACTGCACCGCCTGGCTGTCCGACCCAACCACCGCCGAGATCAAAAAGCCCCAGCCTAGCGAGGCCAGCGTGATCAGCAGGGCGATCAGGGCGAAGTTGCCGAGCTGGGCCAGCGGAAACGGCAGCCCTAGCCCGAAGATCATCAGCGGCAACAGCACGCCCAGGATCAGCGCCGACATCACGGTGTAGCCCAGGTATTTGCCGATCAGCACCTGGATGGCGGTCAGCGGCGAGACCCGGAACACCTCGATGGTGCCCTGGAGCCGCTCGCGCACCAGCGACAGCGCCGCCAGCGTGACCATCATATGCTGGAGCAGCAGCGCCAGCACGGCGGGCGTGTAGAAGCGCACATAGGCCTGGGCCGGGTTGACCGCCGGATCGCCCAGGTTGCCAATTGGGGCCAGGTTGTTGGTTTTCGAGCGCAGCGGCGAAACCACCACCGCCGGATCGATATTGCGCACCTGATCGGCGACCGCGTCCAGCTCGCCAAGCTGCCCGTCAAGCTCGCTCAGGCGGGTCTCCTGCTGGGCCAGCGTCCCGTCGGCCGACAGCTCGCGGTCGAGCTGCTCCAGATTGGTCTGGATGGTGCTGAGATTCTGCACCGACTGATTGGATTCGCTGGACTGCTCCTGGGCCAGCGCCAGGGCGATCAGCTGGACCCCGCCGCTCTGCCGCAGCTGCTGCAGGGTCGTCCGCGCCTGCTCGCGGTTGCCTGAGCTAATCTGCTGGCGAATCTCGCCGAGATCGGTGCGGGCCTGGGTGACATACGTGCGCAGGGAGCCGACCTGCTCCTGGCTCGCGCCGACAAAGTTCTGCAGCAGCCCCTTGTTCAGCTCGTTGATCTGGGTGTAGGAGAGATATTCGATCCAGTCGCGCAGCAGCGGATCGATCTGGTTGTAGGTAATCCGAATATCAATTGGCTGGCCGGTGCTGAAGACATCGGTGATCTCGGGCGGGAACACCTCGACCAGATCGACCTCGCCCTGGCGCAGGGCCACCAGCGCCGGCTCCTCCTGCTCGTAGATATGGCGGGACTGATCGACCTCAAACGTCGCGCCCATGCGCTCGATCAGCTGCTGCACCTGGGGGTCATCGATGCGGCCTGCCGGAACCACCAGGGCCGTGCGCAGCACCGGGCGCTCGCCGGTGTAGCCCACCCCGAACAGCGAGAGAATCAGGAACGGCCCCAGAATCAGGCCGCCGAGCAGCAGCGGCTGGCGCCGGACCGAGTTGATCTCTTTGGCAAAAAATGAAATGATCCGCACAAAGGCCTTAATCATTGCGGCTCGCTCCTGGCGTGATCGGCCGTTCCCGATCCGCCTGCTCCATCAAGGTGATAAAAATCTCATCGAAGGGTGGTTTATATTCCTCGACGTGGCGAGTATCGATCGTCGTGTCGGTGCCAAGCGCCTGAATAATCTCCGCCAGAGCCTCCCCGGAGCGCTCGACATACACCGCTAGGCTGCCGGGAGCCTGGTCGCGAATCCGGTGCACATCTCTGACCAGCGGGTGGCGCGAGAGCAGCTGGAGCGCGTTCATCGTATCCTCTGGGTCGACCCGCAGCGAGATCACATCGCCGCCCAGCGCCTGGCGCCGCAGGCCCTCGGGGGTGTCGACCAGCAGCAGCTCGCCGGCCCGCATCACCGCCACGCGGTCGCAGTAGGCCACCTCGCTGACATACTGGGTGGTCACCACCAGCGCCCGGCCCTCGGACTTGAGCAGCTTGAACTGATCCCAGAAGCGCCCGCGCAGCACCGGGTCGACCCCGGCGGTCGGCTCGTCGGCGAACAGCAGCTCGGGGTTGTGGATCAAGGCGGCGGCCAGCTGGAGGCGGCGCTGCATCCCGCCGGAGAGATTTTCGGCCAGGCGCCGCTCGGCATCGCTCAGCTCGACAAACTCCAGCAGCTCACGGATGCGCTTCATCCGCCCGCGATAGGGCATGCCGTACATCGAGGCCGAAAAACGCATATTCTCGGCCACGGTGAGGTTGGGATACAGCACAAAGAGCTGGGGAATATAGCCGATCCGCTCGCGGTCGCGGGGCCGAAACTCGCTGGGGGCGCGGCCGAGGACGCTGACCGTGCCTGAGCTGGGCGTATAGACGCCGGTCATCATTCGAATGGTGGTGGTTTTACCGCAGCCCGATGGGCCAACGATGCCAAAGATCTCGCCGGGCTGAACCTGCCACGAGACATCCTGCACGGCAACGGTGTTGCCAAACCGTTTGGAAACATGATCAAGGGTAATGATGTCTGGGGCTGGCGGATTGGTGCGCGCTGGCGGCTGCAGCGGCACAGGCTGAGTGCGGGCTGGTTGCATGACGAAAGCTCCCTTAAGGCGGGCAATTGAGCACAGCCGATTGGCCGGCAGCTGGATTGCGCAGCGCATCTTCTGGAATTATAGTAGCAATCGGTATGCCAGCTCTTGACTGCGGGCACGAATCTGGCTTAGATTCACCAATTAGCTAGAGTGGCAGGCCGATGTACATGTAGTTCAAAGGAGAAACCCGACATGGCAAGTAGCTTAACCGACCTGTTCGCGTCGATGAAACAGAGCCTGGAGCAAGATCGCGATGTGCTCAATGACCTTGATGGCGAGGGTGTTGGCGATGGCGATGCAGGCGACAATATGGTCGCCAACTTCGAAACCATCACCAATGCGCTGCGCCAGGCGGAGAGCCGCGGCGTTGGCCCCGATCAGGCCCTGACCTTTGCCAGCCAGGTGCTTCAGGAGCAGGGCAAGGGCGCGACCGCCCCGGTGTACGCCAGCGGTCTGCGCCAGGCCGCCAGCAATCTGGAGGGCAAGACCTCGTTCGGCCTTGACGATATTGGCGGCCTGCTGAGCGGCCTCCTCGGCGGTGCCCAGCAGGCGCCGGGAGTTCAAAATCAGGGCGGCGGCGGCTTGCTCGATGGCCTGCTGCCGGGCGTGATGAGCTTTATGCAGTCGCGCAACGCCGGCAAATCAACCATTGAGGCGCTGCTGAGTGGCTTTATGGCCTCGCAGCGCCTCAATGGTTGATTTGCCGGCGTTGCGCGACTGCATAAAGCTCATCACGCCCGGCAGCAGGCCATCGAGCAAGCCGCCGCCGCCCTGATTTTGAACTCCCGGCGCCTGC
>DAOTUS010000327.1:0-2551 GCA_034437415.1 Herpetosiphonaceae bacterium
GGCCAGCCAGGCAATGATGAGCGCCTCCTGGACGGCCGCCGGGAGCGCGTGGGGACCGCGAGGGACAGCTGCGGCTGGGTGAGGAGCCGAATAGCGTACTTCCGGGCATAGCCAGTGGCGGCCACAAACTCGTCGAGGATCTGGGTTTTATGCGCATGGGTGGCATGGCGATACCGCGGAGCGGTCTGAGCGAGTACCTCGCGTTTGGACTGGAGACTCATGATCGACCTCACAGTGGCCCTCCGCACAAAAAACGGCGGCGGGTACGATTATTCGTGAGGCAACCACCCCGTCAAGGGTAAGATTTTTCGTGATGCCATGCGGTCAACAGATCCACACGATCGACCCCGAAACGAATCGCGGGCCTTGGACATTCGATGAGACGGTTGACTGTGCGGATTTTCAGATCCAGATTAGCGAAGACATACCCGAAATTCTTCCTGGCCTTGCGTCCACGTTTTGTGAGAACAATCAGGCAGTTCGGCCGATTAATCCCGAGGTCATTCGGCTGCTGGCGCTTGATACCGCAGATTTGAATAGCGATACGCCGTCAACGCTGCTGAAAATCTCGACCATTCAGGTTGATCCGACGAACAAGCAAGCGCTGGTCTTTGTCCAATTGGGTGATGGTGAGTTCGTTATGGGTTTGTATCTCTTGCTGGCTCGCGACGCGGATGGGACATGGCGTGTACGCGACAGGATGCAGGTCTATATTTCGTGAGCAATTAAAGACGGCGCCGGGGTTTGTTCAAAACCCCGGCGCCGCTGCGTTTTAGCTGCTCCCCGCCTACTTCTTCTCGCCGACCCGCGACTCGATGCTGAGGTCGACGTCGGCGGGCGTGAAGTAGAGCTGGGCGCGGCCAGCGCTGAGCACCGCCAGGGCGTCCTGCTTGCGCAGCGTGTTGAAGACCGCCAGCTTCTCCGCCAGCCCGAGGTCGTCGCCGAGCAGCCCCAGGAACGAGCGCACCCGCTCGGCCTCGGCCTCGCCGGCGGTCTGGGCCTCGGCCTGGGCGTTGCTGCGCATAATCGCCAGCAGCGCGCCGCGGGTCTGGGCCACCTCGATCTCGCCCTCGACTTGCTTGAGCCGGATCTCGTTTTCGCTAGATTGCTTCTGCAGCCGATTGAGCCGATTGGTGGTCTCCTGGATAATCTCCTGGAGAATCCGCTGGGTGTTGGGGTCCTTGCAGACCACCGAGCGGACCTCGACCGAATGCAGTTTCACCCCGCGCTCGGCGTAAAACCCATCCTCGGGCACGATCACGGCCTGGTGGACGATGCTGTTGAAGCTGGCCAGAAAGCGCTCCAGCGTCACCTGCGAGACCGCCTGGATGATCACGCTGCGGGCGTGGGCGCAGACATCGCCGGGGACATCGTCGGTGGTCAGTACCATCGCCTCGACGTCCATCAGCTGCCAGAAAAACGTAATGTCCAGGTGGATCTCCACGTTGTCCTTGGTGCGGGCCTCGAAGGCGTACCACATAAACTTAGGCCGCACATCGAGATGGGTGATCTGCAGCGAGCGCTGGTCCTTGTAAAGCCCCGCCGACCAGCGAAACACCACCAGCGTGCTGTGCGGCTCCAGAAAAAACGAGCGGTTGGCATCGGAGCCGCGCTTGAACCGATAGCGGCCCTCGCGATCCTTCACCACCACGGTCTCGTGGTCCTCCAGCAGAATCCGATTGCGGCGCTCGATCACCTCCTGGTCAGCGGCGGGGATAAACACCTGGGGCTGGGTGATCACGTCGAGCTGCCCGCTGGTGATGTTGCGCACCAGCACCGCCGTGTGGTCGTCGATATTGATCCCCTCGGTCACGCCGCCGATCAGCTCCTCGGTCGGGCTGAGATAGATGCTTTGCTCGCCGCGCTCGACCCGGATGATGCCAGTCTTGGTATCGACCAGCCGCACGTACTGATTTTTTTTGAGCGGCATGGCCTCGAGCTGGCTGACCACCTCCTCCTGCGCGGCCAGAAAAAACAGGCGCGGCCCGATGACCGTGCTCAGCTCGCCGGTCAGAGTGTTGCGCACATGCAGATACTCGGTCGGCCCCAGGACCAGCCCCGTGGTGCGCCGGACCCGCAGAAACGGCCGCGCCCAGTATGATCCCGGCCCGTTGATCGTCCAGCGGCGGGTGAAGCTCTCCACCAGCAGCTGCTCGTCTTCCTTTAGGTAGTATTTCCACGGGATCAGCATCGCAGTCCTCCTATGTGTGATGTTCAACAATGTGCTCCGCCGATCATAGCCTGAAACGCCCAAATATGCTATGCAATCGGTCACATTGTTAAAAAACCCCGCCGGACACAGCAGGGTGTGTCCGGCGGGATTCGAGTGGCCTAAATCGATGTGCCTGAACACTATGGGCGACGGTAGCGTCTACCAACGCTACCGTCGCTGGCAACAGGCCGGCATCTGGCAGCACGTCTTGGCGGACCTCCGGAATGTGTCAAGGCGGATGAGACAATCGACGATCAGGAATTCCGTTCCAGACGCGCCGGGTCGTCGGCCGACGTCGTCGGGGTCAGCGGCGGGTTAATCCATGCCTCGGTCGGGACC
>DAOTUS010000328.1:0-13764 GCA_034437415.1 Herpetosiphonaceae bacterium
GACGCCATATATGGCGTCCCTCCCGCGAATACGTGCGCTTTTTGGGTTTCCCGGTCATCGCGCAGGTCGGTGCGAACGCCATACATGGTGTCCATGGGCCTAATCTAACATTGTCAAACTAAGCTGATCTAGAATTTGCTTCGCTTGCTCCTCATAAAAACGCACAATCTCTTGTTCATTTTTATGCGCAAGGTGTTCGGCGTGAGCATCGCGAATTTGTCGAGTCATCTGAATAGTATCAATCACTGCTGTCTTCATAGGTTGCAACCTCCTTAGTGCATGACATTTTGCCCCGGATCCCTATTCGGAACAGTAAAAGACTCGCGTGTGCGGTGTCGTTTCTGGGTGGATATCCATATGATAGCAACTAAAAAGCAACCATTTTGCGTGCTTTAACAAAATGTCATGCACTAAACCCCTAATCTCTAACCCCTAAGATCTACATCCGCTCGGGCGCCCGGATCGAGAGCAGCGCCAGGCCGTTGCGCAGCGCCTGGGCGGTCGCCTGGGCCAGGTGCAGCCTGGCCGTGCGCAGCTCGGGCGAGGCGGCCTTCAGCACCGAGCAGGCGTCGTAGAAGGCCGAGAAGGCGCGGGCGGTGGCGTAGAGCCAGTCGGCGACCACAAACGGCGCAAAGCGCTCGGCGGCCTCGCGCACAATCTGGGGCAGCCGGGCGATCTCCTTCAGCAGCCCGGTCTCGGTCTCGTGGGTCAGCAGCGTGCCGTCGTACTCGGCCGGAACCGCGCCCGCCTCGCGGATAATCGAGCAGCAGCGGGCGTGCATATACTGCAGATACGGCGCGCTGTTGCCCTCAAACGCCAGCATCCGCTCCCAGTCCAGCGTAATGTTGCGCTTGGTATCCTGATACAGATCGTTGTAGATCACCGCGCCAACCCCGACCATCTCGGCGATCTCGGCGATCTGCGCGGGGGTGAGGGTGGTTTTGCCCTCGCCGACCTTCTGCTCGATCAGGGCTTTGGCGCGGGTGTGCGCATCGTCCAGCAGAATCTCCAGATAGACCATATTGCCTTTGCGGGTCGAGAGCGCCTGGCCCTGGTCGTCGAACACGGTGCCAAACGCCACGTGGGTCAGCTTGGCGTCGGTGTAGCCCAGCGCCTTGCTGATCGCGAAGGTCTGGCGGAAGTGCAGCTCCTGCGGCTGGCCGACGATGTAGATCACCGTGTCGGGATCGTAGGTTTCCTCGCGATGCTTGACAGTGGCGATGTCGCGGGTGATGTAGAGCGTGCCGCCGTCGGAGCGCTGCAGCAAAAACAGCGGCAGCTTCTTGCCCTTGGCATCGGTCAGCTCCTTGACCACCACCGCGCCATTGTCGCGCTCGGCAGCGCCGCTCTCGCCGGCATCGCTGATGATCTGCCCCAACATATCTTTGTAGAAGCTCTCGCCGTGCTGGACATCGAAATGCACGCCCAGGCGGTCGTAGTTGCGCTGGTTGGCGGTCTTAGTCAGATCGACCATCCACTCCCACAGCTCCAGCGCCTGCGGATCGCCCTGCTCCAGCTTGAGCGACCAGGCCCGAGCGTTGTCGTCCATCGCCACCTCGGCGTCGGGGTCGTAGTCGGGGTCGTCCTCGCTTTTGCCCTTCATCAGCAGGTTGTAGTTTTTATACTGCTCCTCCAGCGCCGCCAGCGCCGCCTCGCCCTCGGCCTCTGGGCGGCCATAGTGCAGGGTGGCGGCGATGTTGACGCCAAACTGCTTGCCGTAGTCGCCGAGGTGGTTGTCGCGGATCACCGCGTAGCCCAGGCAGGCGTAGATATTCGCCAGCGCCTGGCCGATGATCGTCGAGCGAATATGCCCAACGTGCATGCGCTTGGCGATATTGGGCGATGAGTACTCGACGATCACCCGCTTGCCGCTGCCCAGATCCGCGCAGCCATAGCCGCCCGACCGCTCGGCCACATCGCGCAGGACGGCCTGGGCGAAGGCCGCTTTGTTGAGAAAAAAGTTCACGTACGGCCCGCTGACCTCGGCCCGCTCCACCAGCGCGTCGGCGGGCGCCTGCCAGGCGGCCACGAGATCCTGGGCGAGCTGGGCCGGATTGGTGCCCCGCGTTTTGGCGGCGCGGAAGCACGGCAGCGCCAGATCGGCGACGACATTGGTTGCCTTGGGGGCCGCCAGTTCAATTTCCTCGGCGGCGATCAACCCGGTCGCAACCAGGGCGGTCGTAATTTCGGCTTCAAAACGTTGAAATGTATAGGTCATAGCATTCTCCAAAGTGGTTTTGGAGAAAGTATAGCGCATCTTGCCACGTCGCTGATCGGGTCGGAGGTGGAGGTGGAGATTTGCCCAGGTGGAGCAGCTAGCGCAGCCAGAAATACCAGGCCAGAAATCCGCCGAAGATCAGCAGATCAAGCAAAACCATCATCAGCATCCATTTTTTGATGCCTGCAGCGCGGGTCGGTGGCGGGCTGTTCCACTGCGGCGCCTGCGGAATCTGCTGATCCGAGCGGAGCCAGGGCTGCTCCGCTGGCTGCTGGTCAAACTCGCTGGGGCCAAATAGGTCATCAGGGCTGTTGGCCGGGCCAGAGAAGGCGGCCCGCACCTCCGGCGGCATCGCCTCAACGCTATCGTAGGACTGTCCGTTCACCACAATCTTTGGCATACCACGCTCCTGATTCTAGCGGCTGGTGTAGCGCTTCTCGTACTCGCCGGTGGTGCACAGGCTGTGCAGGTCGGGGTTGCGGTCGAGCCAGACAAAGCCATCAAGGTGATCCATCTCGTGCTGAATGATGCGGGCCAGCGAGCCGCTCGCCTCGATGCGCTGCTCCACGCCCTGCGGGGTCCAGGCCACCACAACGACCGACAGCGGGCGCTGGACCAGCCCCCAGATGCCGGGAAAGCTAAAGCACGACTCGTAGCGCTCATCTTCGTCGCGGCTCCAGCGCTCGAAGCGTGGGTTGACCAGCTCCAGCGTGGTGTCGGTGGTATCAATATAGATCAGGCGCTTCAGCATCCCGATCTGCGACGCGGAGATCGCCCGACCGTAGCCGGTTCGCGAGCGGCAGTCGTGGAGCGTATCGCGCATATTGGCCAGAACGCGGGCAACTTCGGGGCTGGTTGGGTCGCTGAAGGGCGTTGATGGCTGGCGGAGCAGCGGATTGCCAAGCTCGGTCAAGGGGACGATCGACATAGCAGACTCCATTATGTAGTGGTCACGGGCAGCGGCGGCGCAGGCTGAGGCTGTTGGTGCGCCGCCGCCTCTCCATCTCCTAGAATGCTTTCAGCTTGTTGAACGCCCACCCTTGCACGAGCAACAATAGTCCAACAAAGGCCATCACCAGCGGGTAGGCGATGTTGACCAGATCGGCGATGATAACGGCGATTGCCCACACAATGAAGGCAATCCCAACCCCGATACTCATCTGGCTGAAGACCCGGCGGACACTGCTGAGGCGCCCATTTTGCCGGCCTGCCAGCAGCGTGGTGGCGACGAACATCCACAGAATCCCGCCGCACATAAACAGGGCCGGCAGGGATAAAACGAGTAATCTCATATTATGGCAACTCATCCAGGGCATTTTGCAATGCTGACTGATCTTCCTGGCTCACGCTGGCCAGACCGGCTTCCAATGTCTCGCGGGCGCCAGCGCTATCGCCCAGCTGTTGTTCGGCGCTCGCCTTGCCAAGGTAGGCCTCGCGCAAGGTGTTGTTGTACTGCAGGGCCAGATTGTAGTTGGGCAGCGAGTCGCTGTAGTTGCCCTGGGCCGCCTGGGCGTTGGCGCGGCCCAGGTAGGCGGTGGCAATCTCCGGGTTGAGCGCCAGGGCCTGATCGTAATTCTCAATCGCCTCAGCGTAGAAGTTCTGAAGGTACAGCACATCGCCAATTCCGGCGAAGGCCTCGGCGTAGGCCGGATCCTGCTCCAGCGCCCGGCGGTAGGTGTCCTCGGCCCGCGGATAGTCGGCCAGGCTGTAGAGATAGATGTTCCCCAGATCGACATAGGCGCTGAGATAGCTTGGCGCCTCGGCCAGGGCCGCCTCGTAGTTCTCGACCGCAGTCTGAAAATCCTGCTGCGCGTCGCCCAGGCCCAGCGTGCCAAGCCACCAGTGGGCCAGGCCCCGCCCGACCAGCGCGTTGGGGTCTTGGGGGTTCCGCTCCAGGGCCTGATCGAACAGCAGGATCGAGGCCTCGTATTCTTTCTGGTAGATCGCGGTCCAGCCTTTGCCAGCGTAGGCGGCGCCATACTCGCTATCCAGCGAGATCGCGGCGTCAAAGGCGTCGTTGGCCTTGTCGAACTTGTCGAGCGCCGAGCCATCGCCCTTGAAATCGGCCACATAGCCCTGCTGGGCATAGAAATAGCCCAGATTGTTCTGCAGCACCGGCAGCTGATCCTGCAGCCCAATCGCCCGATTGAACTGATCGATCCCAGCGTCGACCAGCTCGTCGCCAGTGGTGTTGTCGCGCTGGGTTTTGAACTGATACAGCTGCCACTGGGCGTAGCCTTTGGCATTGTAGGCCAGCGCCTGGTTGAGCCGCGACGTCTCGCCAAGCGCAATCTCGATCGACCGATCGGCGTCGGCGAGCGCCTCGTTGAGCAGATCCTCGTCTTTTTGCTCCAGGCCAACATCGGCCCGCGCCGTGGCCAGCGCCATATAGGCCAGCGGGCTATTCTGGCCCAGCCGAACCGCCTCCTCGGCCTCGGCCAGCGCCTCGTTGTACTTGCGCTGGTCGGAGTAGACCTGGCTGAGCCAGGCGTGGCCCTCCGGGTCGTTCGGCTTGAGATTGACTGCCTGACGGATAATCGGATCAGCAGCATCAGGCCGGCCGCGCATCAGGTAGGCCACCGCTAGCCGCTGGCGGGCCTGGAAATTGTTGGCATCCTGGTCGACGGCGGTCCGATAGGCGGTGACCGCCTCCGCCAGGCCGCCCTTGCGCTCAAACGCCTGGTCGCCCCGCTCAATCTCGGCCTTGACGTTGGGGCCGCCAGCGAAGACGAAGTAGCCGCCAACCCCCAGGCCAACTAAAACCAGCAGCAGCAGCGCAATCCACAGCCCCTTGCCTTTGCTGGCCGGTCGCACCTGCGGCGGATAGCTCTGGCCCTGCGGCGGGTAGCTCTGGCCCTGCGGCGGGTAGCTCGGCATTGGCGTGATCAAGGTGGCCTCATCGCCAGTGATCGGCGTCCCTTTGGCCGGGCTATCTAGGCGGGCCTTGCCCAGCCCGCCAGCCTCACGCAGCGCCACAAACAGGGCCGCCGCCGACTCGAAGCGGGCCTCAGGCGAGCGGGCCAGCGCCTTCATCAGCACATCTTCGATTTTACTGGGGATGGTTTTGTTGTACTCGGTCGGCGGCTTCGGCGCCCGCATCACGCGGGCGAACAAGATCGACTGCGGGTTATCGCCGGTGAACGGCATGCCGTGCGACAGCATCTCGTAGATCATAATTCCCAGCGCGTACAGGTCGCTGGGCGGGCCAACCGGAATGCCCTGGGCCTGCTCCGGCGACATATATTCGGGCGTGCCCATAATCGTCCCGGCCTGGGTCAGCCCGGCGGTGCCCTCGGTGTTGGCCCGCGCCAGCCCAAAGTCGGTCAGGTAGACCCAGCCGTCGGGTGTGATCATCACATTCGAGGGCTTGATGTCGCGGTGGACCACGCCTTTTTTGTGGGCGTAGTCCAGCGCTTTGCCAACCGGCTCAAGCAGCTCGATCACCCGTGCCAGCGGGATTGGCGCATCGCGATCGATGATCTCCTTGAGGGTGCCGCCCTCGATGTATTTCATCGCAATGTAGTAGAAGCCATCGGCGCTGCCAATCTCGTAGATCGGAACGATATGGCTATGCTCCAAGCCCGCCGCCGCCCGCGCCTCCTGCTGAAACCGGGCAATATAGCTCTGATCG
Source organism: Herpetosiphonaceae bacterium (assembly GCA_034437415.1). GTDB lineage: Bacteria > Chloroflexota > Chloroflexia > Chloroflexales > Herpetosiphonaceae > JACCRK01. The sequence goes on from DAOTUS010000328.1 coordinate 5,850, forward strand.
TAGGTCATCTCAGGGGGCAGAATTTTCAGCGCCACCACCCGGTTGAGGTCGGTCTGGTGCGCCCGAAAGACCATCGCCATCCCACCACGCCCTAGCTCGTCAGAAATTTTAAAATGATGGAGCGTGCGGCCTATCAAGTTTGGTTCAGTCATCGCAGCCTCGTGCAATAGATCCAAAAAGTGCAAAAACAGTGTAGCCTATTTCAGCCGATTTGTGAACATCGTGGGCGCAACGCTGCGCTGGCGGGCCGGGTCAGGTATTGGTAGCGCTAGTTTTATTCGGCGTCTGGCAGGCTGTAGGTGAAGCTGTAGCGGTGCTGGGAGTCCACGATCGCGATCGCCAGCTCCCCGCTAAGCCCGGCCAGCTCGCCAGTCCCCGAGTCGGGCACAACCGTGACCGTCAGCCGCTGGCCGTCGCTGCTCATGATCCCGGTGTGGACCAGGGCAAACGTGCCGCTGCGCCCGTGCAGCGCTCCGCTGACCCGCTCGATCGCGACGTAGGCGGCCGACTCGGTGGCCGTGCGCACGGTCAGCATCTCGCCCTTTCCCGTGGCCTCAAGGTCGCCGTGGAACTGCTTGTCGAGCGTCATTCGGCCCAGGGTTGAGCCTTCGGCCGCGTCCTGCGCCTGGGGCGCCATCTGGACCTCAAATGTTCCGGTTGCCTCAGTCATGCCAGTTCCTTTCTTGATCAGCATTCGCGCTGGATCCGCTGCCACTTGGTAGCAGGCGACTGAATATAGAACATATGTTCAGTGCTGTCAAGGCAGTTTTTGGATCCAGCTGGAATCGGCAATGGCTCTGAATGCATGTTCTTGTCGATATGTTGTCTCATCTGTGAAGCTGCGCTGAGGGCACCCACAGGACAACCCAGAGCCGGGTGTCGGCGTGCATGTGGAGTGTTATACTGTGGACATACGGTAATGAATAAGCGAAGTGAGAATTATGATGCCTGCACCATCCGTACAACAGTCCCTGCTCAATCGGATCACGATCAATCCGGCAATCTGCCATGGAAAGCCGTGTATCCGCAGCCTACGCTATCCGGTCGAAACAATGCTGGAGCTGTTAAGCGCAGGTATGACAATCGAGGAAATCTTGCTCGATTATCCTGATCTTGAACGGGATGATCTGCTGGCTGTGCTCGCTTTTGCCGCCCGGTTAAGCCAGGTCAAACGTATTCAGATCGTCCACCAATGAAGTGGCTCATTGACGCCCAGCTCCCACGACGCCTAGTCCGTCATATGCGCGATGCAGGCCATGATGTTGTCCATACCCTGGATTTGCCCGATGGAAATGGAACATCCGATCTACAGATCAACCAGCGATCCATCGATGAGTCTCGAATCGTCGTCAGCAAAGATGCTGATTTTGTTCATTCGTACTGGCTGTACCAAAAGCCCTATAAGTTGTTGTTAGTCGCAACTGGTAATATTACCAACAACACCTTGTTAACAATGATAAGTCAGCATCTTCCAACGCTTTCTGAAGCATTTGAGATTCACGATTTCATCGAGATCGATCAAGACTTTATCATCATTCATGGTTGATTCTCACAATCCGTAAGCAAGTCCTACAAAATTGACTAACTAGGGAGGTAATCCTATCTGTGGACGCTGATCGAAGTATTCAATCAACTGAAAACATGCCAGAGGCCACAATACCAACACTGAATTCTAGGCAGAATATGCGATGTAGAACCTGTAAAAGTATTACTCAACACGAATTAGTATTTATTCATACCGCAAGCTTCACGGACGAAGAAGAGTATGATCCGCAATTATCTCACGATCAGCCTAATTACTGGGAAGATCGCACTTATAGATTATGGATTTGTATGGGCTGCCAAGACGCGCATATGGAGATTGCTATTCAAGAACATGGGCCGCAGCCGGAGCAAGATCCTGTGTTTTCAACCTTTTATCCGCCCTATGAGCCGGGGCAAAAACAAGCTCGTCGATTCTCTTATCTCCATGAGAACCTTATTGAGATTTATCGTGAAGCAGTTCTCTGTTATAACACCGGAGCAAGGATATCTTGTGCTGCGTGTCTTAGGGCACTGTTGGAAGGGATATTGATTGACCAGGGTGTAATCATAAATGAAGAAAGAAAAAAAGATGATCTGTTTAATAAGATAGAAAAGCTTCGTACCATGAAGATTATTCCTACATCTACCGCAACTCTGCTTCATAGTTTTCGATTTATGGGAAATCAGGCATTGCATTTCAAATTAGAATCCATGCCACCACATGAGGTGGAATTGAGCTATGCAATAGAAGCCATGGAGCAATTTATATATCACATATATGAGGCGCAAAAGGATCTTCAAAAGAAGTTGGAAATCCTTGCAAAATTTAGACCAGACGATATGGATAAATTACCTCCAAACGTCAAGTCGTAGCGCAAGGATATACAGGGTCTTGGCATGATTCTTTCAATCATATCAATTCCGTTGCCGTTGTATGAAGGAACATCGAAGCCCTTCGACAAACCTAGCTCCGACCACTGCTATGGTACAATACACGGACGCTACCCAGGCGCACTCGCGCCCGAGTAGCCCGATCCGGCTCGCGGGAGCCACCAATGACTGACGCGACAACCAGGGTGGAATTAGCAGGATGTTGGCACAACGATGCCGCCGCCCTGGTGATTTCGCCCTTCCGATTTTTATGCATGCAATCCTAACCAAAGAATTTCATTTCGAGGCGGCCCACCAGCTGCCCAACCATCGCGGCAAGTGCGCGCGGCTCCACGGTCACTCGTATCGCCTGGAGGTTAGCGTGCGCGGGCCGATTCTGCCTGCCCGTGGCGCCAGCGACGACGGCATGGTGATCGACCTCGACGATATCAAGCAGATCGTCCAGGCCGCCGTGATCAGCCAGGTTGACCACTACAACCTCAACGATCTGATCGCTGGCCCGACCACCGCCGAGCGGATCGCCCACTGGATCTGGGATCGGCTTGAGCAGGCCTCGCCGGCCTTTGGCGCGCTGCTCTGGCGCATTCGGCTGTGGGAGACCGCCACCGGCCACGTCGAGATTACCCGCGCCGAGCGCAGCGCCACGTAGCGGGCGCCGCCGTTTGACGTCAACCAAAAGAAGTCGAGTTACACAATGAATGTAATGGAAGTCTATCGCTCGGTGCAGGGCGAGGGAACCTTGATGGGCGTGCCAACCACGTTTGTGCGCTTTTTTGCCTGCAACCTGCGCTGCCACTGGTGCTTTGTTCCCGAAACGCCAATCCTGATGGCCGACTGGAGCTGGCGCCGCCTGGGCGATCTCCAGGTCGGTGATAGCGTGCTGGGTATCGAGCGCCCCAACACGCCTGGAAGCCATAATCAGCTGGTCAAAGCGACGGTTGAGCAAATCAGCATCCGCAACGCGCCAACGGTCACGGTCAACGGCGAGCTGCGCTGCACCGCCGACCACAAGTTCTGGATCCCTGACCTGCCCGGCTGGTGCGAGGTTGGGCAGGCGGTTGGCGCAGCGGCCCGGTTTGTTGACCTATCATCAGCTGATCGCGCTGAATTGAATGATTCCCGCGTGATTGAAGCGGTGGAGCCGACCGAAATCGAGGAGCCGGTGGTCACGCTGACGACCTCAACCGGATCGTTCGTGGCCGGCGGGTATGTCGTGAAGAACTGTGATACCAAATATTCCTGGAGCCGCCGCGAGGGTGGCACCTGGGAAGATGTCGCAATCGACGAGCTGGTTGGGCGGATCGCCGAGCAGGGCGCCCGCCACGTCGTGCTGACCGGCGGCGAGCCGATGCTCCAGCGCGAGCTGCCCGCCCTGGCGACGACCCTGCGCGACCGCGGCCACCACCTGACCGTGGAGACCAACAGCACGATCTTCCGCCCCGAGCTGGCCGGGCTGATCGATCTGTGGAGCCTGTCGCCCAAGCTGCAGGGCGCTGGCACCGGGGCGCTCCGGCTCGACCCGCTGCGCCAGTTTATGCAGCTGCCCGCCGCCGAGCAGCAGTGGAAGTTCGTCATCACCGGCGATGAGGATCTAGCCCAGCTGCACGCCTTCCTGAGCGAGCACCCACCCTTTGCCGCCGCCCAGCTGCCGATTATCTGGCAGCCCGAGGGGCGCTGGGCCGAGAAAGACTACGCCCACGCCCTCGAGTGGCTCTCCGACCGCGCCCAGCGCCCGGAGTGGCGCCCATTCAATGTCCGCGTGCTGCCGCAGATGCACGTGCTGATCTGGGGCCAGAAGCGGCTGGTCTAGGGATTAGAGGCAATCCCGTTTTGATCCACGAAGGCCACGAAGAGCACGAAGATAATTGACTCTAAATCCCAATTCCGTTTAAATACGGAAATTCGTTAGTATATTCCCCCTCTCCGGGGTGCCCTCTGGGCCACAGGGAGAGGGGTGGCGCCGCGGCGCCGGGGAGAGGGCGAACCCGTGCCACCTTCTGACAATCCGCTAGTTGAACAGACAGTCGAACAGACAATTGAGGTCTTCAAGAAGCTCTTCCCTGGAGTTATCTCGCCGCGCACCTGGCTGGCGACCGGGCTTTTCGTGGCCGGGCTGCTGCTGCTGCTGGCCGTGACCTTGGTGGGCGTGCGCTGGTGGACGCGCCGCCAGCCGACCAGCTCCGGCGACGCCGTGCAGACCGTCGCCCGCAACGCCAGCATTCCCTTCGCAATTCAGCTGGTCACTCGGGCGATCGATCTGGGGTTTGCCTTTCTGCTGTATCGCTTTGTCACCCTTGGGGCGATCGGCGCCTACGAGTTCGCCGGGATCCTGGTGGTGCAGTATCTGGGCACGCTGGCCGACTGGGGTCTGACAGTGCTGGCCACCCGCGAGATCGCCCGCGACCACGCCAGCGCGCCGCTGTATTTCCGCACCACCCTGCGCCTGCGCCTGCGCTTTGCCCTGCTGTGCCTCCCCGCCGCCGCCCTGTTCATCGCCAGCTACAACGGTCTGGCGGCGGCCAGCCTGATCCCCGAGCGGCTCGATCAGCGCACCATCACGTTGATCGCGATCCTCGTGCTGACGCTGCTCCCGGCGGCGCTCTCGGCGGCGACGACCGCGCTGTTTCAGGCCACCGAGCGGCTGGAGATTCCGGCGATCATCAATCTGCTGACCAACATCGTCAGTGCGGTGGCCCGCGTGGGTGCGCTGACCCTGGGGCTTGGGATGGTTGGCGTGGCCGCCGGGGCGCTGTTTGGTGCGCTGGTGGGCGCGGTGCTGTTTGGCCTGGCCCTGCGCCGGGGCTTTGGCGCGCTGGCGCTGCGCGGCCCGGTGCTGCCGACCCGCCCGCTCCTGCGCGAGGGCTGGCCGCTGATGCTCAACAGCCTGCTGATCGGGGTGTTTTTTCGCTTTGACACGGTTATTATCACCGCCTTTCACGGCGAGGCCACCCTGGCGATCTACAACGTCGCCTACAAGTTCATCAATCTGACCCAGATTATTCCGCCGGTGATCATCAACGCGGTCTTTCCGCTGCTCTCTCGCCGCGCCGCCAACGACCGGGCCGGGATGAGCCGCGCCTTTGCCGGCACGCTGCGGCTGCTGATCCTGCTGGCCCTGCCGCTGGCGGTTGGCTTTACGGTGCTGGCAGCTCCGCTCGCCAAGGCCATGGCGGATAAGCCCGAGTATCTGCCCGGCAGCGCCTACGCCCTGGCGATCACGATCTGGTATCTGCCATTTAGCTTTATCAACGGCCTGACCCAGTACGTGGTGATCGCCCTCGGGCGCCAGCGGGTGATCACGCTGGCCTTTGGGGTGACCGCGATCTTCAATGTCGCGCTGAATCTGCTGCTGGTGCCGCGCTACTCGTTTATCGCCGCTGGGGCGATTACGGTCGCCTCGGAGCTGGTGCTGTTTCTGCCGCTGCGCCGGGCGCTGCACCAGGAGGGCATCACCACGGCCCTGCCGGCGCTGTTCTGGCGGCCGGGGCTGGCGGCGCTGGCGATGGGCGGGGCTATCTGGGCGGCCCAGCAGCTCCACGTGGTCGCGGCGGTGGCGGTGGCGCCGCTGGTGTACGCCGGCATGCTCTGGCTGCTGGGCGGGTTTGGCGCGACTGAGCGGGATCTGTTGCGGCGGGTGCTGCGGCGCGGCTAGCGGTAGTCCTATTCATCCACGAAGGCCACGACACCCGCAAGCGGGTACCCGGCACGCGGGTACCCGCACGAAGCGGAGAATCGCTTCCTCGCGATCCAACCAGCTCTATCTTCGTGAATCTTCGTGTCCTTCGTGGACATTAAAACAAAATCATCCCCAATCCCAATCCCCTGGCCCTGCGGCATCACTCGAAGATCACGGTCCGGTTGCCATTCAGAAACACCCGCTCCTCAAAGACCAGGCGCAGCGCCTTCGCCAGCACCATTTTCTCCACCTCGCGCCCGGCCTGCATCATCGCGGCGGCGCTGTGGGTGTGGTCGACGGGGATCACGCTTTGGGCGATAATCGGCCCTTCATCGAGGTTGTTGGTGACGTAGTGGGCGGTCGCGCCAATGATTTTCACGCCCCGCTCAAACGCCTGGCGGTAGGGGTTGGCGCCGATAAAGGCCGGCAAAAACGAGTGGTGGATGTTGATGATGCGGTCGTGGTAGCGCTCCACGAAGGCCGGGGTCAGCACGCGCATATATTTGGCCAGCACCAGATACTCCGGCTGATAGCGGTCGATCAGGGCCGCGACCGCCTGCTCGTGCTCCGGGCGCTCTAGCCCGGCGTGGGCGACGTGATGAAAGGCGACCCCAAACTGCTCCACCAGCGGCTGGAGGGCGGCGTAGTTGCTGACCACTGCGCTGATCTCGGCGTTGAGCTCGTCGAAGGCGTGGCGCAGCAGCAGATCGCCCAGACAGTGGTGCTCCTTGGTGGCCAGCACCACAATCCGCCGCCGCCCCTGCGCGGCAAAGCGCACCCTCGCGCCGCCTGGCAGCACCGCCTGCAGATCCGCCAGCACCGCCGCCTGATCCAGCCCGCCGACACATTCGGTGCGCATAAAAAAATGCCCGGCCACGTGGTCGACAAACTCCTGGTTGCTAACAATGTTGCTGGCGTGGCGAAACAGCACGCCGGTGATCTGGTGAACCAGCCCTTTCTGATCGGGACAGTCGATCAGCAGAATGTGTGTGGTCAAGCAATATTCCTTTTCCAATTTCAATTCAACCGTAGGGCGGGTCTCCGTACCCGCCCTACCCGATCCCCAACCCAGCCTACAGCCGCTCCACCTCGACCAAATTATCGTAGAACGTCGCCCCGCCGCCCATATCGGTCAGGCCCTGGGGCGTGGTGTGGTTGGCGTTGCGGCCATCGGGCGTGAGCTGCGACCACCAGATCGAGGGCGCGATCACCACGCCGGTTCGGGCGCGGTCGGTCACCACGGCCTTGGCCAGAAAGCCGCCGCGATCGTTGCGGATCCGCACCTGCTCGCCGTCCTCGATGTTGCGCTCAAACGCATCGAGCGGGTTGATCTCGACCGTCGGGCCGGCCTCTTCGTAGCGGTGCAGCACGTTGACGAAGGTGCTGTTCAAGAAGTGATGCGCTGGCGGCGAGAGCAGCGTCAGTGGGTAGCGCTCGGCCAGCCGCGGGTTGGTGGCGGCGCTCTCGCGCGGCGGCGTGTAGGTCGGCAGGGGATCGTAGCCGTCGGCGGCCATGCGCTCGGAGTACAGCTCGCACTTGCCCGACGGCGTGTAGAAGTTGCCCTCGGCAAACGGCACCCACGGATCCGGCACGTTCAGGCGCGCCCAGCCCTGCTCCTGCAGCCGCTCCAGGGTGATTCCCTCCAGCGAGGGATGTGGCAGCGCCAGGGCCTGGCGGGCGATCGTCAGGTCGTCATCGGCGAAACACGCGGCGCTGAAGCCCATCTGGGCCGCCAGCCGCCGAAAAACCTCGGTGTTCGGCAGCGCCTCGCCCAGTGGCTCGATTGATTTCGCGTTCCAGGCCAGATACAGGTGCCCGTAGGCC
>DAOTUS010000329.1:0-8187 GCA_034437415.1 Herpetosiphonaceae bacterium
AAGAGACAGGTGCATATCTTCGAGTATTATCGCGAGTCCCTGGCCACAATCCGCGCGGAGGGTCTGCTCACATTCCTGCGCCGGATCAGCACGCCCTATCTGGCCCGCGCCGCCCGCCACTTCCGCCCGGCCGAGCCGACCTACACCGAGCGCTGGCTGGGCCAGCCCGCCCAGGCGGATCCGCCCCAGGAATAGGCATGTACGGCAGGTCCCCGTGCCCGCCGCGCCGCCGCCCTAAAACCAAAAACCGCCCCTTGCCTGTATATGGAGGCAAGGGGCAGTTTTTGTGCTGGGTCAGCCTATGGCTGCAGGGTGATATCGTCCACAAAGAACGAAGTCGTCAGGCTGCTGTCGCTGGTCATCACAAACTGAACGCGCAGGGTCTGACCGGCGTAGCTGGACAGGTTCAGGCTATCCAGTGTCCAGACACCTTTGGCCGAGGCGTTCGACCAGGTGCGCAGGGTCGTCACCAGGCCGCCGCTGGTGTTGTACAGGCGCACATACAGGCGGTCATAGACAGTCGTGCCAGTCTCCTGGGTGGCCATATACCAGTAGTAGCGCAGGACGCCGCTGCTGGGGATGGTGACCGCCTGATACAGGGTGTCGGTGCCGCTGTTGTAGCCGCCAAGGAAGGCGCTGTAGCTGCCCGTGCGGGGGCGGGTGGTCGAGATAATGGCTGAGCCATCGGTGGATGACTGTGACCAGCTGGCGCCGACGCTCTCGAAGCCACCATTTTGCAGGCCGGCTGGTGGCGGGGTGCTGTTGATGTAGCCATTGACCCAGCTGGTGAAGTTGTTCAGGCGGACGTACACGCCATACTTGTTGGCCGCGGCACAGCCATCGCCCCAGCTGACCACGCCGGCCAGCTTCCACGATGAGCCATTCGGCACCACAAACGGGCCGCCGCTATCGCCCTGGCAGGAGTCTTTGCCGCCTGAGGAGTATCCAGCACACAGCATGTTGGCGGTAATCCGGCCGTTGTAGGCGATCGAGGAGTTACAGGTCGTGTTGGTGACAATCGGCACCGAGACCTGGCGCAGTTTGGACGGCGTTGAGCCGCCCGAAGAGGTTGTGCCCCAGCCAGTCACGGTTCCCAGCACGCCAGCAGCGTACAGCGCGCTATCGGTGCTGGTCACCATTGGGATCAGCGCCACGCGGCTGTTGAGGGTCACCGGGCTGGAGAGTTTCAGCAGCGCAATGTCGCTGTCGGAGGTGTTGGCGTTGTAGTTGGGGTGGATGACGATCTGGCTGACCGAGCGGGTTTGCTCGCTGGACTCAGTTACGGTGCGGTCGTGATCGCCCAGGATCGCGGTGGCCTGGCTTGGGGAGAGTCCCTGCACACAGTGCGCCGCCGTGACAATCCATTGGGTGGTCACCAGCGAGCCGCCACACATATATCCGCCAACCGTCAGGCGGGCCTGCCAGGGCCATGCGCCCGGCACAGCTTCGGTGCCGCCGACGATGTCTTGGGGCGGCTCAACGGCTCTCGATTGATCGGCTTCAGGAGTTTTTTCATCAACAACAGGCAGTGTTTCTGGGATAACTTTTTCTGCTGGAGCCTTAGCCCCAATATCGGATTTTTGAGCGGAGGCAGTTGAGGCAGTTGAGGCCAGGGTTATGAGCAGCAATACAATGAAAAATACCGAGCTAAACCGACTAAATCGTGCAGTCCAACGTCCACCAAAATTCATGAGTAAGGTACTCCTTAGATAATGATCAATTTGGTTATCCGACGCTTCAATGAACCCGATTCCAATTCCGTTGTCAGCCGTGTTGCGATCCTGTTTTGCTTGCTCCGTTTGAATTATTAAAAATCTTAACTACTGCCGAGTATAGTTGACGGAACTTGTTTGATCAACTACATTGTTTGTTGAATTGTTTGATCAATTTAATCAGCGAGGCTTCATCTTGGGACGTAAACCAAAGGATACAACGTCGTATCTACGGGCATTGCGCGAGGAACGGGATATTAGTCTGACGGAGCTAGTCAACAAGATTGGCTACACCAAAGGCTACGTTTCAGCGGTAGAAACCGGCCTGTCGCGGGCAACCCCCGCGTTTCTCAAGGCCTACGAGCGCGCCCTGGAGCTGGCGCCTGGCAGTTTATCGGCCTTTGAGAGCGGGCAGGTTACCAACGTTAGCACTGTTTTATCGACCGTCCAGACGGGGTTTGGGCCGACCCACAATCTTGAGACGCTGGCGCCCAAGCCGCTCAGCCGGGCCAGCAGCAATGGGGCGGTGATCGAAGGGGTTCAGTCGCTGCTGCTCCAGGCGATCACTCTGGTGACGGCGGCGGCCCAGCACACGCCGCTGCCAGGCGCGGAAATTATTGTCACCTTTCAAAGCGAGCACGATCCGCTGACGATCTATCCTGACCTGGCGCCAACCTGGCGGGCCGCCCTGCGCCAGGCGCTCAACGCTGGCTGGAATATCGTCCATCTCTGGCGCCTGCACGGCGATACCGACCGCCGCTTTGCGCTGATTGTCAAAATGCTCTCGATGCTGGGCTATCGCGGCCAGTATCTGCCCTACATTTTTCCACCCCACATCGCCCCGGTGGTCTCAACCGATCTGCTGATTGTGCCCGGCCAGGGGGCGCTGTCGATGTTTGGCAGCCGCCAGGCCCGCCATGTCGATACCGGCTTTTTCTTTCCGGCGGATAGCAGCCATTTCAGCATGCTCAGCCAGTACGCCAGCACCATGCGGGCGCAGACCCAGCCGCTGCTGGAGGTGTTCTCCGAGCGCTCGCTGGATTTCAAGACCGCCTCGCTTCACGTCGAGGCCGAGCCGGGCGATCAGCTGCTGCTCAAGGAGGGCTTGGCCCTGCAGGTGATGCCGACGTCGATTCGGGCGGCCTACATCGAGCGGATTCTGCAGGTCCAGACCGACCGCAACGAGCAGGAGCAGATTAGCCTGCGGCTGTGGTGTCAGACGCTGCTCGAATATCACGCCCGGCGGGTGCTGATGTTTGAGAACTATCTGCGCGACGGGGCCTATGTCGCCCGCCATATCGTGGCGAAGTCGGCGCTGGAGGCGCTGTTCCAGCGCGGGGAGCTGCCGGTCGATGACTGGCTGCGCAACGAGGCCAACAGCCAGCTGACGCCCGAGGAGGTGGTGCTGTGGGTGCGCCACGTCATCCATCTGCTGGAAACCTACCCGACCTATCACCTCGGCCTGGTCGACTCGCTGGAGGATAATATTATTCCAGTGTACTGGAAGGTCGAGGGCCGCCAGACGATTATTCTGGAGTCGTGGCAGCAGCCCGATGCCGCCAGCAGCAAGCGCGACAACGTCAATATCTTGCTGCACGATCCGGCCATCGCCAAATCGTTCCGCGATCACTTTGTGGCGTTCTGGGAGGGCCTGCCCGCTGAGCAGGTCGATAAAGTGGCGGTGATCGCCTGGCTCAACGCACAGATTGCCGCGCTCGCCGAAAGCTCCGGGTAATGTGCGAAAGGAACCTGTATGTATTCGCCTGGAAACCAGATGCCGCCGTTCCGCCGCCCTTCGCTGAAAGGGCCGTTGATTCTAGTTCTATTGATCTTTTTAGGCATCGGTGGGGTTGTTTTCTATGCCTTCCAGCGCGTGAGCGATGCGATCGATCAGGCCCTGCCCGCTGGTCTGGAGGCGACGGTCGTGGCTGTCAGCAGCGCTGGGATCGACTCGATCCAACCTGTAGATGCGTTGGTGCGCCTGGTCTCCGGGGAGGCCCGCTGGATCGCCGATGTGAATGGCGATGAGCGGGCCGAGATTCTGGGCGAGGGCTATGTCGGCACCGTCTACAGTATTCTGGTGCTCGACGGGGCCACTGGCGCGCTGATCTGGAGCGCCCCAACCGCCGATCCGACGATCAAGCTGGGCTATTTCGGCGATCTGGTGCTTACCGCCCGCGAGCGCGAGGTCCGGGCCTATGCGCCTGCTGATGGGGCATTTTTGTGGGCGGCCACGCTGCCGGATAAGGTCCAGATCTATCCGTTTCGCGCCTACGCCATTGACGATGCGGTGGTTGTGCAGAGCGCCGACAATGCGCTGACCAGCATCAATCGCCAGACCGGCGCCCAGAACTGGCAGGTGACTTTGCGCGAGCGCAACGCCCAGGATTTTCAGCGCCTGACCGATCTGCTCTGCGATCGCGAGCAGCCCGAGAATACTGAGACGATCTACTGCTACGATCTGAAAACCGGCGCGCCGGTCCGCTCCTATCCGCTTGGCGCGGGGCCGTTCGATCGCGCCGTGTGGTGGGCCGACGATCAGCCGCAGAACCCCGGCCTGTATCGGCTGCTCGAAAGCCAGGAGCAGCCGACCTTCGAGCGGGTTAGCGCCGCCGATGGAGCGGTGCAGTGGTCACAGCCGCTGCCAGAGGTGTTCAACCGCAGCTCAGCCGCGGATTTCACGCTGGTCTCGGGGGACGGCCTGCTGGCGCTCGGCACCGCAGATCAGGTGGCGGTGATCAGCATGGGCGGCCCGCCGGTGATTGTGCAGCAGAATGAGCGCGAGCTGTATGCGATTGGCTTTGATGGCCCGATCCTGTATCTGGCCGCCATCAAGCAGCGCGGCACGCCCACGCTGACGTTTCAGGCCATCGATGCCAGCAGCGGCGCAGTCCTGAACACCAGCCCCGAGGTTGGCAACTCCAGCAGCTCGCTGGATCCAGACGTGCCGCGCTGGGCGATCTTGCCGGGCCAGGGCTTGCTGGTTGGCTCGCAGTCCCTCGACGACGACGACACGATTGTGCTGCAGCTGTTCGCCGCCGATGGCACGGTGCGCTGGACCTACTCCAAGTCGATGTTTATCGGCAGCCTGCCCACAATCCACCTGGACGGCAACCGGGTGCTGTTCTCGACCAGCGATTTCACGACGGTGCTGGATGCCCGCACTGGCACGGTGCTCTGGGAGATCGAGCATTAGGGGCGGAACGCAGGGTTTAGGATTAGGGGTAATATCGTTCAAATACGGGAATGTGGGCATGGGTTCGCCCTCACCCCGGCACTGCGCACCACCCCTCGCCCAGTGCGCGGGCGAGGGGTATCCCATTTGATATTTGAGAGGGTTTCAATGGAACTTGCTGAATAAATAAAGCTTGTCATGACGGATCTTGAACCCATATTTGCAACCATCGCGGTAGATCAAGCAGGCGCTCAAAATCAATTTAATAAAGTCATAAAAGCGGCATTGATAAAATCCTACGAGTTTCTGAATGCCGCCGTTGAGATGCAGGATGACCATGTCTTTTTTGTGATGCCGTTTTTGCGCGGTGTATGCGAAGATTATATTGCGCTTAAATTCATAGCAAGTAATTTGGGTTCTGACTCTGATCAGGTAATCGAGCTCAAGCTTCAGGATGAACTCTACACATCAGCAATTGCCCAATGGAATTTTTATGGTACGTATCGACCAAATCAGATTTTATACTACCAAGCGAACTTCCCCGACATACAAACCGAAGTTCGGCGCGATCTGCGCCAGATTTGTAAGGTGCATGGTATAAACTTGTCTAAAAACCAATATTTTCCTAATGTTCGTTATATGGCAGAGCGATCAGATCTGCTTGAACTCTACAAGTATGTGTATCACGCAACCTCTAGTTTAGTGCATTTCAGTCCCCGTATATTGTCACGGATGGGATGGGGTGATTTACCCGATATTACCTTTTCGGTCAAACACTTTAGCCAATATTATAAGCATTTCATCTGCTTCTATGGCGCGTATTTATTGGTTCAGCTGTCTCAGTGGGCAATTGGGATTGATCTTGTTACACCAGCCATTCAATCTCATATCCAAAGTCTTCATACAATCTTAACGGAGCAGGCACGCTGGCCTGAACTCGTCACCTTTGAAGAAATGAATATTGGTGGTGATAGCAGAGTTCATCGCTTTCATTCACCTGCCAGCAATGCTACAGCACACCAAAATGATCCTGTTTAAGGGGGGAATTTATTAATCGAGGCAGGGCACCCGGAGAGTATCCGGGCGCCCTGCTGTATTTTAGTGTATGTTCACGGACCATCTCGGGCATACATCACTGGTTTGAGCGCAGCGGAAAAGGCTAATCCCTAATCCCAATACCGTTCAAATACGCGGTTCTTCCCCTCTCCCGCGCACGGGGCGGGTGCCCTTTGGGCAGCGGTGGCGCGAAGCGCCGGGGTGAGGGCAAAAGCTGGCTCGGTTCGCGTATTTGAACGGTATTGCCCCTAATCCCCATCAAGCACCTCCTGGGCGACCCGCCAGATCAGCTCGGGCAGCACCTCGAACGAGTAGGGCATAAAAATCCGCTCGCTGCGCTGGTGGTAGTCGCGGCCCCACGGCCCAATGTTGACGATCGGCAGATCCAGCGCCCGGACTGCGGCGTAGTCAAACTGCAGCCGCGAGCCCCACAGCGGCGTGTTGGCCTGCACCACCGCCTGATCGGCAGGCTCCATCGCACTGCCAAAAAAGCTCATATCCGAGATCCCGGTGAAGAACGGGCGTACCCGCAGCGAGGTGTTGCACTCGGCGGCCAGCGCGGCCGCCTGCCGATGGGCCGCCGCGTGCAGTCGGGCGTGGTGCGGACGGCTGGAGTCAACCAGGCTGTGCGGATAGTGCAGCGAGCCAAATCCGACCACGGCCGCCGGCCCGCTCCAGCCGCTGTAGCCCCACAGCAGCTCGAGAATCTGGCGGCTGAACGTCGGCGAGTCGAGGGTCTGATCGCGCATCAGCCGCTCGATCAGGGCCGTCAGCGCGGTCTGGCAGGCCGCTCCGCCCGTCGCCAGGGCACGCTCGTGCAGCTCGGCGAAGGTCCAGACGCTGCCGGTCCAGGCCGGGGACGCGGGCGTGCCGCTGCGGGCCGCATATTGCTGGGCATGCTTGTGATAGGCGCCCAGGGCGTGCTCCAGCCCGGCGCGCACCTCGGCGGTGAAACATTCCAGCACCTCGGCGGCGGGCCTGCCGTGGGTCAGATAGTTGAAGTAGCACCAGGCGGTTCCCGGCGTGGTCACATCGTAGTGCGGCTTGAGGTCGGTCTGCTTCAGGCTGACCGGCGGCGGCGCGATCGCGCCCTCGGCCTCGTCGCACAGCGCCACGTTGCACTCAATCCGCTGGGTGATCGCGGCGGCCAGCAGGTTGGCGCTGATGCCGTCGAACGGGTAGCCGGCGTGGGTGTCGCGGCCAACCACGTACACCGACGGCAGAAATTTGCCGACTGTCCCCAGAAAAATCGCCTGGCCAGCGGCGCCGTCGCCGTGATCGCTGCTGGCGTCGAGGTTGATCGCCGCCCGCAGCTCCAGCCCCCACTCCTGCGCCAGCCCCGGCAGATCCAGCGCCGCCGAGCGGGCGCCGTGCGAGCCGTCCTCCTCGTCGGGCGTGGCGATCAGCAGCAGGTTGCCCTGGCGCTCCGGCTGGGCCGCGAACCGTAGCAGCACCGCCAGCCCGGCCGCCAGCCCGCTTTTCATATCCAGCGCGCCCCGCCCCGGCAAAAAGTTGCCGCTCTGCAGATCGTCCAGCGCCAGCCGGTCGGCCGGGTTGCTCGCATTGGCACTCAGCTCGGCGATCAGGCGCGGCAGCAGCTCAAGCGGATTGGTGGCCCACGGCGCGAGGTTGCCGTAGTTCTCAATGCTGACCACATCGTAGTGGCCCGCCAGCCCGACCGTGGCCGGGCCGGCGCCGCGCACACAGGCGTACAGATTCGAGCGCTCGTAGCGGTCGGCGCTGGTGCGCTGGAGCCGCAGATGCTCGGGATGCGCCTGGAAATAGGCCGTCTGGGCCAGCAGATCATACAGATGCTGGCTCCAGGCGCGCTCGTCAGGGGTGTTGGTGACGCTGGGCCAGCCCACAAGTTGCAACGTCAGATCACGAACCGTCTCAAACCACGTTGTCATAAGCGGCGCCTCTGTCTAGAGAAAACAATGTGGCATCATTATAGACGAGCCGCGTGGCGCGGCGGGCTGGGTGTGATTAGTGGCTAGTAGCTGGTAACTAGGGGCGAGAGGCAATCCCGTTTAAATAGGCAAATTCGTAGTTTGACAATGTTAGATTACACGGCAAAGGCGCAGGATTTTGGATGAAGATGGACGCTTGGTGGATAACGCTTGGTGGAGGGACGCCATATATGGCGTCCCTCCCTCCCGCGAATACGTGCGCTTTTTGGGTTTCCCGGTCATCGCGCAGGTCGGTGCGAACGCCATACATGGTGTCCATGGGCCTAATCTAACA
>DAOTUS010000330.1:0-5304 GCA_034437415.1 Herpetosiphonaceae bacterium
TTAACGTCCGCACTCGCTCGTCCGCAATGGTTGTCAGATCGATATCGTCCAGCATGAACACCCACCTCTAGCGCAGAACCGTCGAGCCCAAGTATACTCGAACTCTGCGAGAGTGCGGCAGGTCGCCCAACGCCAGCCTACCCTGCTTTATTGAGCAGATACTAGGAATTCTCTATAATTAAGGCGAATTGCTTTATATATTCGTTCTACTCCCCGATTTGATACTCCTTGTAGGATGCGGAAGTCATTGGAATGAATTGTACGGAAAATATCTCGTACTAAGTTAACACGCACTTCGTGTTGGATTTGGAGTGCTTTCTCCAGAGGCATTTGAAGGCGTAATCGAGTTAATTCAAGCTG
The DNA here is from genome assembly GCA_034437415.1 of Herpetosiphonaceae bacterium. Taxonomy (GTDB): domain Bacteria; phylum Chloroflexota; class Chloroflexia; order Chloroflexales; family Herpetosiphonaceae; genus JACCRK01. The sequence continues at coordinate 361 of DAOTUS010000330.1, forward strand.
GGCTATACCGAGTGTGGTTAAGTAGCTATTCTCCCAGGCTTCAGCAGCCATCACCCGATACTCGGCCTCGGCCAGGGAGTAATCCTCCTCAACCGATTGAATCTCAAGGCTGTTTTTTCGCTCCTCAAGCTCCTGGATCTCCGCTTTGATATCGCTCAGCTGATTGTTCAGCTCAAGCCGCAGCATCGAGCCACTCTTAATCTGCTGCTCCTCCAAGGTGCGCCGATTCTTGTGCGCAATCGTGAGCAGATTCTTGAGGTGCTCAAGCTCCTCTTGAATCTCGGCTTTATCCTGGCTCATTGGATTGTTCTCCGTGAGGTCTAAATCCATCATCTGGACGCTTCAAAATATTCAAGCGCTGTATGCATAAACTCTTCAAACTGGGCTTTATCCTTAAAAGCTCTTTCGGGAATGATAAAGGCTGTATGTTCATTGAGTGATAAATATCCATAATCATTATATTCGCCTACATCTTGAATTAATTTCCATAAATGTCGCTCATCACTAATATCCGTATGAATAAAGAACGCCTCTGGAGCAATAGTTATACTGATCATACCGCTTGATTGGCGTTCTTTTATCTGTTTCTGCATTTTCTTGAAGTTTCGCTTAATCACATCGCGGTTTATATACATCATAAACCCATATAAAAGGCTACCTAAAAAAATGGCAGTACCGATAAACACAAAGAATTTGACATTTTCTCTATTGGTATTTGGCCGATATGAAATATAAGTAAACAGAAGTATTATTCCTAGAATTATTGAAAATTCGTACTGCTGCCAAAAATTACGGCGTCCTCGATGGTATTTGTAATGTGCATAATGATCTTCTAAGGAAGGTGTGTAGGTAACAGTTAATGAAGTTGCCGTTTGCTCCTGCATACTATTCTCTCCGTAGTCAAAATTTGTATTACGCTAGTGTTTACGCTGAATCTCGGCTTTATCGTAGCTCATTGAGCTCTCTCCGGGCGGATCTTTAGTGGATATTACGACAATCATATGCGACCTAGTTCGCGCAGTGTCGCAAGATCATCATTGAAATCATCAATGGAATACTGCACCGGAATATGTCGAATCGCCATATATTGGCGAAACTCCCACAGCGATAATCCGGCTAGCTCACGCGCTTTGCCCTGACTGAGTTTCCCTTGGGCATATAAATGCAGAGCCAACTCGATTTTTACTTCTTCTGGTGTCAGGTGTGCCGAGCTGAGGACATCACGCGGTATTTCAATCGAGACAGTGTCTATCATGACTACCTCCACTGGATAGATGTTCAATATTCTTTGTGCTTGGCACTTTAGCGTAATAGTTGCTCCAGGGTCGCAAGTTCTTCGACAAGTTCAGCAGGTGTTTGGCTGAAATACGGAATATGATGCCGGGCAAGCAAACTGATAAAGGCCAATTTAGTGATCCCAAGAAATTCAGCCGCCGTGCCAGAAGAGATGCGTCCTTCCCGAAATAGCTCTAATGCAATTAATTCTCGCACTCGTGAAGATAACTCAGGGACAGAAATATCTAGTGCGCCTAACAATGTGCGCGGAATATCAACAACGACCTGTAATGTATCCATCCAGTCCTCCATTCGTTGGCGTTAGCGCACAATCTGGCGCTCGCGCAGCACCGCGACCAGCAGGGTTTCGAGCGGCAGGCTGGTGTCGACGAAGATGTAGTTGATCCCTCGGCTGGTGCAGAACGTCTCAATCTGCTCGCGCCAGGCGTGCAGCCGCTCGACATAGCGCTGGAGCAGATCGAGGTCGGCGCTGATGTCAAGCGCCGCGCCGCCCTCGACATCGAGCAGCTTCAAGTCGCCCTCCAGCGGCGGGTTGAGCTCGTCGGGCGCCAGCACGTGGAGCAGGGTGATCTCGAACGGGCGGCGGCCGAGCGCCCGCAGCGCCGCCTCCCAGTCCGGGGTTAGCAGGTCGGTGCAGAGCAGCAGCGGCCCGGCGACGCGGGCGGTCTGGCTGTAGCGCTGACATGCCTGGAGCAGCGAGGTCGACCCGGAGCCTTTGAGGTTGTTGAGGAACTTGAACAGCGGCGTGACCCCGGCGCGGCCGCGGCCCGACGGGATACGCTGCTCGCTGGCGCCGCCAAAGCTCATCACCTGCGAGCGATCCAGCCCGGCCAGGGCGATGTAGCCCAGCGCCCCGGCGGCCTGAGCGGCGTAGCGCAGCTTGTTCGGCTCGCCCCAATCCATCGAAGCGCTGGTGTCCACCAGCAGATGCAGCGTGATCTCCTCCTCGGCGACAAACAGCTTGAGAAAGAACTTCTCCAGCCGCGCGTAGAGGTTCCAGTCGATCTGGCGGAAGTCATCGCCGGCGGTGTAGGGCTTGAAATCGGCGTACTCCACCGATGAGCCGCGCCTGGGCGAGCGCCGCTCGCCCTGCATCCGCCCGATCACGGTGCGGCGGGTCAGCAGGGCCAGCCGATCGAGCTGTTTCAGAAAAGCTGGGTCGAAGAGTGGGGCGAGCTCGCTCATTTTGCGTCTGCCTGGGCCAGGGCGATCGCCTGGTCAAACGCGGTCAGCGGCTGCGCGCCACTGACAAAATACTGGCCAACAAAAAAGCCCGGCGTGCCATTGATCCCCAGCTGGCCCGCCAGCTGATTCTCGGCCTGCACCACCGCGGTGACATCGGGATTATTCTGGCACTCATCAAATTTCGCTAGATCGAGGCCGATCTGCTCGGCAGACTTGCTGAACGATCCTGGCGCGGTGATCGGGTTAAACGACCACTGATCGACCGTCACAAAAAGCTCATCGTGGAATGGCCAGAACTGGCCCTGCTCGGCGGCGCACATGCTGGCGACGGCGGCGGCAGGCGCGGCGTAGTGCTGCGGGACAGCGATAAAGTTGCGGAAGACGTAGCGCACCTGGCCGGTATCAATATATTTGGCCTTCAGCTCGGGGAAAACCTGCTGGACGTGGCGGAGACAAAATGGGCATTGAAAATCGCTGTACTCAATAATCGTCACCGGCGCGTTGGGGTCGCCCAGCGCCCGCGAGTCATCGGCCGGCACCACCTCCAGGTCCTGCTCAAGGCGGGGAAACTGCGCCGCCGGGCTTGCGCTGCCGGCGGCCTGGCCTGCGGGCGCCGCTGGCCTCGCCAGGGCCACGGTTGGACGGGTGGTGGGCTGCTGCGCCTCCAGCGAGCCACAGCCAGCCAACAGAACCAGTAGCAGCACAACCAAAATTCGACGATCCATTAGGCTTCTTCCTTAATTGTTTCGAGAATACTGTTTACAATTGACTCGGTGCTGAACCCCTCGGCCTGGCCCTCAAACGACAAAATCGTGCGGTGGCGCAGGGTTGGCATGGCCATATCGCGCAGGTCGCGGAAGGCCACGTTGGTTCGACCATCGAGCAGGGCGTTGATTTTGCCGGCCAGAATCAGCGCCTGCATGCCACGCGGGCTGGAGCCGTAGCTTACGTAGCGCTTGACCGTATCCGGGGCCAGCGGGCTATTCGGGTGGGTGGCGCTGATCACCCGTGCGGCATAGCTGAGGACGTGGCTGGCCACCGGGACGGCCCGCGCCATCTGCTGCATCTGGACCAACGTCTCGCCGTTGGCGACCTTCTGGGGCTGGGCGTGCTGGTTGCCGGTGGTGCGCAGGGCAATTTCAACCAGCTCCTCAGGTGAGGGAAACGGCACATTGATCTTGAAGAAAAAGCGGTCGAGCTGGGCCTCGGGCAGCGGGTAGGTGCCTTCCATCTCCAGCGGGTTTTGGGTGGCCAGCACGAAAAACGGCTCCTGGAGCTTGTGGATCGTGCGGGCGACGCTGACCGTATGCTCCTGCATGGCCTCCAGCAGCGCCGACTGGGTCTTCGGCGTGGCGCGGTTGATCTCGTCGGCCAGCACCAGATTGGCGAAGATCGGGCCACGCTGAAAGCGAAAGGCCTTCTGGCCGCCCTCGTCCTCGACAATAATCGTCGTGCCAATGATATCGGCTGGCATGAGGTCGGGGGTGAACTGAATGCGGCTGAACTCACAGTCCACCGTGTCGGCCAGGGTGCGGATCAGCGTGGTTTTGGCCAGCCCCGGCACACCTTCCAGCAGCGCATTCCCGCCCGCCAGCAGCGTAATCAGGGTCTGGCGGATGAGCGCCCGCTGCCCAACGATGACCTTGCCAACTTCACCTTCGATGGCCGCAGCCGTGCGCCGAAAAGACTCCGCATCACGTTCGGTATATTGCATTGAAATCCCTCAAAGTAAGAAATAAGCAGCACGAAGTAGAAAATCAGATCGAGATTCTTACTTCGCACTGCTTACTTCATTATAGATCCTAGGCGATCTGGGTGGACGCGTAGACGAGTAGAGCAATGGTTGTCAGGAGAAATCCCATCCACCCCAGCGCCGTCAGCGCAAAGGTGATGGTCATTCCACGGGTGCTAATGTTGTACCGCCGCGTGCCGACCGTCAGAGTCCACATGCCGGCCACAAGCAGGGTGACAAACACGATTTCCAGTGCCAAAAACATAGGTTCCTCACAGCATTTGTTCTCACGCCAAAAAAGTTCGTTGCAGCATGGCGACGTGACGTGAGTTTATTTGTCCAACTGGTTGAAATAGGAGCGGACCAGATCCTTCATTTGGGGTGGAATGTAGCCGCTATCGACCGCCCGGCCCGCCGACTCGCGGTACTCGGGGTTCGCCTGATTATAGGGTACCTGTGAGCCATTCGCCAGACCTGGCCCGGTGGTATTCCCCGGTTGTGATGGCGCTTGTCCGCCCTGGCCGGGCTGGCCCTGGACATTGCTTGGGTTGTTCGGGTCGCCGGGTTTCCAGGGTTGATAGACCAGCCCTTTGTCGTCCCCAGTGCCGGGGAAGCTGGGATCGTTGCGCCCGCTGTTAGAGGTGTTGCCCGAGCCACTGCTGTTGCCCGAGCCAAGATTATCAGCGTTGGATCCGCCCCCGCCACCCTGGCCCTGGCCCTGACCCTGACCC
>DAOTUS010000331.1:0-1607 GCA_034437415.1 Herpetosiphonaceae bacterium
CATATATGGCGTCCCTCCCGCGAATACGTGCGCTTTTTGGGTTTCCCGGTCATCGCGCAGGTCGGTGCGAACGCCATACATGGTGTCCATGGGCCTAATCTAACATTGTCAAACTAATCATCTGAAACAATAAACTGAGTGCTAGCTACTGACTACTAGCTGCTAGCTACTAAACCCAATACCGTTCAAATAAGCAATTCTTCCCCTCTCCCGCGCACTGGGAGAGGGGTGCCCGCAGGCGGGCGGGGTGAGGGCTAACCCGCGTCTGGAAGCGCTTATTTGAACGGTATTGCTGCTAAACCACAATTTTGCCGCGCCACTTAGCGTACAGCGCGTAGTCGATCAGGGTCTGGCGGGCCAGGTAGGCGGCGGTGAGCGGCGCCCGGCGGCGGCGCTCGACGATCGCCTCGGTGACCACCAGCGAGTAGGCATCGCTGCCGGCGCCGCTGCCGTAGGAGGCCACGAAAATCGTATCGCCGGGCATGGCCACGTCCAGGGTGGCGCCCAGGCCGAGCAGCGCCGCCGCCGAGTAGCTGTTGCCAACCGCGCCAGCCAGCAGGCCGGGGGCGCACTGCTCCGGGGTGAAGCCCAGCTGTTTGGCGACCGTCTGGGGGAATTTCACGTTGGGCTGATGAAACACGGCGTAGGTGTAGTCCTGGGGTGTTCGCCCCAGGTCAGCGAGCAGCTGGCGCGAGGCCGCGCCGATATGGGCGAAGTAGGCGGGCTCGCCGGTGAAGCGCTGGCCGTGGACCGGGTAGGGCCGGTCGGCGCGGCGGAAAAAGTCGGGCGTGTCGGAGACATACGAGAGCGTGGCCTCGATGCGGGCCAGCGCCGACTCGGCCGGGCCGATGATCAGCGCGGCGGCGGCGGCGGCGGCGGTGTACTCCAGGGCATCGCCAGGGCGGCCCTGGGCGGTGTCGGCGCCGACCGCCAGAACGTAGTCGGCCATCCCGCTGCCGACCAGGCCCATCCCGGCGCTGACCGCCTCGGTGCCGGCCTTGCAGGCGAACTCCCAGTCGGCGGCGCTGATCCAGCGCGACGTCCCGAGGGCCTCGGCGACGATGGTGCCGCTCGGCTTGACGCTGTAGGGGTGGCTCTCGCTGCCAACCCAGACGGCGGCCAGATCCTGCGGGCTGAGATCGGCGCGGGCCAGCGCGTTGTGGCTGGCCTCGATCGCCAGGGTGATCGTATCCTCGTCGGGGCCGGGCACGCTTTTGGTGGTGACTGGCAGCGCGCCGTCGCTGTCGGCCCAGACGCGGGCGATTTCGCGGGCGGCAATTCGGTAGCGCGGCACATACACGCCATATCCGGTGATGCCAACCGCTCGAAGTGGCTGTCGCATAGCAATTCGGTCCTTTCTGAAGTGGCGCAGCGTTGCGGGGCTGGCGGCGTTGCCAGGATCAAGTATCTGCCTGGATTGTAGCGCCACGCGCCCGCCAAAACCTGCCAGATGCCCCGCGAAAGCCACCCGAAAGGTGCCAGCGGGCACCCAGGGCATGTGCAAAGTCGCGATTCGGGCCAGTTGTACCCCACTGCCACCCCTCGCCCGCGCACGGGGCGGGTGCCCTCTGGGCGTGGTGGCCGCCGCTGCGGCCGGGGTGAGGGCG
>DAOTUS010000332.1:0-5404 GCA_034437415.1 Herpetosiphonaceae bacterium
GGGCGGGCCGCTGCTTGGCGAGTTCTAGGCCGGGGTGGCCGCAACGCTGCTGGGCGCGCCCCTGGCCGTGGCCATCGGCGGGATTGGCTGTGTGGTGATTACGCTGGTGGTGGCCCTGCGCGTGCCGGTGCTGCGCCACCACGATCACTAAAAACCTGGCCCGGCTACAGCGGCTGCAGGGTGATCGTCTCGCTGATGGTTGGCACGGCCGCCAGCTGCCCACAGGCCGCCGCGATCTCGATCCCGCGCTCGACCCGCACCGTACACGAGATCCCGGCGGCCTGCACAATCCGCTGAAACTCGGTCACGCGCTCGCGGTGGGAGCGGGTCAGCGGCATGCCCGGCACCGGGTTCCAGGGGATCAGGTTGACGTGGCAGAGCATGCCCTTGATCAGCGCCGCCAGCTCGGCGGCCACGGCGGGCGTGTCGTTTTTGTCATCCAGCAGCACATATTCAAACGATACCCGCCGGTGGGTTTTATCGGTATAGTAGCGCACCGCCGCCATCAGATCGGCAAGGTTGAAGCGATCGTTGACCGGCATCAGGCTGGAGCGCAGCTCGTCGTTGGGGGCGTGCAGCGAGACGGCCAGGTTAATCTGCATCGGCTCGTCGGCCAGCCGCCGAATGCCCTTGACCAGTCCCACCGTTGAGACGGTCATATTGCGGGCGCCGAGATTAAAGCCCTGTTTATCGTTCAGGCGCTGGACCGCTTCCCACCAGCGATCGTAGTTGGCAAACGGCTCGCCCATGCCCATAAACACCAGGTTAGTGATGTGGTTGGGAATTGGCTTGCGGCGCTGCTGCTCGAGCTTAGGCGCATTCTCACGCAGATAGCGCTCGAAATACAGCACCTGCTCCAGAATCTCGCCGCTCGACACATTGCGCAGCAGGCCCATCTTGCCGGTGGCGCAGAACACGCAGCCCATCGCGCAGCCCGCCTGGGTTGAAACACACACCGTCGCCCGGTCAGGCGGGTAGATCATCAACACCGTTTCGATGACGGCGTTGCCCTCCAGCGCCCACAGCACCTTGCGGGTCAGCCCGCCATCAGCGGTCTGCTCGCGAATTGGGCGCAATGTGCCGATCGTGGTTTCTGTCGCCAGTCGTTCGCGCAGCTGGGTCGAGAGATCGGTCATGCTGTGGGCATCGGTGGCCAGCTTTTTATAGAGATGGCTATAGATCTGGCGGGCGCGAAAGCCTGGCTCGTTCCAGGTGCCCAGCAAGGTTGTAAGTTCAGCGACACTTAAGTCGTAGAGATTATTCATGGTGATCTTCCTAACCCGTTGGGGTGATTTTCCGCCCGAATGGGCAAAATGAAGTCAAACAGATTTCAATCTAATTGACATAGTCTGTACAATACTCCATAATATCGTTACTCCATAATATCATCATTAGAACTGGCATCTCTAACCTAGCTAGAGGTCATACCATGAAACATTCTAAACATCAATCTGTATTCATCCTAATGACCTTTTTGCTATTCGGTATAATCGGATTATGGTCATTGATCGCTGCGCCAGCCAGTGCTGCCGCCACCAATGCCCCCTCGCAAGCAAAGAGCGTGGCCGCTGCGGCAAATACCTCAATCAGTGCGTGTGACCCTAAAGCTAGCCTGTCGGGCTGGTTTGTCACCAACAGCCAGGCCAAAATCTACAATAAATCGGCCACCTGCACCTTTGAGGGCGGGTTGGCGGCCTACCGTAAATTCGATACCACGATTGATACCCAGGAAATCTACGCCTGGGCCGTCAGCCCGATCAATCCCGGTCAAACCGTAACCTTCAATATCGCCATTCCCGAATGCGCTGCCCAGATCGACCTTTTCTTTGGGCCAGTCCTGCTCTCGATGCAGGGCCAGCGCTACAATCAGCGTCTGCTGGCGGTGCGTAATGTGGAAGGCGACGGTTTTTGTCCCCGCACATGCGAAGATAGCAAGATTTTAGGCTTTGTTGGCATCTCGGACAACGATGTCGTTTCGGGGATAGTCTATATTTCCGCCGAGCTTGTCGGCATCGCTCCCTACGCAGTTGCGTTCGAGCTAACGGGTCAGGCGACGCTCAATCATACTGAATATGTGCCACCCCACTTTTTCCTCGGTAACACTGGGCCTGTGGCCAACGGCTGGAATACCGATAGCTACCCCGAAGGTCAGTATACGCTGACTGCAACCTATTACTCAGCCTATGATGAGCCGTGTTCCAGCATTAGTGTCGAGTTTTTTGTACGGCACGCCGAGCCAACCGCCGAACCAACCTTGACGGCCTATCCAACGCCGACCGCCACCGCAACCGCAACGCCGACGGCTACCGCCACCGCGACCCCGACGGCCACCGCGACAGCAACGCCGACGGCCACCGCGACAGCAACGCCGACGGCCACCGCAACCGCGACGGCAACCGCGACAGCAACGCCGACGGCCACCGCGACGGCAACCGCCACCGCCACCCCGACAGCGACACCAACGGCAACCGCCACGGCAACTGCAACCGCGACACCGACGGCAACTGCGACTGCGACAGCGACAGCAACCCCAACGGCGACGGCGACGTCAACGGCCACCGCGACAGCAACCGTGACGTCAACCCCAACGGCAACCGCGACCCCGACGGCCACGGCCACGGCAACCCCAACGGCAACCGCGACAGCGACGGCAACCGCGACAGCGACGGCCACGGCCACGGCAACCCCAACGGCAACCCCAACGGCAACCGTGACGTCAATCCCAACGGCCACCGCGACCCCGACGGCCACGGCCACGGCAACCCCAACGGCAACCGCGACAGCGACGGCTACCGCCACCGCGACAGCGACGGCGACGTCAACCCCGACGGCGACACCCAATGTACGACTAACCATTAGCCTGAGCTCATTTGTACGGACGCAAAAAGGCGTTCCTGTCCAAGGTCCTGAGACTGATGCAGTACCTAATGTCGATGGGTTCGTTAAGCCGGGGGATATTATCTCCTACACGATCACAATTCAGAATCGGGGGAATATCCCGTTGACAAATATCAGCGTGGCTGATACGTTTCCACTCGCCACCATATTTACCGGCGTGAGCATCCCGCCGCCAAGCGATACGGGGATATCAACCCTGAAATGGCTGATCCCAACGCTGGCGCCCAACGCTACAGCCAGAGTTCGCTTTGAAGTCGTCGTGAGTAAGAGTATTCTAGGCGTCTACACGCTGATCTATAACAGCGCGACGGTCCAGAGCGATCAGACCGGGCTGCAGACCAGCAACACCACCCTGCATATCTACGATCCGGCGCTCTTTCCGCGCTAGCCTACGTGCCTTGTTCGGCCTGGAGAGCGGTGGGAAATGGGGGCAGGGGCGCTCCAGCGCGCTGCGCTAAAACACGATCGTAGATCGCTTCGATCTGGCTGGCGGCCAGCTCCCACGAATGTTCGTTGATCGCTTTCTTTCTGACCTGGGTGCCGAGCTGATGCGCCCAGGTCGATTCATTTAACAGGCTCAGGATCGCGGCGGCCAGCGATTGGGGGTCGCCAAACTTGGCGTACACGCCGGTATCGCCCAGGATTTCACGGCTCACCGGGGTGTCAAAGGTCACCACCGGCAGGCCCATCGCCATATAGTTGGGGATTTTCCCAGCGCCCTCGGTCGCCGACATCTTGGGGGCCACCGCCACGTCGCCAAGCGCCAGATAGGCGTGGGCATCTTTGTACAAAATCCGCCCAGGCAAGGTGACATGCTCGGTAAGACCCAGCGAGTCAGCCAGCGCCTGGTACGAGCGCACATCGGGATAGCCCATAATCAGGAAATGCACATCGGGGCGCTCGGCGATAACGGTTTTGGCGGCTTCGAGCAGAACGTTCGTCCCCTGGTAGGGTGCCAGCAGACCGAGGTAGGCCACAATCTTGCGCCCGGCGGGAATCCCCAGCGTCTCGCGAATGCGCTCCCGCTCGGCGGTCCACTCCGGGGTTGCGTCAAAGGGCATAAAGCGATCGGTGTTGACGCTGTCGGGCACCGTGTAGAGGTGCTCGGTTGGGAAATCCCACTCCTCGCGCAGAACCTTCGCCGCATTGAACGAGCTGGTCAGCACTGCATCAGCGGTGAGGTTGATCCGCCGTTCGAGCCAGCGCAGCGGCCGATAGAACCGCCCCTCGCGGCGTAAAAACCCGTGATCCAGCATCTCCGAGGTGAGGCTGCCCTGGTAGTCGAAGACCAGCGGCACATTAAACAGCTTGGCGAGCACGCTCCCGATCAGGGCCGACTCGTGAATGTGGGCATGAATCAGGTCGGGCTTAATCTCGGCGGCGACCCGCAGCGCCCGCCACGACAGCGCCACATCGAGATAGAGCTTGTGGCGGGAGGCGCCCACCATCGTCCGTTTGACCCAGGGAACATCCCAGGAGCGCCGAATATCGAAGCCGGGCATGTTGTCGCCGTTGTGGTAGGTGGCGATCACAATCCGGTGACCGCGTTTCTGCAACGCGCGCGTCTCTTCCCAGATCCGCACATGGGCGCCGTAGTCGGCAAAAAACGAGGTTGAGGCAATGCTGAGAACAGTATAGGCCATAAAAAGCTCCTTAATCGCCCGTATTCTAACGCACAATCACGGTTGTCACAACGCAGCAGCGCGGTTAAAGAATTGCTGGATCGCTATTTAAAAAGAGTGTGAAAAATCCGCCTATTGATTGCAATAATATGGCAATATCGCCCGGAATAATTCCACGAGTGTGCTGATATGCGTATGGTACAATCAGGTTTCCCGCAATGTTAATCAAAGCATCGCTTATGATGCTAATCAAGCGACACGCTTTAAGAGGAGCTGGAGACAATGTTTGGAGGTTCGCGCACGCCCACCAGCCGCTCGCACCCGATCCTGGCGCTTGGTTTTGGCTTTCTGCTGGGGCTGGCGAATCTGCTGACCTGGGGCAGCAGCCTGTTTGGCAGCTGGGTGCTGCTGATTTCGATTGTGGCGTTTGTCGCCTTTGTGATCGACAAAAATGCCGCCCGCCGCAGCCGTCGGCGCACCTCCGAGCGGGGTCTGCTGACTCTGGTGGCGCTGGGCGGCACCCTCGGCGCAGGCATGGCCATGCTGCTCATTCGCCACAAGACTAGCAAACGCTCATTCACCAATGCGTTCTGGCTGCTGGCGGGACTGCAGGTGCTGGGGCTGATTATCGCCAGCGCGCTCCACGAGCCAATTGGGCGCTGGCTGGCCTGAATTCGCCCTCAGGCCGTCCGCCGTTGTGGACTTTTTCGGGATTTTCCGGCGCATCAGCCGCACCTGCTGACCTTGATTAGTACCTTTGGCCCGCCCAGGGCATGTGCAAAGTCGCGATTCGGGCCAGTTGTACCCCACTGCCACCCCTCGCCCGCGCACGGGGCGGGTGCCCTCTGGGCGTGGTGGCCGCCGCTGCGGCCGGGGTGAGGGCG
>DAOTUS010000333.1:0-11334 GCA_034437415.1 Herpetosiphonaceae bacterium
CCGCCCATTGGTCATCAGTGAGGTCTGTTTCATACGCCATTGCAGCACCGTATCATTAAGTGAAAGAAGAATGAATTAATTGTATCACAGATAAATTTTGGTTCTTAAACACCTTCTAACGGCACCAAAACCAAAAAAGACGGGAACAGTATCGCTCATTCATGCTAAAAATAAGCATTTGCGCGCCTATCATGGGGCTTTTTTGCTCAAAAATGGACACTATAGATTTAGATGCGATTGCCCTGTCGAATATAAAACAAGGCCGTCAGCATCCTTGCCCGTGGTAAAATCCTGGCTGCACTTGAGGATGAAAGGAACCTATGACTATGCTGAACGCTCCACCAGCCAGCCAGCCACGCCCAGAATCGCCACCCCAGAGCCTGATCAATCTGGAAACCGCCCGCCAGCGTTTTGGTGCGCCTCAGGTGGAGAGCCTGATCGCCCTATCGATGGTCGGCGATGTGCTGGCCGACGCGGTGATTGCCGAAACCGCCACGCTGGGATCGCTGGCCCAGGTGGCGCTGCATGCCTGGCGGACGAGCGGCGAGTGGCCAGATCAAGCCACTCTGCCCGCCCTACACGCCCTGCTGGCCGACCTCGAACCACCAGCGGGGCTGTCCTGGGAACGCATCGAGCGTGGTGCGACGGCCTATCGCTCCGCCGGTGTCCTCTGGACGATGCTTGCGCTTGGGCCTGGCTCGCTAGTGCATACCTATCTGGCGCCGGTTCCGGCGAGCATCCTCGTTCGCACCGGCAACCTGACCTCCGCCGCCCGCCAGCGCGTGATTGAGACTGGCACATGGCTGATTGCAACCTTGCTGCCCCAGGGTCTGCGGCCTGGTGGCGCGGGCGTGCAGCACACCCTCGAGGTGCGCCTGCTGCATGCCCGAATTCGGGCCACGCTCCTGGCGCGTGGCTGGGATGTGGGGCGGTTTGGGCTGCCGCTCAATCAGCTTGAAATGACGCGCACTTGGCTTGATTTTACGGTGGTGCCCTTTGCGGCTCTGGCCCGCCTGGGCCTGCCCTTCACCCCGGCGGAGCTGGATGATCTCTATGCGCTCTGGCACTGGATCGGGCATCTGCTCGGCGTTGATCCGCGCCTGATCGCCGAGGTCCACGATCAGGCCCGTGCCCAGAAGTTGCTGGAGCTGCTTGACTCGACGATGCTACCGCCGAGCACGGATTCACAGCAGCTGACCGCCGCCATGCTTCAGGCCATCGCCGATCTGGCCGGGCCGATGCTCGGTCGGCTTTCGTCGCAGTCCTATGGGCTGGCGGTGGCGCTGGCCCGCCGAATTCATGGTCGGCGTATTGCGGCGCAGCTCGGGATCCCTCGCACGCCGATGAGCCTGGTGCTGCCGCTGCTGGTTGGCTTGAACCGCCTCCAGCGCAATCGGGCCCGGCGCAATCCGGCGGCCTGGCAGCAGGTCTGCGAGCTGGCGACGGCATCGTTTGCCGAGATTGCTGCCCGCGAGATGCCCCCGACCGCCTATCAGCAGACGGCGCAGGCGCTCCAGCATCCTGATCTGCCCCAGGTGACCGAGCCAGTCAGCCCCAGCGCAGCAATCACGACCCTTGATTGAGCTGGTCGATCTGGGCGAGGACATCGCTGAGCCTGGGCCGATCGCTGGATTTCCCGCCAACATACATCCAGCGCAGCGTCTGGGTGGCGTCAAGCAGCACCGTCGTCGGGTGGACGAGCGCGCCGGTTGGGTAGCCGGACGCCGCGAAATTGGGGACGTCGTGCCGAATATTGTAGGCGTCGATCACCTGGCGGGCGCTGTCGATGAGGATTGGCATGCGGGTGCCGGCCAGCGCCGCGCTGACCGCCAGCGCCTCCGGGCCATAGGCCGCAATCACCAGCGAGCTGATCCCGCGCTGCGCGAACTGCGCCTCGCCCTCCCACAGCTGATGCAGCTGCTCGGTGCAGTAGGGGCAGAACATTCCGCGGATAAAGGTCAGCAGGGTGCCGCTTGGACCCAGCGACTGCGAGAGCGTGTGCCTGTGGCCCCGCACATCGGGCAGAGTCCAATCGGGCGCGAACTGGCCAATCCGCAGGCCGGGTGGCGGGTTGCTTGTCATAACGGTGATCCTTTGGGCCATTGCTGGCCGGGCTATGCTCACAGCAAAACGTTAAAACTCAGGATCTTGCTCGCAGCGCGAACATCGGGCATACTGATGCGATAGATCTGGCTAGCAAGGACAATGTACCATGCATCTTTCGGGTATCTATTATTATCCGATCAAATCATGTCGCGGCTATGCGCTGGATGCGGCGCTGCTTGAGCCACGCGGCCTCCAGCACGACCGCCGCCTGATGATCACCGACCCCGCCGGAGTGTTTCTGACCCAGCGCGAATATCCCCGGCTGGCCCTGATTGCGCCCGTGATCGACGGCGACAGCCTGTTGCTCCAGACTCCCACCATGCCGCCGCTGCGGCTTGAATGTCGCGACGACGGCCAGCGGGTGCCGGTCAAAATCTGGCAGGATGAAACCATTGCGATCGATCAGGGCGCGCTGGCGGCCGACTGGCTGAGCACATTTCTCCAGGTCACCTGCCGGCTGGTTCGGATCGCCCCAGATAGTATCCGCCCGGTCACGCCGCAGTACGCCACCAGCCCGGCCGATCAGGTTGGCTTTGCCGATGGCTTTCCGCTGCTGCTGATCGCCCAGGCCTCGCTCGACGATCTCAACACCCGCCTCGCGGCGCCGCTGGGCATGGAGCGCTTTCGGCCCAACCTGGTGGTCGCCGGGTGCGCGGCCTATGCCGAAGATACCTGGTCGCGTATTCGCATCGCGGGGATTGAGTTTGATCTGGTCAAGCCGTGCGCCCGCTGCGTAATCACCACCACCGACCAGGCCACCGCCGAGCGCGGCCGAGAGCCGCTGCGCACCCTGGCCACCTACCGCACCATTCAGGGCAAAGTCATGTTTGGCCAAAACGTGGTTCATAGTCGGGCTGGACGGCTCCAGATTGGCGACCTGGTGGAAATTATCGCGCCATAAGCACGCACGCACAAGCACATTTAAAGGTGATCCGTGATCGAAACCGCTATCAGGGCATGGGCAAAGTCAACCCTCACCCCGGCCGCGGCGGCGGCCACCGCTGCCCAAAGGGCACCCGCCCTGACCGCGGGAGAGGGGACGTGTTTCACGTCAAAACTGGCCCAAATCTCGACTTTGCCCATGCCCTGAAACCGCTATGACGCGATGCAATACAAACCAGCTACTTCGGCTATAATGTCAAGTTGTACCGCTAACCGACACCGCTAGTTGTCGGCATGAGAAAAAACACCTATGGAATTTAACGATCTTCAACAAACGCGCTACGAAAAACTGCGCCAGTTTCAGGCGGCGGGCATCGATCCGTTTCCGGCGCGGGTGCCGGAGCGCACGCACACGGTGGCGGCCCTCCAGGCGGCCTTTGACGAGCTGCTGGCCAGCCAGGCCACCGTCACGATTATGGGGCGCCTGCGCACCCGCCGGATCATGGGGAAATCGTCGTTTGCCCATCTCGCCGACGACAGCGGCAGCTTCCAGGCCTTCCTGAGCAAACGCGATGTTGGCGACGATGCCTTCGACCGCTTCGTCGATCTCGTCGACCTGGGCGATATTGTCGCCGTGACCGGCTACGCCTTTACCACCAAGACCGGCGAGCCAAGCGTGCACGTCACCAGCTGGACCATGCTCTCCAAAGCGCTCACGCCGCCGCCGGACAAGCGCGAGGGCCAGTTCAGCGACTCGGAGGCCCGCCAGCGCCAGCGCTACATCGACCTTTCGGCCAACCCCGAGGTGCGCGAGACCTTTCGGATTCGCGCCCGGCTGATCAGCGCCATGCGCCGCTACCTCGACGAGAAGGGCTTTCTGGAGGTGGAGACACCGGTGCTGCAACCGATCTACGGCGGCGCCGCCGCACGGCCCTTCAAAACCCACCACAACCAGCTCCACCAGGACCTGTTCCTGCGGGTCGCCACCGAGCTATACCTCAAGCGCCTGATCGTCGGCGGCTTCGACGGCGTCTACGAGATCGGCAAAGATTTTCGCAACGAGGGCGTCGATCGCTTCCACAACCCCGAGTTCACCATGCTCGAGGTCTACCAGGCCTTCGCCGACTACACCGACATGATGACCCTGACCGAGGGCATGCTGGCCTACGCCGCCGAGCAGATCTTCGGCAGCACCACGCTGGACTTTCAGGGCACGCCGATCGAGCTGGCCGGGCCGTGGCCGCGCATCACCATGCGCGACGCGATCCACGCCCAGACCGGGGTGGATATTCGCGAGTACCGCGAGCTGGAGACGCTGCGCGAGGCCATCCGCGAGGCCGGCCTGAAGGTCGACTACAAGCCGACCTGGGCCAAGCAGGTCGATGAGCTGTTCAGCGAGTGCGTCGAGCCAACCTTGATTCAGCCGACCTTTATCACCGAATACCCCCAGCCGCTCTCGCCGCTGGCCAAGCGCAAAGCCGACGACCCGCTGTTTGTCGAGCGCTTTGAGCTGTTCGCCATCGGGGCCGAGTTTGCCAACGCCTTCTCGGAGCTGAACGACCCGCTCGATCAGGAGCAGCGCTTCCTGGAGCAGGGCCGCGACTACGCCGCTGGCGACGACGAAGCAATGCAGATGGACACCGACTTTCTTGAGGCGCTCAAAGTCGGCATGCCCCCAACCGGCGGCATGGGCATCGGCATTGACCGGCTGGCGATGCTCTTCGCCAACCAGACCACCATCCGCGAGGTCATTTTGTTCCCGCACCTCCGGCGAGCGCAGACCGACGAATAGCGTAGCCCGCGAGCGCTCGGCAGCCCGGCGGCGGCTGGGCGCTCGCGGCATCATTGGGGGAAATATGCCACGCTCACTGGTTATTGAACGGGAAAATCTACCGAAGGTTGTGCAGGGCTGGCTGGATGCGATTGGCCTGGACGCCCACGACACCGTGGAGCTGGTGTTTAGCGAGGGCGAGCTGGTGCTGCGCAAGCCGCTCAGCCCGCAGCTGCGCCAGTGGGCCAAAGGGATTGTTGACACCTACGACCGTGAATTTCGCGAGCTGCTCGGCCTGTAAAAACCCAACCCTCCACCAGCCGACGCAGCCGCCCGAGGACACTGACACGTGGTAATTGCGATGAACTATCTCTCACGCGACGACATTCTGGACCTCCACGGCTACGTGGTGGAGCGCTTCGGCGGGCGGCTTGGCTTCAACAGCCACGACCGGCTGATTAGCCTGATCGCGGCCCCCGGCCTGACGATGTTTGGCGAGCAGCTCTACAGCGACCTGCCGGCGAAAATGGCCGCCCTGTGCTTTGCGCTGATCAAAAATCGGCCCTTTCGCTCGGGCAACGAGGCCACGGCGCTGCTGGCGGCGCTGCGGTTTGCCGCAATCAACAATCACGCAATCGATGATGTGGTAGCATTAAGTGCAGAACTCTTGGCCACCTCACGGTCCGAACGCACCCAAGATTCATTGGTCGACTGGCTCAGCGATCATCTCCTGCAGACGGGGACGACGCAGCCCGAATAATACAGAAGGAGCTACTGTGGAGCGACGCACGGTTTTGATCACGGGAATCGCTGGCCGCTGGGGCCGACGGCTGGCCCGTCAACTGGTGAAATTCCCGATCATCCGGGTTCTGGGCCTGGATATTCGCGCCCCCGAGCGGCCAATTGAAGGTATCGAATATATTCAGGCCGACCTGCGTAACCCGCTGCTGGTCGAGCTGCTGCGCAAGGAGAAGGTCGAGGCCATTCTGCATATGGTGTTCGCCTCGGGCCTGAGCCCGGAGAGCCGCAAGCTTTCCTCGGAGGAGTCGTTCCAGACCAATGTGATGGGCACGATGGAGCTGGTGGCGGCGGCCAACGCGGCCGGCGTCAAGCAGGTTATTCTCAAAAGCACGACCATGATCTACGGCGCCTTTATCGATAACCCGGTCTATCTGACCGAGGATTCGCCCCTGCGCGCCCGCGACGGGATGCCTAATCTGCGCCAGCGCTATGAGATCGGTCGCTTTGTCGCCGACTTCCGGCGCAACCACGATCTCAAAATCGCCGTGCTGCGCTACCCCGGCATCATCGGAGCCAGCGGCGCCTCCTCGCTGATGCAGTATCTGGCCCAGCCCGTGCCGCCGATGCTGCTGGGCTTCGATCCGCTGTTCCAGGTTGTCCACGAGGCCGATGTGATTGGCTCGCTGCTCCACGCCCTGACCACCGAGGCCAACGGGGTCTTCAATATCGCCGCCGATGGCGTGATGCCGCTCAGCCAGCTGATTCGGCGGGTTGGCCGCCAGCCAGTGCCGGTCTTCCACCCGCTCGCCTATGGCCTGCGCCGCATCCCAGGGCTAAAAAACAACCCGCTGCTCGACCAGATTATGCCGTTTGAGCTGGATTTCCTGCGCTATCCCTGGGTGGTCGATACGACCAAGATGCGCGAAGAGCTGGGCTACGAGCCTAAGCACACCGCCGAAGAGGCCGTCGAGACCTTCCGCAACACCTTGCGCCTCAAGCGCTACACCGAGGTTTTACCAGGCCGTTCAAAGACCGACGGGATTCGGGCTTTTCTGAAGGGTCGTCGTGAAGAAAAGGAACAGTTATGAGCGAACAAGAACAAGAAAAGTCCAAGCGCCGCCGTCGGACTGCCTCGAAAAACGGCAGCTCCGCCCAGCCCGCTGAGCCGACCGTGGTCCTGGACCCAGGCGCGCTCGAGCTGGTCGATCTGGAGGCGGCCGACCAAGAGCTCAGCGCCACCCTGCCGGTGAGCCTGGACGCCGAGGCGGTCAAGCTGGTCGATACCGCAACCGAGTTTGCCTCCAGCGGCACGCTACCGGTCGCCCTCGACAGCGCGGCCGTCCAGCTGGTCGATGCCGATGTCGCGCCGCAGACCAGCCCGGCGAAGCTGCCCGCCACCCTCGACAGCGCGGCCGTCCAGCTGGTTGATACCGCTGAGGAGTCCACCCCCGTGGCAGTGCGCAACATCAGCGTAGGCCCGGCTGGGGCCTCCCACACCCGGATCGACTCGCTGCTCGCGGCGCTGGAGTCCGAGATTCGCTCCATGCCGACCAACGACGAGGAGCGCCAGAGCGCGATCGCCGAGGTCGTCGGCCTGATTCGCGGCTCGGTCACGCGCTGGCCCAAAAAGGTGGTCGAGACGGCCATGGCCGCGCTTAAGTCCAACATCAACAGCGACTACCTCGATGCCGATTTCTGGAAAGGGATCGGGCTGGTGCTGCGCTATCAGCTCGACGCCAACGTCGACAGCCTGCGGCGGCGCTGGCGCGGCGACTATGCCGTCGATGAGTTTGGTCTCGACTACGATATCCTCGAGCTGGCCCGCCCGCTGCTGACCTTTATGTACACCAAGTACTGGCGCGTCGAGGCGATTGGGGTGGAAAACGTCCCCGAGAACGGCCGCGCCCTGCTGGTCTGCAACCACTCGGGGGTGCTGCCGTGGGACGGCGCGATGGTCGGCATGGCGCTGCAGCAGGATCATCCGACCCCGCGGGTGCTGCGCAATCTGCACCTGAGCTGGTTCTCGTCGATCCCGGTGCTTGCGCCGCTGCTCAGCCGCATGGGCCAGGTCCAGGCGCTGCCCGAGAATGCCGAGCGTCTGCTGAGCCGCGATGAGCTGGTTGGGGTGTTCCCCGAGGGACTTAAAGGCGTCGGGAAGCTGTTCAAAGATCGCTACAAGCTGGCCCGCTTTGGGCGCGGCGGCTTCGTCAAAGTGGCGGTCAAGACCGGCGCGCCGATCATTCCGGTCTCGATCATCGGCAGCGAGGAGATTCACCCCAACCTGTACAATCTCAAGCCGCTGGCCAAGCTGATCGGCTTTCCCTACTTCCCGATCACCCCAACCTTTCCGCTGCTGGGGCCGCTGGGCTTTATCCCGCTGCCCAGCAAGTGGTACATCGTCTTTGGCGAGCCGATCTCGACCGAGGAGTATGGCCCTGACGCGGCCGAAGATCCGCTGCTGGTCTCGCAGCTCAGCGAGCGGATTCGCTCGATCATTCAGGAAACCATTCTCGAAAAGCTCAAGACCCGGCCGGGCGTCTTTCTCGGCGAGTAACTCACGTCGATCACGGGGAACTAAAACACCGCGGCGCACGGCATTTCTGCTGGGCGCCGCGGTGTTTCAGTTCGGGCGCGGCGCCTGGACGCGCTGGCCTGGGGACGGCTTCTTGCTACAATTGTTCATGCTGTTTTTGTTCAAAGGAGAACTCCTAGCGTTTTAGTAAAAGGAGATCGCTGGCATGCTAGATACTAGTCTGATCGCGCTCGTCGAAACCCAGGCCGAACGCCTGGAGCGCCTGAGCGCTGAGCTTTTTGAAAATCACACCCTGCTGGTCGCCTCCAACCGCGGGCCGGTGGAGTACCAGGTCTCGGATCGCGGGATCGAGGGCCAGCGCGGCGCTGGCGGGCTGGTCACGGCGGTCAGCGCGATCAATCGCTATGTCAGCCCGCGCTGGGTCGCGGCGGCCATGGGCGATGGCGATCGCCAGATGGCCAGCGCCGCCGGCGGGGTCGCCATCCACTGGGCGAACGACAACAGCCAGTTTGACCTGCGCTTCGTCACCGTGGATAAAGAGGTCTACAACGCCTACTACAACACGATCAGCAACCCGCTGCTGTGGTTCCTGCAGCACTATATGTGGGATGCCCCGCGCACTCCCGTGATCGATCGCCAGGTCTGGGACGCCTGGGACTCCTACAAGCAGGTCAACGCGGCCTTTGCCGACATTCTGTGTCAGGAGGCGGCCCTGGCGCCAAATGCGCCGATCATCATGCTGCATGACTATCATCTGTACTTTTGCCCGCAGCTGCTGCGCGAGCGCGGCCTGCCGCCCGGCAGCTGTGTGACGTTTTTCCTGCACATTCCCTGGCCCGGCCCGGACTACTGGGCGCTACTGCCCCACCCGATGCGCCGCGAGATTCTGACCTCGCTGTGCCAGTGCGATATCCTCGGCTTTCAGACCCAGCGCTTTCTGCGCAACTTCCTCAACACCTGCCTGGCCTACCTGCCCGAGACCGACATCGACTACGCCCAGCAGTGCATCACGCTTAACGGCCAGACTGTTCAGCTCAAAACCTACCCCATCTCGATCGATGTGCGCGGCCTGATGGCGCTGGCCAACTCCGACGAGGTGCGCTCCTACCGCCAGCGCCTGCGCGCCTACACCGGCGACCAGACGATTGTGCGGATCGACCGGGTTGAGCCATCGAAGAATATCGTGCGCGGCTTTCACGCCTTCGAGCAGCTCCTGGAGACCTATCCCGAGTATCGCGGGCGGGTCAAGTTTGTGGCTATCCTGGTGCCCTCGCGGCTGGGCGTGGAAGAGTATCAGCGCTATCTGGAAGAGATTATGATTGTGGCCGGCTGGATCAACACCCGCTATGGCAGCGAGGAGTGGCAGCCGGTCGAGCTGGTCGTCGGCGATAACTATGCGCGGGCTGTGGCGGCCATGCAGCTCTACGATGTGCTGATGGTCAACCCGATTATCGATGGCATGAATCTGGTCGCCAAAGAGGGCGTCACCGTCAACGAAAAATCGGGGGTGCTGATTCTTTCCGAGGGCGCCGGGGCCGCCGAGCAGCTCAGCGACCAGGCTCTGATTGTCTCGCCAAGCGATATTATCGGCACCATGGAGGCGCTGCGCACCGCCCTGGAGATGCCGATCCCCGAGCGGCACGCCCGCGCCACCGCTCTGCAGGAGCAGGTCGCCCGCGAGGATCTGTCGATGTGGCTGGCCCATCAGTTCCACGATATCAAGCTGTTTCTGCAGGCCGATGGCGGCACGGTCGAACATATTGAGATCAGCGCCGAGCATGCGTGATGCCGCCCTTGGGTGCCAGCGCTACCTCGCCGTGGTATCATGCACGCTCACACGTGTGTCCTACGACACACGTGTGAGCGTGGAATGTACTACTGCGGGGAGATCGTTATGGAAACTTCGGATCGGCACAATCCTTCTGCGCGTCAGCTGGCGTTTCTGAAATCAGTGCCCCTGTTTAGGGTCCTGAGCAATGCCGATCTGGCGCGGATGCTGAACGATTTTCATCCCGTTCCCTATGCCAAAAATACCATGCTGTTCTGGCAGGACGACCCCAGCGATAAGCTCTACCTCATCCAGAAGGGCAAAGTGCGGATCTTCAAGCTGAGCTCGGCGGGCAACGAGACCTCGATCAATATCTTCACAACTGGCGATCTGATCGGCGAGTTTGGCATCATCGATCTGGAGTCGCGCTCGGCCAACGCCAAGACCATCACCGCCGGGACGATCTGGGAGATCAGCGGGCCGCGCTTTATGGATTATATGCACGAGATCCCCGGCCTGGCCGTGGCGATGGCCCGCCTGGTTGTGCAGAAGGCGCGCTGGACCGCCGCCTATGTGGAGACGGTCGCCCAGTATGACGCCGCCGGACGGCTGCTCCATATCCTCCTGCTGTACAACGGCCAGTTTGGCGAAGAGCTGGAGCCCGGCCGCCGCTACCGGATTGAGCTGGGCCTGACCCAGGATGATCTGGCCTCGCTGGTGGGGGCGCGCCGCGAGTGGATCAACCGGCTGCTCCAGGACTGGCGCCAGCAGGGCATCCTGGAGTACAAAACCGGCGTGATGCTGATTCACGATCTGGAGCGCATGCAGAACGAGCGCGATCGCCGCCTGGAAGGTGCGCAGTTTGAGCCACGCTGACGCTGCGATTGACCCGGCGCTGATCCGGCCGTATCTTCCCCCGGATCGCTATGCCGCGCTGGTGCGCGGCGCTCCGCTGCCTGACCGCGCACCGGGGGCGATGCTTTTTGCCGATATCAGCGGCTTCACCGCGCTGACCGAGGCGCTGGCGAGCCAGCTGGGCATGCGCCGCGGCGCCGAGGAGGTGACCCGCCAGATCGATGCGGTCTATGCGACCCTGATCGGGGTGCTTGATCGCTATGGCGGCAGCGTGGTTGGCTTCAGCGGCGATGCGATCACTGTCTGGCTGGCCGACGATGATGGCTGGCTGGCCACCCGCTGCGCCCTGGCGATGCAGACCGCAATGGCCGCCTTTGCCGCGCTGCCCCTCCCCGGTGGCCTTGCCCTGGCCCTGACGATCAAGGTCGCCGTGGCCAGCGGTACGGTGCGGCGTTTCCTGGTCGGCGATCCCGCCATCCAGCTCCTTGATGTGCTGGCGGGGGCGACGCTGGACCGACTGGCCCAGGCCGAGGCGCTGGCCCGCAGCGGTGAGGTGGTCCTGGATGCCCACACCGCCCACCAGCTGGCCGACCGCCTCACGATCCGGGCGTGGCGGGACTCCGCCGCTGGCGATCCGGTGGCCGTTGTCGGCACCCTCGGCGCCGATCTGCCCGATCC
>DAOTUS010000334.1:0-8204 GCA_034437415.1 Herpetosiphonaceae bacterium
TCCACCGCCGTGGAGAGGGGTGGCGCGCAGCGCCGGGGTGAGGTCAGAAATGTCACCGTTCCGGCTTATTTGAACGGTATTACCCCGATCCCCGATCCCCGGCCTACAGCAGCGTCCCCACGCCCTCAACCGCCAGCGCCACCCCCAGCGCAACCACCAGCGCGGCGCTGAGCGTCGGCAGCGCCTGCATCATGCGGCCGTTGCGGGGCACGCGGCCGAACAGGCGCTCGCCAACCGTAACCAGCACCACGCCAATCGCGATCAGCACCGCCGCCAGCCCCAGGCTGAAGCAGACAATCATCGCCAGCCCCAGCCCCAGCCGCCCGATCGTGGCCGCCACAATCAGAATCACCAGCGCCTCGGGGCACGGCACCAGCCCGCCGGAGACGCCCAGCGAGATCAGCGAGCGCCCGCTGATGGTCTGCGGCAGCGCGTGGGTGTGGGAATGGGTGTGGGTGGGCGAGTGATGGTGGTCGTCGGCGTGATCGTGGTCGTCGGCGTGATCGTGCCCGTGGCCGCCCCGCAGCAGCCGCCAGCGATCCCACAGCAGCTTCAGGCCGACCGCCGCGACCAGCGCCCCCGAGGCCACCGTCAGCCCAGGGATGATCTGCTGTGGATTCACCCAGGCGCTGAAGATCAGCACCAGCGTGCCGAGCACCAGCACGCTGGCGGTGTGGGTGAAGGTGACGACTCCGCCCAGCAGAATCGCGTGGCGAACTGTCCCGCGCGAGCCGACCAGATAGGCGGCGACCAGGGTTTTGCCGTGGCCGGGCTGCAGCGCGTGCAGGGCGCCAAAGACGAACGCCAGCGCCAGTGCGCCCGCGATCAGCCCCAGCGAGCCGTCGCCGCCGCGCAGCCGGTTGAGCAGCGAGTCGCTCGATCCGCCCTGGCTCAGGCCGCTGGCCGGATCGGCGGCGGCCTCGGGCTGGTCACTCCCTGGCTCTGGCCCTGGCGCGGCGGGCCACTTGACCGGAAAAGTGGCCTCGTGCGACGTGCTCGTGGTGGCCTCGCGCACCACAATCCCGGCCCGGCCGCGGGTTTTGCTCCAGTCGCTGGCGCCGATATCGCGGTAGGCCTCGGAGCGCAGGTCCAGCCGATGCTCGCCGGCTGCGATGGCCGCTGGCAGCGCAGCGCTGGCGGTCCACTCCAGATTGGTGGCGCTGGCCCCGATAAACTCGGTGCGGGTGGCCGGGAACTGCTCAACGCTGGCCAGCGCAAACACCTGGCGCGTAGCATCAAAGCGCACATCAAGCTGGGCCAGATAGGCGGCGCACCAGGCCTCGATCTCGGCCTGATCGAGCGTGTCGGAGCCGTCGCTGTCGAGGTCGGCCCACAGGCGCGGCGTCACCAGCGGCCCGGCGATCAGATGCACCTCCAGCACGATCTCGGCGGGGAAAAGCTGCACCCGCATATCCTGAAACAGCACATCAAGCGGGTGGGCGGCGGCTGGCAGTGGCCGGATTGCGCTCAGCAGCAGCAGCAGCGCCCCAATAAAAACTCTAATTTTCACGCGAATCACCTTCAGCTAACATCGGGTTGCATTGTGAATCCTCCCCACGCCGGGTACCCATTGGGTGACGTGGGGCTTCCGCCTTCACCGATGCCCGCCCGCAATCGCAGGTCTTACAGCATCTCCGGCAGCGTTTTGCGTCTCCGACATTCCGGCGGCGACGAGACGTAGTCCTTCATGCAAGATATTGATCGCAGCATTCCCATCACGGTCGTGGGTGGTGGTACAGATGGCACACGTCCACACCCGATCCGAAAGCGTCAAGGTGGTTTTCTCGTGGCAGCGGTGGCAGGTTTTGGATGAGGCGTAGAACCGCCCAACCTTCACCACCCGCCCGCCGTGCCATTCCGCTTTCTGGCCCAACATCTGGACAAACTGACTCACAGCAGCATCATTGAACGACTTCGCCAGCTTGGTTCTCGCAAGGCCACGGACGTTCAAATCTTCGATGCACACCGTATCAAACTGTTTGATAATTCCCAGGGCGTGTTTATGCAGCCAGTCCGCCCGCTGATTTTTGACCCGCTGATGAGCTTTAGCAAGGCGCTGTTTGGCCTTCTGGCGGTTATTGCTCCCCTTCTGGGCGCGTGATAGCTTTCGGGCCAGGCGCTTCAATTTCTTCTCACCCCGGCGATAGAACTTAGGCGGGGCAACTTTCTGGCCTGTGTGCAAGGTGGTAAAGCTCTCCAGGCCCATATCAATCCCCACGGGGTTGTGGCAGGTTGGCGCAACATTCGGGCGCTCAATATGACAGACAAATACCACCCACCACGCGCCCGTGGCATCCTGCTTGACCGTAGCCCCTTTGACCACACCCTGCAATGGACGATGAATAACCGCCCAGACAAGACCGATCTTGGGGATGCTCACCGTGCGGTCATCCACGACCGTGACATTCTGCGGAAAGCGCATGCTGTGCGGTGTCCGCTTGCGGCTTTTGAACCGGGGATACTTGGCCCGCTTCTCAAAGAAGTTGACGAAGGCTGTTTCTAAATCCATCAGGACTTGCTGCAACACCTGCGAGTGGCAGTCCTTCAGCCACAGGGTATCCGGCTGGCGTTTGAGATCAACCATGTCGCCCGCCAGCACGTTGTAGGACAGACTTTTACCCGTTGCTGCATAGTGGGCCTGCTTGCGCCCCAAGGCCCAATTCCAGAGCCAGCGCCGACAGCCCGCCCACTGCACCAGGGTTTCAACCTGGGCGGGCGTGGGTCGTAAGCGATACTTGTAGCAACGGGTGACGATCATCGTTGGGCTTCCTTCTGATTAATGACCATTGGCGCAGTCGTGGGCGGTGCTGAGAGAAACAGATGAACATGATCCGGCATCACCTCAAGGGCTAATTGTTCCCAACCATAGCGGGTACACACCGTTGGTATCGCTGCCTTGAGGTGATCGGCAATGCGCCCCTTGAGAACGCAATGCCGATACTTTGTCACAAACACCAGATGGTAATTCAGGGTATAGACGCTGTGCGATGTACGGTTGGTTGGGGTCTGCATCGGTATGCCGCTTGCTTCTCTTTCAGCCGGGCCTTGAGTTCCCGTTCAATCAGGTTCATCGCTTCCCGTGCGCCCTGTTCAACGCCGCGCCGTTCGGCCTGAGCGGCAATCTCCAATACCTTGGCGGTAGCGTTCATTGCCTTGGTTCCTTTCGATGCTGCTAGGTATTGGTAGCGCCTAGCAATCTTTACTTATTACAGACAGTATAGCACGGATGATATATACTGTCAATAGGGTATTGACAATGATATACTAACGATGCTATAATTCACCCATCAGCCAAATATTGGAGGGTAGTTATGGCACGACTGCGGTTACACGAGGTGGCAGAACAGAAGGGCTTGAACATGTCTCAACTGCAACGCCAAAGCGGCCTGACCATCGGTATGATCCGGCGCTACTGGTACAACGAAACAACGGAGGTAAGCTTAGAGGCACTCGATAAGCTGGCCGTGCTGCTGGGCGTCGCGCCTGGCGAACTATTGGTCCATGAGGAGCATCCAAACGAGGATGGCAAGTGAAGCCCCCGCGCTGCTACCAACAACCGGGGGCGTGGCGACACCGAACCAAGGAAGGCATAGCGCCAGATAGTATACTCGATCTTTCCCGCTAGATCGGCCTAAATCCGCCTCGATCACACCTGTGGAAGCCCTATGCGCCATTCATCCCACGCCGGGTACCCTGTGGGTGAAGGGGCGGGGTTTTCTGGCGCAGTTTCTATAAAGCACCTGCCCGATCCGCTGTCCAAGCCCAGCACTGGCATATTCCTTGCCCTACACTGGCTAGAAATCTACACAGGAGGCTGGAATGGCTAACTATCGCGTTATGGGAATCGCCGAGGACCGGCCGAGCATCGGGCAGGCATTCGATCAACTAACCCAGGCGGGCTTTGCCCAGGCAGATATCTCGCTGCTCCATCCATCGCCCGAGCAGATCTCGGCGGACAGCGATCAGACCGACGTGGCCAAGGGCGCGGCGGCCGGGGCGACCACTGGCGGCACGCTTGGCGGGGTGCTGGCGGGGCTGGCGGCCTTCGCCATTCCAGGCGTCGGCCCAGTCCTGGGCGCCGGCATTCTCGGCTCCGCGATGGCCGGGGCGGCGGCTGGCGGCGTGATGGGCGCCTTCTCCCAGATTGGGCTGGTCGACGATCTGGCGGCCTCGTACCAGGAGTCGCTGGAGCAGGGCGCGACAATCTTCGCGATTGAAACCCCCAACCCCGACCGCGCCGCCGACGCCGAGCACGTCCTGCGCAACCACGGCTTCTCGCTGGTCAACACGTTCCAGGTGTAGTGGCAATACCCAAATAAGCGGTTTTCC
The DNA here is from genome assembly GCA_034437415.1 of Herpetosiphonaceae bacterium. GTDB lineage: Bacteria > Chloroflexota > Chloroflexia > Chloroflexales > Herpetosiphonaceae > JACCRK01. The sequence goes on from DAOTUS010000334.1 coordinate 4,330, forward strand.
CCTCTCCCACGGTTGGGGAGAGGGGTGGCTGCCGGAGCAGCCGGGGTGAGGTCACAAATGAATCTTCTAATCATCCCTCGTGGTCGGCGTTGGGCAGCATCTGGGCGTAGTCGCTGAGCGCGGTGGCCGACTGGATTCCGGCGGCGCCCTCGACGAAGTAGACGCTGCCGGGATAGGCCTTGGCCTGCTTCTTCACATCGGCGGCCAGGTCGCCAACCTCGGCAAAGTGGGTGATCGTGTGGTTGTAGCTGGAGACGATCCCGATCGAGATGCTGACCAGCGGGAAGACCTTGGGGTTGCCCTCGCGGTCGAACTGGTTGATAAAGCCGCGCTGGCGCGTCTCCACGTCGTAGTACAGCGGCGCCAGCTGATCGAACTCATCGATAATCGGCTGGCAGATCGCCGGAATCAGGTCGGGGTGGGTGATGATCACGAAGTCGTCGCCGCCGATATGCCCGACAAAATCCCCCGGCTCGCCGTAGCGCTCCACCGCGGCGGTGATAATCCGCGCCGTCTGGTGGATAATCGCATCGCCTTTGAGAAAGCCATACTCATCGTTGTAGGCCTTGAAGTTGTCTAGATCGCAGTAGGCCACCGCGAAGGGCACATCGGCCTCGACCCGCGCCATAATCGCCCGCTCAATCGCCTTGTTGCCCGGCAGCATCGTGGTCGGGTTGGCGCTGCCCTCGATCTCGCGCCGCCGCAGCGAGGCGTTGATCCGCGCCAGCAGCTCGTTCCAGTCGAACGGCTTGGTGACATAGTCGTCGGCGCCGAGCTGAAAGCCGCGCACCTTCTCGCTGGCGTGGTCCAGCGCCGAGACCAGCATCGTTGGCGTGGTTACGGTCTGGTTGCGCTCGCGCAGCAGGCGCAGCACCGTCCAGCCATCAATATCGGGCAGCATCAAATCCAGCATGATCAGATCAAACGATTGCCGCCCGGCCAGGCGCAGGCCCTCCTCGCCAGTGCTGGCGGTGCTGATCGTATAGCCGGCCGCCGACAGCCCGCTGACCAGCACCGCCTGTAGCTCCGGGTCGTCCTCGATAATCAGGATCTCCGACTGCACCGGGCGGCGCCGGGCCGCGATCAGCTCGTCCAGCAGGGCGGGCAGATGATCGAGCGCCTCGTCTTTGCGAATAATGTGCAGGCGCGGGTCGAGCCGATTGATATGGATATTCTCCAGGCTGGTATAGATCACAATCGGGATCTGTTTGGTCTCGGGGTCTTCGCCGAGCACAAACGCAACCTGCTCGCCGGTCAGGTGGGGCAGCATCAGGTCGAGAATAATCACTGCTGGCTGCTTATCACGGGCGATATCCAGCCCAACCAGGCCGTCGGGGGCCAGCAGCACGCTGTAGCCGGCCTGGCTCAGGCGGGCCGCCATAATCGCCCGATAGGTCGCCGAGTCCTCGATCAGCAGAATGCACGGCTTCTCGTCGCTGGCGGGCGCGGGGGCTGGCGGCGGCTTGCGGCGCTGCACCAGCGCGGCCTGATCCTGCGGCGTCGGGATCGGCTGGTTGGCGATCAGCAGCGCCTCGGGCACAATCACCTGAATGCCAACCGGATGATCCTGCACATGCACATTCAACATCTCAACCGCCTGCGCTAGCCGGATGCTGGAACGATTGAGCAGCGCCATTACCTCATCAAGTCGTGGATCCGCCGGCAGCTCGCTGAGGTAGCGTTCCAGCAGCGCGAGGCCGGCGTTTAGCGTCGTCATCGGCGTCCCAAAACGATGAATAAAGCGCGCTCGGCGCTCATAACTGTCCATGCAACGTCCTCACATCCGCCTGACGGACTCTGCCAACCAGGCCGTCATTAGCGCGGCAGCGACTGGTGTTCGCCCTGATCTTCCATCATTGCAAGCTGACGTGCCACTTCCTCAACCGCCACACGCTGTTTGCGATAGAAATCGGACTCGCTCATCGCCAATTTATCCACAATTTCCCGAATTCGGAGACCCTTTAAAAAACGCAGTTCAAGAATGTTATACAGCATCCACTCTGGCGCACTTGGGTCCAGCTGCTCCTCCGGGCGCAGATTCTCAATTGCCTGGCGCAGCACACCCTGGAGCGCCCGGGTTGGGCTGCCGCCCTGCTCGTCGCGATAGTGGCGCACCGTCCGCAGCCCCAGCAGCGGGCTATCGCTGAGCTTGGGGCCGCCCCAGTAGTGGTTGAGCGCATCCTTGACCTGCTGGGGAAACTCGGGGTGGAGGGCCACATCGGCGGCCAGCTGGCCCTCGTGGCTCTCGACGACGGTGCTCTCCAGCTCGGTCGTCAGCTGGTGGAGCGACTCGGTCTGGGGCGTCAGGCCCCGCAGCGAGTCGAATAGCCCCTGCTGCAGCTGGATATGGGTCAGGGCCAGCTCCATCTGGTGGGCCAGGGTGTTGATCAGGCGCCGCGTATCGACGGTAAGCTGCTCCGGGCGACAGGCCACCCCAATCGCCCCAAGCAGATTGCCCTGCGTGTTGTACAGCGGCAGCAGACAGAAGCCGTCGCGCACAATAAAGTCCTCAAGCTGCGGCGGCAGGTTGCGGTTCTGCGGCTGGCCGTCGAAGGTCTCCAGCAAATTGTTCAGCGACCAGGTGCTCAGAAACCGTTTGATCGTGCGCCGTGGCCCGCACGAGGCCTGGACTAAAAAGCCCTCCGCGCTTGGCGCCGCCACAAACCCCGACTCGACCCGCAGCGTGCCGCACACCGCCACCAGCGTATTTTCCAAAAGCTGGCGCAGATCGAGCCGGGTGAACGAGCGCTGCTCGATATTGCGGATCCAGTTCATCTCAGCCCGATCCTGGCGATAGATCAGCATATCCACCGTGGGCCGCACCCGGCCGATGAAGATCGGCATCAGCACCGTCATCACCACAACGCCGAAAATCGAGATCGTGTCACGGGGCAGCCCGGTGACGAGCGCCAGCGGCTCCACCAGCTGCAGACAGACGATCAGCGCCACCCCGACCACCGGGCCGTACAGGACATAGCGCAAAAAATTATACTTGACAATCCGATCGGGCACGATCACGCCGTGGAAGGCCACGCTGTAGGTCATCAGCGTCATCATAATGCCGACCCCGGTGGTGCTGGCGCCCAGCAGCATCAGCAGCAGCCAGACCGGCACCCAGCTCCAGCTGGCGCTGGCCGCAATCAGCAGGTAGGGAAATACGCCCAGCATTGGGGCCATAAACGACGTGCTGAGGTAGAACAGGCGGCGGCGGGTGGCCGGCGTGATCGAGCGCTGGCGGGCCTGCCGAATGCACCACACGCCTAGCGCGGTGATAGTCACAAAATACAGGATAAAGATCCAGAAGAAGGGACCGGCGCCGAAGGCCACAAACGGGCGATTGGGCACATCGCGCACAACCAGAAGGTCGCTTGAGATCGCCAGGAACCAGAAGGCCGCGCTCATGATGTAGGTCACCGGAATAATCGTGCGCATCCACGCCTGGCTCACCCCGGTGCTGCGCATCAGCGCCAGCGCAAAGTGACAGTAGGCCGCCGGAGCAAACGCAATTCCAATCCACTGGAGCCGCCAGAGCACATTGATAGTTGTTTCGGTGCGCGCCTGCCGGAGCAGCACGGCGCCGCCAAGCACAATAATCAGGCTGCCGACCAGCAGACAAAACGAGCGCCCAACCGCGTTGCGCCAGTTGTGCAGCGCAATATAGGCCAGCAGCGAAAAGCTCACCACCAGAATCGCCGCCAGAGTCACATCGTTAGCCGCCAGCAGAATATTTATTCCCGAGTCGCCAAGAACCATATCAATCCTACTTTGACAATGTTAGATTAGGCCCATGGACACCATGTATGGCGTTCGCACCGACCTGCGCGATGACCGGGAAACCCAAAAAGCGCACGTATTCGCGGGAGGGACGCCATATA
>DAOTUS010000335.1:0-3190 GCA_034437415.1 Herpetosiphonaceae bacterium
ACGCCAGCGGCAGCGGCGGCATAGCCAAGGCGGCTCGGGTGCCGTCACCCGTCGGCCCATCCGCCGATCTCGGGCGGCTGCCCAATGGCGATGGACGTGACAAGTGACCCACTAGTGCAAAGTGGAGTACCATGGCGCCAAGTCTTTTTTGGTCAGGAGGAAGCGATGTCTGAGGTATTTAAACGGACCCTTGGGCGCTCCGGGATCGTGGTCAGCGCCCTCGGCATGGGCTGCTGGGCGATTGGCGGGCCATTCTGGAGCGGCGAGACGCCGAACGGCTGGGGCGAGGTCGATGATGACGAGTCGATTCGGGCGCTGCACGCCGCGCTGGACGCCGGGGTCACATTCTACGACACGGCCAATGTCTACGGCGCCGGCCACAGCGAGCGGGTCCTTGGGCAGGCCTTCAGCGGCCGCCGTGAGCAGGTGGTGATCGCGACCAAGTTCAACGCGATCTTCGACGAGGTCACCCGCCAGGTCACCGGCAACAGCGCCGAGCCGGAGCAGATCCGCCAGTCCTGCGAGGATTCGCTGCGGCGCCTGGGCACCGACTACATCGATCTGTACCAGTTTCACGACAACGGCTATCCCGCCGACCAGGCCGTCCCGGTGCGCGAAACCCTGGAGGCGCTGGTTGCCGAGGGGAAAATTCGCGCCTATGGATGGAGCACCGATTTCGCCGACCGTGCCGAGGTGTTCGCCCAGGACCCGGCCTGCACCAGCATCCAGTTTCAGCTGAATGTGCTTGACGATAACCCGGCGGTGCGGGAGGTCTGCGAGCGCTCCAATCTGGCGGCGATCAACCGCGGCCCGGCAGAACATTCCCATCCCTGGCTTCCGCACAGTCAAGCAGGTACAGGAGAACAGCGGCGCGCTGCGCTTCGGCCCGCTGGAGGCCGATTACATGGCTGATATCGATCGGCTGCTTGGGCGCTAGGGCTTAGGGTCGTACAGCGGGTACGGAGACCCGCCGTACAGCCTTATTGACCCCTATACCAATGGTATACTACACCGAATATGATGTCTTGATACGGCTCATCTGCCACCTGTGCTCCTATGCCAATGCAGATGAGGGACAGGAGCACAACCGATGCCGAACACCCAACCAACCCACCCACATGTGCTTATTGTTGATGATGACCCGGCGATTGCGGTGTTGATCGGACGCTTTCTGGCGCCGCATAATTATGTCGTGCAGGGGGTAGAAAATGAAGCCGACGCCCTGGAGCTGCTGTGCGACCCCCGGACGCTCTGGGACGGGGTGATTGTTGATGCAACGCTGCCACTGATGCAGCATGGCCATCTGATCAAAGCGATCGCGGATGTCCAGCCTGATCTGCCGATCATCATAACCAGCGCGCTGGACGAGGCCTCGGCCCGCCTGCTCCTGCGGCGCTTCCTCACCATCTTCCTGGCCAAGCCGTTTGGCGATACGGAGCTGCTGGCCGTTTTGGTCGCCGCTGGGATCCACCCCGCGCCGCCAGCCGAGCTGAATGCGCCGCCCACAGCGTGAAGCCGGGGCGGTCGATGCCTAACTCTCTGGCATCGACCGCCCCGGCCAACGAATCTACCCACGCTTCGTGGGAGGGCTGGCGGATCGCTAGGCGCCGCGCTGCCACTTGAGCTGGAACTCCAGCTCTTCGCCAGCCTCTCCGCGCTCATGCTCGACGCTCATCTCGGCATCGATGGGGACGGTGAACCGCTCGCCGGCCACCTGGATGGTGAAGGGTTTTTCTTGCTCGAGCGCGTCGGCCAGCCGCCGCAGCTTCGCCACGAAATCCTTGACCGCATAGACCTTTTCGACATCACGATCGGGCTGTTCAGACATAGAGATACCTCCTGTAGGGTGCAATACCTGCGATAGAATGTGGCGATTATAGCATCCTTCCTCTCCCATGAGCCACGCCGGCAGCGCCGCCCTCAAACATCCATCAAAAGTCGCAGCCCAAAGCCCTTGCGCGGACGCAAAACTTGGGTATACTTATCTCTAATGATAGAGAGATGGATACACCCGCACAAATATAAAGGAGGTGATGCACATGGATCATAGTCATCAACGCATCACCACAGGGTTGGCCCGCTAACCCAGGTGGTGAATGTACGAAGCGCCTTGCGAATAGCGAGGCGCTTTTTGCTATCCCACGCCCCGCTGGAAGCAGCGCCTCCACGGAGTAATTCGGCCCGGTAAGATTTTTGATCTGCTGCTGCTGCTTACGATGCCTGCCCGACCTGCGGCCGCGAGGGCCACGACCAGGACGCGGCCTACTGTAAATACTGCGGCGGCATACTCTAGCCGATATAGGGATTGTGGCCCGGTTTTACCGGGGCTGACAGATCAAACGGCGCCCAGTTGGGCGTAGATGCCGCCCTGGCCGTCGAACTCCTGCGGCGCAATCCTATCAATATCCCGCAGGATCAGCAACGCCCACAGACAATGCGGCCGCAGAGATCCAGCCCGCCACCGCAGCGCTGGCCTGCACCTTGCCTGAGGCCCATGCTATAATCGCCCGATAAACCGTGAATTTCGTCGCAAGGAGCATCGATTAATGCAGCAGCAACTCGACTCGCAGGCCTGTTTTGTGTGTGGCAAAGGCAACCCCCAGGGGCTGAAACTGGATTTTTTTGAGGAAGAAAACCGCGTGGTCACCCGCTTCCAGCCGACCGCCGTCCACCAGGGCTGGCCGGGCTTTGTCCACGGCGGCATTATCGCCTCGATTCTCGACGAGACGATCGGCCGGGCCGGCTTCCTGATCGACGCCTGGACCATGACCGGTCGCCTGGAGATCCGCTACCGCCAGCCCGCGCCGCTCGACCAGGAGATCACCTTTGTCGGCATGATTGTGAAGGATCGCGGCCGTGCGCTGGAGATGGAGGGCTTTGCCCAGCTGCCCGATGGCACGATTGTCGCCGAGGGCCGCGGCCTGTATATGCGCGTCTCCGATGAGCTGCGGGCCACCCTGTCCGACCAGCTGGCGCAGGGGTATTAGGGATCGGGGCAGTTCTGTTTTCTGATCCACGAAGGGCACGACACCCGCACACGGGTACCCGCACGAAGGGTGTGAAAGCGATTGAATCCTACTTTGACAATGTTAGATTAGGCCCATGGACACCATGTATGGCGTTCGCACCGACCTGCGCGATGACCGGGAAACCCAAAAAGCGCACGTATTCGCGGGAGGGACGCCATATA
>DAOTUS010000336.1:0-4938 GCA_034437415.1 Herpetosiphonaceae bacterium
TCGCCAGTTCGGACTTTTGAATATCGCTTGATTTTGAACCCAAGGAGCTACCCAATGGAACCCACCAACCTGACCAACGCCGAAGAGATCGTGACCGACGCCGACCTGTTCGCCGACGAACTTGAAGAGCACATCAGCAACGTCGCCGCCGCCTGTCTCTCGACCCTCGGCTGTATCAGCAGCGTCGGCAGCTACTGTACGATCAGCACCGCCTGCTCCGGCGATGCCGTAGTTATCGAGTAGTTGATGAAGCGAGATAGCTCCAGCGACCCGCATCGCTGAATGGCGCGGTTGCTGGAGCTTTATCTCAGCGAGGTTTGGTATGCCCACGATCAACTGTCTGTTCACCGATTCGCCCAGCCCGGACTGGTTTGCCGAACTGCAGCTGCACAGCACCCGACAGGGCTGGGCGCTGGTGGCGCTGCCGGGACTGCCCGAGCAGCTCCACGCCCCGCTGGTCTGGTTTGCGGCCTTCCCATTTGCTGGGCACGCGCAGGTGCTGCGCCTGGCCCGCCGCGATCAGGTGCGCGTGCTGCCGGTCCACACCACCACAACCGTCAACCTTGGGCCGGTGATCGCTGGCACCTCGGCGTGTCTGGAGTGCCTCAGCCACACGTATGCCATGTTCAACAGCGCAGTCGCACCGACGCAGGATCTCGCCAGCGTGCCAGTGGCGTTGCTGGCCAGCGGCATCATTGCCGGGCTGCACAGCCAGCCCCACGGGTCGATGCAGCGCATCGATCAATCCGGCCAGCGCGATCAGGTGCGCATTCCGCGCAATCCGCTGTGCCGCGTCTGCTCACGCTATGCCATCTATCCGCTGGAGCAGCTGCACCAGCCAGCCAGTCAGTCTGTAGCACGTTAGGAGCCTGGGAATGGTGCGCACATTTTTGACATCTGAGGAAATTTTGGCGCGGGTCGCCCCCTACACCAGCCCGCGGACCGGCGTGATTGGCCGCGCCTTTGAGCTGGCCCAGACGCCTGGCAACCCGCAGATCTCGGTCTACACCGCCGGGGTCAGCAGCTTCGATCTCGGGCTGGCCGAGCAGCCAACCGGCACCGGCGCCCACATCGAGCGCGACTGGGCCGAGGCCAAGGCCTACTGCGAGACCCTTGAGCGCTACTGCAACGTCAAGCCGCGCTCCTACGACTTTGTGGTCGCCACCCGCCAGGAACTGGGCGACGACGCGGTGGATATGGAGCTGTTCCCGCGCTGCAGCGAGGCCGAGTATCGCCACCCGGCCAACACGCTCACGCCACCAAGCAACACCAAAAAGATGCGCTGGATCCAGGGCCACTCGCTGATCACCGGCCGCCCGCTGTATGTGCCGGCGATGGCGGTCTATGTTGGTCTGGCGCCCGAGTATCCCGGCGAAAACTTCAGCACGCCGATCTCGACTGGGACCGCGCTGGCCGCCGGCTATGAGCAGGCGCTGATCACCGGGATGTGCGAGGCGATCGAGCGCGACGCGCTGAGCATCGCCTGGTGGCAGAAGCTGGCGCTGCCGCAGGTCGATCTGAGCGGGCTGAGCGACCCGGAGTTCCTGGAGCGCCAGCGCCGGGTTGGGCAGGCCAACATCCAGCAATATTTCTTCGATGCCACCACCGACCTCGGCGTGGCGACGATCTACGCGGTGCTGGTGGCGCCCAACGGGGCGTTGCGCACCATGGTGATGTCGGCGACCCGCACCAACCCGCTGACCATTCCCAGCAAAATCATGGACGAGGCCGCCGCCTCGCGGATTGGGATTGAGCACGCCCTGCACCAGCCGCTGGCGTTCGATCCAAAAAACTACTATTCGTTCAACCGCCTGTTTGATGGCGCGGTCTACTATGCCGAACCGGCCACCGCCCACGCCTTCGATTTTCTGTTCGAGCAGCCCCGCCAGCGGCCACTGCACGAGCTGCCGGTGCTGGCCCACGCCGACCCGGTGGTCGAGGCCCAGCGCCTGATCGAGACGTTCCGCGCCCGCCAGCTCGAGGTGATCGCGGTCGACCTGACCCTGCCGGTGCTGCGCGAGGTCGGCCTGCGGGCCATCAAGATCGTCGCGCCCCAGCTGATGCCGTTCAGCTGCCACTACAGCGCCCGGTTCTGGGGCACGCCCCGGCTCTACAGCACGCCCGCGCAGATGGGCTATAAAGTCCATTCAGAGGCCGAGCTCAACCACTATCCGCAGCCGTTTGCTTGAGTTAGGAGCCAGTAGCTAGTAGCTAGCAGCTGGCAGCTAGTATGGCTTGGGTGGCCAGAAAAACCAGTGGCTACCAGCTGCTAGCTACTACATCCAGGCCATCACAAAAGCCTAAAAGCCCACTAGCTACTAGCCACCAGCTGCTAGCTACTACATCCAGGTCATCACAAAAGCCTAAAAGCCCACTAGCTACAAGCTACCAGCCGCTAGCTACTACATCCAGAAGGACACCGCTATGACCACGTTATATGATCGGTTGATTGGGCAGCATCGCCTCTGGTTGCAGCAATCCAGCGCCGCGACCTCGGCCAGCGAGCGGCTGCGGGCAGCGCGAGTGCTGCTGGTGGCCGGAGGCAATGTCGGCCTGCAGACCGCGCTGCGTTTGCGTGGACTACCGCTGAGCCATCTGTTTGTGCTGGCCGTCCACGAGCGCGAGATCGCCGAGTGGCGCCCGCTGCTGGCCCAGCCGGCCGCCGCCGAGCGCGTCAGCATTGGCCGCCAGAAGTGCGCCACCAACGGCTTTGGGGTGCTGCTAGCCAACTACGATCTGGTGGTGCTGGCGGTCAATCGCCCGTACCCGAACCTGGCCGAGGGCATCAACCGGGCCTGCCAGCGGATCGGGGTGGCCTGGACCCAGCTGCAGACCTGGGGCGCCGAGATTACGCTTGGCCCCAGCGTGCTGCCCGGCATCACGGCCTGCTACGGCTGCTATCGCCTGCGTCTGCGGGCGAACGAGAGCCGCGCCGATGTCTGGGCCGCCCGCGAGCAGTTTTTTCACAACGACTCAACCTTTGCCTTTGGCGGCAACCTCAGCGCGTTCGTCAACACCGCGGCCAGCTATGCGGCGATCGAGGTCGAGCGGCTGCTCACCGGCGCCGCGCCGCCGCTGGCCCTGAGCCGCGAGATGCACTGGAACTGGCTGGAGCACACCAGCAGCCAGAACCACGTCGCCCCGGCCGAGCACTGTGCGGTCTGCGGCGGCAACCAGAGCGCCCTCCAGCTTGATCACGATACGCTGGCTGCTGTGGTGGCCCGTCTGCAGCCACAGCGCCAGCCCGCCGAGGTGCTGCTATGAGCCAGGCCAATCACCTCTCCCAGCATCTCAGCGCCGATCCGCAGGTGCAGCTGCCACGCTACCCACGGCTATCAGAGGAGCTGCAAATCATCTGGCACAGCGGGCAGCTAGCCCTGATCCTCGGCGCAAGGAGTGAGGTTACGCTGCGCGGAAAATCGGTGCGGGTGCTGCTGCCCCAGCTGCTACCGCTGCTCAATGGCACCCTGACGGTCGCGGCGATCGGCGAGCGGCTGCCCAACGTCACCCCCACGGTGGTGCAGGACGCGCTGCTGCTGCTGTATATGCAGGGCGTGCTGGAGGACGGCCAGGCCGCCCGCCAGGATCTCAGCCTCGATCTCCAGCGGGCCTTTGCCAGCCAGCTTAAGTTTTATAGCCGCTATGTCGATGTGACTCGGGCCAACCCCAGCCGCTACGCCGTGCTGAAGCAGCTCCAGGCCAGCCCAATCCTGCTGATCGGCGAGGAGCGCATCGCCGCCCCGCTGATCGGCGAGCTGGCCGACCTGGGGGTTGGCGCGATTGTCTGGCAGCCGCTGGCGCCGGTCGCCGCGCCGCCGACGTTCACCTGGACCGCCGTCACCACGCTTGATCCCAGCGCCGCTGACGCTGTGGTCGCCGCCCAGGCCGCCGAGTGGCTGGCGGGCGCCGCCAATGGCCTGGTGGTGCTGGCCTCGGGGCAGGATCGCCCGGAGCTGCTCAGTGCGCTCAATCAGCTGGTGGTCGGCCACAGCGCCCGGCTGCTGCGCGGCCTGATTCGGCCCGACCAGGTCGAGCTTGGCCCGACGGTCTTTGGCGGCGAGTCGAGCTGCTACGCCTGCGCCACCCTGAACGGCCTGCTCGCGGCCAGCGCCGAGCCACGGCCAACGGTCAGCGGCCCGCTCAGCGCCATCGAACAGATCGGCATCAGCCAGACGGCGCTGCTGCTGCTGGCCCTGACCACGCAGCTGACCTCGATCAAAAGCGGCGACACGCTGCTGCGCCTGGATCTGGCGACGCTGGCCTGGGAGCCGGCCCAGAACTACCGAATTGTCGGCTGCCCGGTGTGCGGCGTCGAGTACAGCGCCGGGCGCGACCTGCTGATCGGCGCCGACTACCAGGAGAACCTGCCGGCGTTCTACCACATCAATACCAACGAGCGCAGCTACCTGATCTATCCCAAGGGCCACCAGCAGCACTACTCGGCCAAAAACGCCGTGGCCATGCTGAGCGCCGCCAAAGGCTACACCAACTGCGCCCAGATCGACCTGACCGCGCTGGTGCCGCAGGCTCCCAGCAGCACCGCCGCCCTGTACGGCCACCTGGTTTCGCCCGCCGCGCCGACGGCCGAGCTGGCCGACCTGGCCTGGCTGCTGCTGGCCAGCTGCGGGCGCTCGTTCAACGACCAGACGGCGGGCTGGCAGGTTGGCCAGCGGCTCACGCCCTCGGGCGGCAATCTGGCCTCGCAGACGCTGTACGTGGTCAACCACGGCATCGACGGGCTGGAGCGCGGGCTTTATCACTTCAACCCGCAGCGCGGCAGCCTGGAGGTGCGCCAGCTCGCCGACCTGCTCCCGGCGATCGATCGGCTGATTGTCGGCGCGCTGCCCGCGGACAGCGAGGTGCTGGCGGTTGTCATCGAGACCGCCGCGCTGGGCCGGGTCGAGAGCAAATACGCCTACAAGGCCTACCGCTACAGCC
>DAOTUS010000337.1:0-13611 GCA_034437415.1 Herpetosiphonaceae bacterium
GCCATCAGCCAGCCCGCTGTGCAGGCCGCCTTCGCCAGCGCCCGCAGCGGGGCGATTTTTATCTCCCCGACCAGGCTTGACCCCTCCGATCAGGTGCCAACCACCCTGGTCGGCCTGCCGGTTGTGAACGGCCAGGGGATCATCGCCAGCGTGCTGGTGGCCGAGATCGACGGGCGCAATCTCTGGCGCAGCATCGATGCGATCCAGCTTGGACGCACCGGCCGGGTGTTTGTGGCCTCGGCTGAGGGGATTATTATCGCCCACCCCGAGCGCAACTACATCGGGCAGGCGCTGGCCCCCGAGCTGCGCAGGGTCGTGGAGAACTTCGAGGGCCAGACCGAGTACCACGATGCGCTGAGCGATCGCCTGATGCTGGCGGCCTACAGCCCGGTCAGCGGGCGCTCGGGCTGGAGCATTATTGTCGAGCAGGAGAGCATCGAGGCCCTGGCGCCGATCAACGCCATCGCCTTCCTGACGATGGTTGTGCTGCTGCTGGCGCTTGGCAGCGCCACCGTCGTGACCTTCGGCATCGCTCGCTCGATCACCCGCCCGCTGCAAAAGCTGGTCCAGGCCACCCACCACATCGCCCAGACCAGCGATCTGACCGAGGATATTCCGGTAACTGGCACCGACGAGGTCAACCAGCTGGCCGGATCGTTCAACGGGATGATTGCGGCGCTGCGGGGCGCCCGCGAGCATCTGCTCGGCGCCCAGACGGTGGCCCAGGAGCTGCGCATCGCCCGCGAGATTCAGACTAGCCTGCTGCCGGCCGCGCCACCGCATGTGCCGGGGCTGGATATTGCCGCCCACTGTCTGCCGGCCAAAGAGATTGGCGGCGATTTTTTTGGCTACTATCGCCTGGCGGCCAACCACACCGCCAGCCGCGAGCTGATCGTGACCGTCGGCGATGTCTCGGGCAAGGGCATTCCGGCGGCGCTGTATATGGCGGTCTCCTCCAGCGCGCTGGCCACCCAGGTCGCCCTCTCGGCCAGCATCGTCGAGCTATATGCCGAGCTTAATTTGATTTTGCACCCGCGCACCGCCCAGACCCGCATCAACACCGCGCTGCTGACGGTCCACCTGGACACCCACGCCGAGCAGTGGTTCGCCCACGTCGTCAACGCTGGCCTGATCGCGCCGCTGCATCGCCGCAACGGGGTGAGCAGCTACCTCGATGTTGGCGGGCTGCCGCTGGGCGCCGTGCCAGGGGCGCAGTATCAGCACCTCGACCAGCCGCTGCGCGACGGCGACTGGCTAGTGCTGTGCAGCGACGGCATTATTGAGGCGATGAACTGCGACCGCGAGATCTATGGGTTCGAGCGCCTCCAGGCCCACGTCAGCACGTCCGCCGCCCAGACCGCCGCCGCGCTGGTGACGACGATTATGCAGGATATCGAGGCTTTCACCGGCGGCGCCGACCAGCACGATGATATGACCGTGGTCGTGATTCGGATCGTTGCTGCAGGCGCTGCGGAATGAAAGCACTGCGATGACCCAGCGCCAGCTTGGCCTGACTCTCGGCGGCGGCGGCTTTCGCGGCAGCGCCCACGTTGGCGTGCTCTACGAGCTGGAGCGGCTTGAGATTGCGCTTGATGTCGTCAGCGGCACCAGCATTGGCGCGATCATCGGTGCCGCTGTGGCCGCCGGATATCGCGCCAGCGCGATCGAGTGCGCCTTTGGCGGGATCACGCCGCGAAATCTGATCAGCCGCGAGCGGACTGGCTGGGGCTTCGTTGGCCCGCACAAGCTCCGCCTGCTGCTGGAGGATGTGTTCGGCCAGCGCCAGATCGAGGATCTGCCGCGCCGATTCGCCGCCATCGCGGTCGATCTGAGTACCGGGCAGGAGGTGGTGCTCGACCGCGGCCCGCTGGTCGAGGCCCTGCTGGCCAGCTGCGCGATTCCGGGCCTGTTTCCGCCGCAGCGCTGGGGTGCGTCCATCCTGGTTGATGGCGGAATTCGCAATAATCTGCCCATTGCCGCCGCCCACCGCCTGGGCGCCGAGCGGGTGATTGCGGTCAACCTGATTACCGATGCGGCCTTCAGCCTCGCCGACCTGCCCAGCGCCGGGCGGTTTTCCTGGCAGCGCTGGCTGCCCAGCCGCCAGCTGGCCCTGGCCGAGCGTGCCCTGCTGCTGATGATGCACTATCTGACCGCGCAGGCGCTGCTCCAGACCCCGCCGGATGTATTGCTGGCCCCGGCGGTCAGCGCTGGCAGCACGGCGGCATTCCTCAGCGCGGCGGCTGGTCTGGCGGCGGGCAAAGCGGCGGCCAGCGCCCAGACTGCGGCGCTGCTCCAGCTTCGGCAGTGGCGGGCCGGGTCAGCCTAAAACAATCGCGCAGACCGTCCAGCAATGGACGGTCTGCGCGAGCGGTGAAATACGCGGTAGGTTCACGGCAGTGGTCTAAATCCCAATACCGTTCAAATAAGGAAATTTACGGGTATTTCCCCTCTCTCGCGCACGGGGCGGGTGCCCTTTGGGCAGCGGTGGCGCCAAGCGCCGGGGTGATGGCGAACCTGCGTCTGGAAGTGCTTATTTAAACGGTATTGAGTCTAATCCCGATCCCCGATCCCCGATCCCTAGCTCGCCTGCCCGATTTTGGTCAGCACCGTGCGCTCGAAGCGATCGCCGATCAGGCTGCTGAGGGCATAGCCGGTCAGCAGGGTGTAGAGCGGCGAGCCGCCGCACAAGATTCCGGCGGCCAGGGCCGGCCCAAAGTTGGAGACCGTGACATTGACTGGCCCAACGCGCATCCCCATCGGGGTACCAGCGCCGTGGCGCGGCGTGTCGCCCAGATAGTTGCCGACCTGAGCCGCCAGCACTAAACCGGCCACCCGCAAAATTGGTCCGAACATAGTTCCTCCCATCCAGAATCAAAGCCTACCTCAGCTACGAGCAAAGAACGTACCGCCGCTGGCGCAGGAGGGTTTTGCGATCGGGCATCTGGTATCATGCCGACACGTATGATCTGTGGAGACAACCCAATGCCACGACCAATCCTGATCGACCTGTACTTTACGCTGATCGAGCCAGACCCGGCCCTCCAGTGGTTCAACGCCTCGGCGGAGCTGCTGGGCGTTACCCCGGCGATCTTGCGCGACGCCTCGATGCCCTCGTTCAACGACCGGATGATCGGCACGATCACCACCCCTGAAGAGGTGATCAATCACGCCCTGGCCCAGCTTGGGCGCCGCGTCGATCCTGAGACGTATGCCCGGCTGGTGGCGCTGCGCTGGGATTTTTTCCACGGGCTGCGGCGCTACCCCGATGTGCTGCCCGCCCTGACGACCCTGCGCCAGCGCGGCCACGCCATCGCGCTGGTGACCAACTGCTCGGCCGAGACCGAGGTGGCGCTTGATCGGCTGGAGCTGCGCCCGCTGTTCGATGTGCTGGCGCTCTCGTCCTCGCTCAAAGCCGCCAAGCCCGATCCGGCGATCTACCAGTATGCGATCGATGGGCTGGGGATTGATCCGGCCAGCGCCGTGTACGTTGGTGATGGCGACACCGAGGAGCACGCCGGCGCGGCCCACTTTGGCATGACCACGGTGCTGCTCAGCCGACCGGGCGCGACCGTGCGCAACGTCCAGGCCGACTACACGATCGCCTCGCTGCTGGAGCTGCTCGATCTGCCGGCGCTCCAGGCGTAGCTGGGCACGTCAAAGGCCGGGATTCGGGTAAATCCCGGCCTTTGGGTATGTTCAAATTCCCCGGCTAGATGCCCGGCTTGCCTGGCTTGATCGGATTATCTAGCGGCGACTCTAGCCCGGCCAGACGCTTGGCCCGCAGCAGCGAGGCGATGATCGCAACCACCAGCACGCCCAGAATTACCATCAGCGAGATGTAGACCGGGATTTTAATTCCGGCGGCGACCAGCAGCATCTTCACGCCGACAAAGGTCAGCACCACCGACAGACCCAGCTTGAGATAGTAGAACTTGTCGATCACACCAGCCAGCACAAAGTACAGCGAGCGCAGCCCAAGAATTGCAAACACATTCGAGGTATACACGATAAACGTGTCCTGGGTGACCGCAAAGATCGCCGGGATCGAGTCGACGGCGAAAATCAGGTCGGTGCTCTCAACCAGCACCAGCACAATCAGGAGCGGGGTGGCAAACAGCTTGCCAGCGCGGCGGACGAAAAAGTTCTGGCCCTCATAGTCGGGTGTGACCGGGAAGATCCGCCGCAGCAGCTTGACCAGCGGGTTGTCATCGGGGTGAATTTCGATCTCCTTCTGGAGCGCCATTTTGATGCCGGTGAAGACCAGGAACGCCCCGAAGATGTAGATAATCCAGTGGTAGCGAGCCAGCAGCGCCCCGCCGACCAGAATCAGAATTGCTCGCATCACCAGCGCCCCAAGCACGCCCCAGAACAGCACCCGGTGCTGATAGGCCGCTGGCACCTTGAAGTAGGCGAAGATCAGCACAAAGACAAAGATGTTATCCACACTGAGCGATTTTTCAATCACATACCCAGTCAGATACTCCAGCGCCAGTTGCGACCCCAGCCAGTAGTAGATAATTACGTTGAAGATCAGCGACAGTGAGATCCACACCACGCTCCAGATCGCCGCCTCTTTGATTGAGACGACGTGGGTGTTGCGATGAAACACGCCCAGATCGAGGGCCAGCATGGCCAACACGAAGATTGTAAAGGCGATCCACGGCCAAATACCTAAGGTCATACGAGTGCTCCTGCTAGTGCTCCGCGGGGTAAAAAAAAGAACAATTCCCCACGGCAACGATGTGTCGTGATGGTCTTGCCTTCGTGGTTCTAATCACGAGCAAACAGCCGGGAGGTGGTGGCCTCCGTATTGACGACTGCTGCCTCCGCCGAAGCGGTGTGGCTACTCCCCAACATGAATTATCTGCATATTAATCGGTTCTACGCAATTGTCAAACGCCTGGATGGGTCTGTATCAACAACTGTGCCAGGAAAACCCCTCTTAATCCCCCAAACTACTGGCCAAGTCAGGATCCAAGTAAGCAGCCCCAACATTGCAGTTTTGCAGTTTTGCAGTATGATGTGGGTTCTGCCTTTTCATCCTAAAAACGAGGTTGTATGCGTAAGATCACGCTCTCCCAGCGCTGGCGTTATCATTTCGATAACATTATGTCACGCGGCCCAATCGCCCTAATCGGCTGGCTGTTTATCCTGTCGGTCCTACTGGTAGTCGTTGTTGCAGTCGTGATGGTGCTGACTGGGCTGAATGTCCAGGCGGGTGAAAATATAAACTTTGGCGCATTGGTATGGCGTAACGTCATGCGGACAATGGATGCTGGAACCATGGGAGCCGACTCCGGAAATCCCTGGTTTCTATTTACAATGTTCGCGGTTACTCTCGGCGGTGTTTTCATCGTCAGCATTCTGATCGGCGTGCTGACCAGCGGGATCGAGGGCAAGCTCGATTCGCTACGCAAAGGCCGCTCGTTTGTCGTCGAGAACAATCATATTGTTATTCTCAACTGGTCATCGCAGGTCTTCGCGGTGGTCTCCGAGCTGATCATCGCCAGCGCCAACCAGGCGCGGACAGTAATTGTGATTCTGGCCGAGAAAGATAAAGTCGAGATGGAGGACGAGCTCCAGACCAAAGTGACCAATCTTGGTCGCGCCCGCGTCGTCTGCCGCTCGGGATCCCCGGCCGACCTGAGCGATCTGGAGATTGTGAACCCGCACAACGCCCGCGCGATTATTATTCTGGCCCCGGAGAGCGACGACCCCGACGCCCAGGTGATCAAAACCATGCTGGCGCTGACCAACAACCCCAATCGCCGCGCCACGCCCTACCACATCGTCAGCGAAATCCACGATCCCAAAAATATGGAGGTCGCCCGAATGGTCGGCAAGGCCGAGGCCGAGCTGATTCTGGTCGGCGACCTGATCGCCCGGATCACCGTGCAGACCTGTCGCCAGTCGGGGCTGTCGGTCGTCTACACCGAGCTGCTGGATTTTGGCGGCGACGAGATCTATTTCCACGCCGAGCCGCAGCTGGTTGGCAAAACCTTCCGCGAGGTGCTCTCGGCCTACGATACGTCCTCGGTGATCGGGCTGCGCTACAGCGATGGCCGGATTCAGCTGCTGCCACCGTTCGAGTATACGCTGGTCGCTGGCGACAAAATTATCGCGGTCTCCGCCGACGATGACACGATCAGGCTCTCAGGGATCACCGATCTGCAGGTTCAGCCCAAGGCGATCAGCACCGCTAAACCACGCCCGGCCACCCCCGAGCAGACCCTGATCCTGGGCTGGAACGAGCGGGCCATGACGATTATCACCGAGCTGAACAACTATGTCGCCGCCGGATCCACCGTCACCGTGGTCGCCGAGCCGATCAGCAACCGCGCCGAGCTGGAGCTGGAGTACGCGGGCTTTGAGAATCAGACCGTCAGCTTTATCGAGGGCGATATCGCCGACCGGACCACCCTCGATAGTCTGCCGATGCAGATCTATCAGCACGTGATTGTGCTGAGCTACTCGGATGATCTGGAGATCCAGCAGGCCGACTCGCGCACGCTGATCACGCTGCTGCATCTGCGCGATATGGTCGAGAAAAAGGCCCACACGTTCTCGATCGTCAGCGAGATGCTCGATGTGCGCAACCGAGAGCTGGCCGAGGTCACCCAGGCCGACGACTTTATTGTCAGCGATAAGCTGGTCGGGCTGATGCTCTCCCAGGTTGCCGAGAACAAAGAGCTGGCGCGGGTGTTTGCCGATCTATTCGATGCCGCCGGCTCCGAGATCTATCTCAAGCCCGCCCGCGATTATGTCGCGCTCGATCAGCCGCTGAACTTCTACACCGTGCTTGAGGCCGCCGCCCGCCGGGGCGAGATTGTGCTTGGCTATCGCCTGAAGAGCGAGTCGAGCGCCGACCAGAAGTATGGCGTTCACGTCAACCCAGCTAAAATCCAGCCGGTCACGTTCAGCGCCGGCGACCGCATCATCATCTTAGCCAACGAATAAATCTTCAGTCGAAACCGAATACCGTTCAAATAAACCGGAACGGTGACATTTCTGACCTCACCCCGGCGCTTCGCGCCACCCCTCTCCACTGCCGTGTAGAGAGGGGAAGAACCGCTTATTTGACGATATTGAGCCTAAACCGAACTGGGCCAGAGCAAAAACTCTGGCCCGGTTCGGTTTACTAACGCATTAGAATGGCCTAAATCCTAGCTGCTAGCTGCTAGCTACCAGCGACGGGATCCTCCTCCGGCGGCTCATCGCGCCAGGCCAGCCGGGCCTTGACGCGGGCCTCGAAGCCGTGCTCGGTGGGCGTGTAGTAGCGGCGGCCGGCCAGATTGGCGGGCAGGTGGTCCTGATCAACCTGGGCCTCGGCAAAATCGTGGGCATACTTGTAGCCCGCCCCATAGCCCATGCCCTTCATCAACCCGGTCACGGCGTTGCGCAGATGCAGCGGCACCGGGTCGTTGCGAGTCTCGGCCACGTCCTGCACCACCGCGCCGTAGGCCCGATAGACCGCGTTGCTCTTTGGGGCCTGGGCCAGATACACCACCGCCTGGGCCAGCGCCAGCGCGCCCTCGCCGCTGCCCATAAAATGCACCGCCTGCTGGGCCGCCACACAGATCCCCAGGGCCAGCGGGTCGGCCAGCCCTATATCCTCGACCGCCATCCGAATCACCCGCCGGGCGACGTACAGCGGGTCCTCGCCGCCCTCGAGCATGCGGGCCAGCCAGTACAGCGCCCCATCGGGATCGCTGTCGCGGACCGATTTGTGCAGCGCCGAGATCGCGTCGTAGTGCAGCTCGCCGGATTTGTCGTAGGCGACGTTGCGGCGCTGGTAGGCCTCCACAATCGCCTCGCGGTCGAGAGTGCGCGTCCCGTCGTCGCTGGCGGCTGGCTGGCCCAGGGCGGCGGCCTCCAGCGCGGTCAGGGCCGAGCGGGCATCGCCGTTGGCCAGATTGACCAGGATGGTGCGGGCCTCGTCCGTCAGCGCCAGCTTGAGCTTCCCCAGCCCGCGCTCGGGGTCAGCGATCGCCCGCTCGACGATAGTCGCGATATCCTCATCGGCCAGCGCCTCCAGCGTAATGATTCGGCAGCGCGAGATCAAGGCACCGTTGATCTCGAACGATGGATTCTCGGTAGTCGCACCAATCAGCACCACCGTGCCATCCTCAACGTGGGGCAGCACGGCGTCCTGCTGGGCCTTGTTCCAGCGATGGATCTCATCGACAAACATCACCGTGCGCTTGCCATACATGCCTTTGCGCTCGGTGGCCTCCTTGACCACCCGGCGCAGATCTGCCACCCCGGCACTGACCGCCGACAGCGACTCGAAGTGGGCCGATGAGGCCGCCGCCAGTAGGCGGGCCAGCGTGGTCTTGCCGGTGCCTGGCGGCCCCCAGACAATCAGTGATACCATTTGATCACGCTCGATCAGACGGCGCAGCAGCCGCCCCTCGCCGACGATCTTGCTCTGGCCAACAAACTCATCCAGGGTGCGCGGGCGCATCCGGGCGGCCAGCGGCGCGTCGCTGGAGTGCTGGGCGCGGTAGCTGAACATATCTTGCATTGCGAAAGCTCGCTTTCTGTTATAGATCCCAAACCGTTGAATGTCATCATCTCATGTGGAGGAAGCCAGATGCTCGCTCGAAAAATCCTTATGCTCCTCGTGCTGCTTGGGCTGATCGCGGCCTGTGGGCAAAACGAGCAGTCGGTGGATGCGCCGACTGCGCCCACCACGGCCCCGATCCAGTCCGCCGCGCCGCCCGCCGCCGCAACCAGCGCCCCGGCAACGGCTGGGCCAGCCGCTGAGGCACCAGCAGGGCCAACAGATGCTCCAGCGCCAGCAGGCGGCAAACCAGCCCCCGACGCCCCCACCACGATTGTACCACCGGCCGACACGATCAACCTGCCCGAGGGCTTTGGCATCAGCGTGTTTCAGGGCAAGCTCAAAGCCCCGCGCATGATGACGATTGGCCCGGATGGCGCGGTGTATGCGGCCGAGCGCGGCGCCAACCGCATCGTGCGCCTGCCCGACCGCAACGCCGACGGTGTGAGCGACGGCATCGAGGTGGTCGCCGACAACCTCGACAGTCCCACGAGCATGGCCTTTTTTCGCGAGGAGGCGCTGTACGTGGCCGAGACAACCAGAATCATCCGTCTGAGCAGCCCCAATGCCGAGGGCGTGTACCAGGAGCGCACGACCATTATCAACGACCTGCCCGATGGCGGCCACAGCACCCGCACCCTGCTGTTCAGCGCCGACTGGAGCAAGCTGTATGTGGCAATCGGCTCGTCGTGCAATGTCTGCAACGAGGCTGACGAGCGCCGCGCCGCGGTGATGGTCTACAACCCCGATGGCAGCGCCGGCCAGGTCTACGCCAAAGGCCTGCGCAACGCCGTGGGGATTACCCTCCGCCCAGGCACCGACGAGATCTGGGCCACCAACAACGGCCGCGACCTGCTTGGCGACGACCAGCCGCCCGAGACCGTCAACGTGATCAGCGCCAGCGGGCAGGATTTCGGCTGGCCGCGCTGTCACGCCGGGCGTATCGCCGACCCTGAGTTCGCCGGAGACACTGGCTGCACCAATGTGATCGCCCCGGTGGTCGAGATGCAGGCCCACAGCGCCCCGCTGGGCCTGCGCTTTGCCGAGCGCAGCAGCTTCCCCGAGCCCTATCGCAGCGGCCTGTTTGTGGCCTTTCACGGCTCGTGGAATCGCACCGTCCCAACCGGCTACAAAATTGTCTTTGTCCCGGTCAGCGACGGCCAGGCCGGCCCGGCCCAGGACTTCGCCACCGGCTGGCTCAAGGATGATGGCACCGTCTGGGGCCGCCCGGTCGATGTGCTGGGCGGAACCGACGGCAGCTTGTATGTCTCCGACGATGCCGGCGGCGTGGTCTATCGCATTTTCTGGCGCTGACGTTTGGCGGCGGCCTCGTCCGGCGGAGCTGCCTCGTTTCCCCCTCACCCCTATTCCCGCTCTATTGCAGCGGGGATAGGGGTGAGAGGGACTTTGCCAGGGCCCTGAAATCAAAAGTCCGCAGCCAAGTTTGTTGTCCCCTATATGCTATAATACGCACTTGATAATAGATATTTTTGATCCAGATAGAGCGTAATGCTATTAGGAGGACGTGGTATGGAGTTGATCCATAAGGCCTACAATCGCGTTGATGTGATCGCCCTCAGTGGACGTCTGGCTGCCGACACCAAGGCCGAGCTGGAGGCCAAATTTGACGAGATTTTTGCGGCTGGCCGCCATCGGATCGTCCTCGATCTGGAGAAGCTCGAATATATTAGCAGCCCCGGCCTGCGCGTGCTGATTGAAGCCCGCAAACGCGCCCGTGAGTGGAAACTAACCGAGCTGGAGAAAGGCGATGTGCGGATTGTCCACCTGCCCCAGCGCATTCGCGAAGTGTTTGATCTGACCGGCTTTACCCCGCTCTTTCAAATCTATGATGATCTTGTTGATGCCGTCGCCAGTTATTAGCGCCGGCCCGGTGAATACTATGCAAGGTTCTTTTGAAGTCCAACTTCCCGGTGTGCTGGATTCGCTCGGCCGCTTGTGCGCGTTCGCCTATCAGGCGGCCCTCGAGTCGGGCCTGAATGAGCATACGGCCTGGGAAATTGAGCTCGCTGTTGATGAGGCTGCCACGAATATCATTCAACACGCCTATTCACCCACGCGCCCAGGCGATGTGCGGCTCGTGTGCATGCGGGAGGGCAGCCGTTTCAGCGTCGTCCTGTACGATCGCGGGCTGCCGTTTGACCCGGACACCATTCCAGCGCCCGACCTGACCTCGTCGATCGATACCCGTGAGGCTGGCGGGCTGGGAGTTTACCTGATGGGTCGCATGATGGATGAGGTGCGGTTTGACTACAACCCGGACACTGGTGAAAACGAGCTGCGTATGATGAAATATGTTGGCACCAAGCTGGCGCCCGATGTCCGCGTCGTGCCCGTTCAAGGCCGAATTGATGCGACGGCTGCGCCAGCCCTGGCGGCAATTGTCCACGAGACCGCCGAGACCGGCGGCAAGCGCATTTTGCTCGACCTCAGTGGCGTGACCTTCTTGAGCAGCAGCGGGCTGCGCATCTTGCTGATGCTGGCCCGCGAGCTTAAATCAACCGGCGGTGAGCTGCGGCTCTGCGCAATGCAGCCGCCGGTCGCCGAGGTCTTCTCCCTAACCGGCTTCAACCAGATTTTCACCATTCATCGGACCCGTGATGAAGCATTAGCGGCGCTGGCCGCCCTTGAGTAGTGACGGTGATACGAACAAGCACTCAGCTTAATCAGCGGGTTGCATCCCGACGTATGGCGGCCCTTGGATGGGCCGTCGTACTGTTTTTGGGCGGGCTGGCGGCGGTGCTCTGGCATGGCCTGCCAGCGCTGCCCTGGCCGGTGCTGCCGATTGCTGGCGCCCTGCTGGTGCTGCTGGACGGCTTTGCCGTGCGCGAGCGCTCCAGTCACCCGCTGAGCCTGTCGGGGATTGTGCTGCTGGCCGTAGCGATGTATCACCCGCCCGCCGCGCCGATTCTGCTGGCCTTCGCCTCAGGTCTGCTGATCAAGCCGCCGCGCGCGTGGCAGGACTGGCGCGAGGTCGTCGCCCGCCGGGCGGTCGAGAGCGGCGGGCGCACCCTGGCGCTGGCGCTGGTGCTGCCGTTTCTGGCCGGCTATCCCCTGCTGCCCAAGCTGCTCTGGCTGATGCTGGGCTATGTGCTGGGGCTGCAGGCCGCCCGGATCATCTTCAGCCTGTTTTGGGATGGCCCGCCGCGCATGCGCTCGCTGGTGCGGGTGATTATGCCCGATGTCCTGCTGATCGAGGTGGTGCCGCTGCCGCTGGCCGCCGTTGGCGCCGAGATGGCGCGGGTGTTCGAGTGGCCGCTGGTGGCGCTGGCGGCTGGCGGGCTGGTCGGCAGCGCCGCGATGGTCCGGCGCGGCGCCCGCTCGCTTGGCCAGCAGCGGCGGGCGGTGGCGGAGCTTGGCCAGATCAACGCGATCAGCCGGGCGATTATTCGCGCCGAGCTTGATGTTGATGCGCTGTGCAACCTGATCTACAGCGAGGCCGCCAAAGTGGTCGATACGCGCAACTTCCGCCTGGGCCTGTTCAACGGGCGTTTTTTCGAGCTGAAGGTGCGGGTCCAGGAGGGCGAGCGCGAGCCATCGCTAACCGTCGAGCTCGATGATGATCGCGGCATTGTTAGCTGGATGCGCCGCACCGGCCGCTCGCTGCTGGTCGATGATTTCGAGCAGGAGATGGATAATCTGCCCGCCCGGCCAACCTATCAGGCCGATATCCCGCCGCGCTCGGGGATCTATATTCCGCTGCTGACCGGCGATGATGTGCTCGGCACCATCTCGATCCAGAGCCGCCAGCCCAACGCCTTCGACACCGACGATCTGCGGCTGCTCTCGCTGATCGCCGACCAGGCCGCGATCGCCATCGACAAGGCGCGGGCCTACTCGGCCGCCCGGCGCCGCGCCGCCCAACTGGCCACCATCAGCGAGGTCAGCCGCCAGGCCACCGCCATTCTCGATCTCGAGCGCCTGCTCCCGTCGGTGGTGAATCGAATCCGGGCCAGCTTTGGCTACTATCAGGTGCATCTCTTCACGGTCGATCAGCAGACCCAGGAGCTGGTGTTTCGCGCCAGCACCAACGCCGACAGCCCGTTCTGGCGCAAACAGGGCCAGCGGCTCTCCGCCGGGCTGGGGATTGTCGGCCACGTCGCGGAGACCGGCGAGCCGATGCTGGTCAACGATGTCCGCGAGGAGCCGCGCTTTATCCCCGACCAGCCCGATATCGCCGCCGAGCTGGCGGTGCCGCTGCGGGTCGGCAGCCAGATGATCGGCGTGCTGGATGTGCAGAGCGATCGCTACGGCACCTTCGACGAGAACGACTTTTTCGTGCTGCAGACCCTGGCCGACCAGATTGCGATCGCCATCGACAGCGCCAATCTGTTTCGCGCCCAGCAGGAAGAGGCCTGGGTGCTCAACGCCCTGCTGCAGTCGGCGGAAAATATCGCCCGCACCACCGACACCAAGGACTTGCTCGATCTGACGGTGCGCCTGCCCGCCATTCTGCTTGGCTGCGACCGGGCGCTGTGCCTGCTCTGGAATCGCGACGACCGCACCTGGACCCTGGCCGCCGCCTGGGGCCTCTCCGATGCCGAGCGCCAGCTGGTTAGCGGCAGCGTCCCCGAAAGCAAGGTCAGCCTGCTGGCGACCATGCGCGCCGATGGCGAGGCCCTGATTCTGGACGCCGAGTCGCAGCGCACCTTCTGCAAGGCCAACCTAATCCCCAACTGCGAGTATGGCTCGATTGTGGCCCTGCCGCTGACCGCCCGCGCCACCACGCTGGGCATGCTGCTGCTCGACCGCACCGACCCCGAGGATCCCTGGCTCCCGCGCCAGATCACGATTGGGCTGGGGATTGCCGGCCAGGCGGCGGCGGCGATCGAGGGCGCCATGCTGGCCCACGTCGAGGCCGAGCGCCAGCACCTCGAGCAGGAGATCAACATGGCCCGCGAGATCCAGATCAGCCTGCTGCCGGCCAAAACGCCGCAGCTTGAGGGCTGGGATAGCGCCGCGCTGTGGCGGCTGGCCCGCCAGGTCGGCGGCGATTTCTACGATTTCTGGCAGTTCCATAGCTGTCTCTT
>DAOTUS010000338.1:0-4472 GCA_034437415.1 Herpetosiphonaceae bacterium
CTATGCTACAATCAGTGCACCTACCGCTGAGGAGTTGCCGTGCCGTTCCACCGCCTGCGCCTGAACGCGATTACCGCGATCTTCCCCGAGCGCCTGGACCGCATCCTGGCCGCGCGCTGGTGGTATGTGGTTGCGCTGGGCTACTACCTGGCGAGCGTGATCCGGCCCGAGCTGACCCTGCGCTCCGCCGCGCTCAGCCGGGTCTGCGAGGTGCTGGTGCTGCTGGTGTGTGTCGGGCGCTTCATGCTGCCGTCGCGACAGCTGCCCGGCTCGACCCTGGCGCGCGGCTGGCAGGTGCTGGCATTCCAGTGGCTGCTGCTGGCGCTGTACCGGGCGGCCGGCCGCTCGATGGCGGATCTCTACGGCTGGGCGACGGTGGCGCTCTCGCTGGTGGTGTATGTCCCCAGCCTGATCGTCATTATCGCCTGTTTTGTGGTCCTGCCGTTCGGCCAGCGGCGGCGCGGCAGCGTGCTGCTCGACTGGCTGGCGGTGAGCGGTGGCCTGACCGTGGCGGTGACGGTGCTGCTGCGCCTGATCGCGCCCGAGGCGGCCCTGCTCGACGGCCTGTTCGTCGGCGGCGATCTCTCGACGCTGTACGCCCTGCTGCTGATTCGCCGCCAGCAGCCGACCCGCTGGAGCCAGCTGTTTGCCGCGCTGGCGGTGGGGATTCTGGCGATCGCGCTGGTCGATGTCGCCTGGGTGATCCACCGCGCCGCCGCGCTGTCGGTGCTGACGATCGGCCCGCTCTACACCATCGCCTGGCTGATCTTCTCGCGGGCCGCGCTGGTGACGCCCGCCGACTCGGCCACCCCCGACCCGTCGCGGCTGGCCCTGGAGTCGACCATCTACCAGCTGGCGCCCTACCTGCTGCTGGCTGGCGGGCTGGTGATTGTGCTGGCGCTGGATGAGCAGCTGCTGGCGGTGATGCTGCTCCTGCTGCTGCTGCTGCTGCGGATCGGCGTTGAGATCGGCGAGTCGCGCTCGCTGTCGCTGCGCCTGGACGACTCGCGCCGGGCCGAGCACGCCGCCCGCGCCGAGGCCGAGCACCTGCGCGAGCTAATCCGGGCCTCGATCCACGATCTGCGCTCGCCGGTTGATGGCGGGGCTGGCGTGCTGACGCTGCTGGAGGCCAGCCCCGACTCGCCCAGGCGCGGGCGGCTGTTCGACCTGCTGCGCACCCAGCTCGATGATATCAGCGATCAGATGACCGACCTGCTGGATGTGGTGCGCGTTGGCGCCGCGCCAGCGCCGCTGCAGCCGGTCGATCTCGTCCCGCTGATTGTGGCCGAGATCGAGCGCGCCCGCCAGATCGCCAGCTACCGCCAGCCCCGCGCCGGGCCAGCGACAATCACCATGCTCGCATCCGCCGAGTCGCTGAAGGTCTGGGGCAGCCCGCGCCAGATCGGGCGGGTGCTGGCCAATCTGCTGAAAAACGCGCTGGAGCACGGCGGCGAGCAGATCACGGTCGACCTTGAACTGAGCGACTCCGAGGCGACCCTGGTGGTCCGCGACAACGGCCCCGGCTATCCCCAGCGCCTAGTGCGCAGCGGCCTCGCCCCCGGCTGGTCGGGCCGCGCCGAGGGCTACGGCTTTGGCCTAATCGGGGTCGCCGCCAATCTGGCGCTGCTGGACGCCCGCATCACCCTGAGCAACGCCGCCGGGGCCCACACCGCCGTCACGCTGCGGCGCGTCGCTGGCAGCTAGTCGCTAGTGAGCGGGGCTGGGTGGCGACTGATGCTGAGTGGCTAGTAGCTAGCAGCTGGTGGCTAGTGAGTTGGACTGGGTGGCGACTAATGCTGAGTGGCTCGTCGCTAGTGGGATTTTAGGCTTTTGTGATAACCTAAATCAATGCTACCAGCTACCAGCTGCCAGCTGCCAGCTACTAACCCACGGAGGCCCAATGACCCAACCGCCGACAGCCCTGGTGGTCGAAGATACGCCGGTCCACGGCACCCTCGCCGAGATGACCCTGAGCGAGGTGGGATTTCACGTCGTCTGGGTGCGCACGCTGCTGGACGGCTGGCGCTGGGCGACCGAGCAGCTTGATTGCGAGCTGCCGGCCCGCCCAAGCCTGATTCTGCTCGATCTGAAGCTGCCCGACCCCGACCACCCGCGCCTGGAGGGATCGGTGCTGGCGACCTGGCTCAGCGACGAGATGCAGGCCGGGCGGCTGCACAAAAGCCACATCGTCGCGATCAGCAGCGAGCTGAATCCGCAGCGCGAGTGGTCGGCGCTGGCCGCCGGGTGCTCGCTGGTGCTGGCCAAGCCGCTGACGCCGCTCAAAGCCCAGCTGCTGTGGGCAATGCTGGCCGAGCCGCTGTCCCAGCCCAGCGCCGAGGTGGCGGTCCAGGCCTTTCGCCAGGGCCAGCGCGACGTGCTCGACCTGATTGTCCGGGCCAGCCAGGCGACCGCCCGGCTGTGGTCGGCCAGCGCGGTGCGGGCGCTGGTCGGCACGCTGACCGCCTCGGTCCACCTGCAGCCCGCCGAGCGCGAGCACGGGGCCGCGCTGGTCGCCGAGCTGGGCGGAATGACCGCGCTGCGCCTGCGCCTGCGCACCCTGCTGGCCCGCCTGAGCGCCGAGCAGGCCCGCCTGCTGACGCTGCTGCTGCAAAACGTCACCCAGCAGCAGATCGCCGGGCGCTTTGGGGTTGGCCGCCGGGCGCTGGAGCGCCAGATTGAGCTGTTGTTTGGGGAGCTGGCCGTGCTGCTGTCGAGCGCCAAGTAGCGTCGCTGCGCTCCAGAGCAGTATTATCCACGAAGGACACGAAGATCACGCAGGCGAATTACCTATTTCAGATCGATAGATCATATGTGGAGAGGCCAACCATGCTGAGGTTTCTGCCCCTCTCCATCGCGGTGGAGAGGGGTGGCGCACAGCGCTGGGGAGAGGTCAAACCCCACTAACCCCCGGCCGGCCGCTCCTTCAGCGCGGCCTCGGCCTGCTTGCTGCCGACCGCCACCAGCTCCAGGTGGCTGCTGAAGAAATCGGCGCGGTTGAGCAGGTACAGGCTTGAGTCGGGCCGCAGCAGCAGATCGAACGCGGCCCGTGCGGCGACGTCGAGGAATGGCCGCGCCCGCTTGCCGAGATCTTCAAGGTAGGCCGCGAGGAAGGTGTGCTCGTCGGCGCTCAGCGGCGCCCGGTGATCGATCGTGTAGCTCGTGACGCAGCAGGCCGTCAGATCGACCATATCGAACACCCGGCAGAGGTCGCGCCCGATGTAGAACTTGCCCGAGCCATTGACATCGGCCTCCAGTGCGGCCAGCTGAGCGCTGCGCACGGCCAGTTCAAGCTCGATCGGCCACGGCAGCAGGTGATGATGCAGCGTATCGTTCTCCAAAACCGCCACGTGCCCGCCAACTCTGGCGACCCGCCGCAGCTCGTGGAGCGCCGCGACCGGATTGGGCAGGCTGTACAGGCTGTGGGCGCACCAGACCACGTCGAAGGTGTTGTCGGCAAAGGGCAGCTCGGCGATGTCGCCCTGCTGGAAGCTGATGATCGGGCTGAGCGCGTGGCCGCTGGCGTGCTGGCGGGCCTGGTCGAGGTAGGCGATCGAGCGATCGAGGCCGACCAAGCTGCCGGTCGGGCCAACCTGCTCGGCCAGCCAGACGCTGTACGCGCCAGCGCCGCAGGCCAGATCCAGCACCCGATCGCCGGGCTTAATCGGCAGATCGGCGATGATCTTCTGAAGCTCGCTGGCACAGGTGCGCTGAAAGGCGGCTAACATCGGGGCATAGGCGGGTAGCTCATCGTCACTCAGTCCCGCGCCCGCCTCGCGGCCAAAATCGGCTGTGCTTGCTGTCATAGTCTGCCCCTCTGTTTTAATGGTATTGCCAGTAGCGCCTGCTTAATCAAAAACAGTGCCAAGGATTTTCAAGCGGCTACGCCTTGGTAAACAACGAGCCTGGATGAGGATTTACTAACCATAACGAACCCACTGATCAGCCTCGGATCAGCGATAAAAGGCCAAAAATACGCCTAAATGACGCAGTGCGGCTATGCTATAATCCTCGGCAGGTCAAATTCGGCCTCGGAGGTTCATTGTGAAAGATTTTTTTCGCCGCGCTCCAATTCCTTTTACATCGTCGCGCCGCGAGCAACAGATACCGGATAATGTCTGGGTTAAGTGCGCCCACTGCGGCGAGCTAACCTACCAGAAACAGTTTCAGGATGCCCTGAAGGTCTGTCCGAAGTGTGGCTACCACACGCGCATGAACGCCCGCGAGTGGCTGGGCATGCTGCTTGATGAGGACTCCTTTGTCGAGCAGGACAGCGAGCTGCAGTCGATGGATATTTTGGGCTTTGTCAGCCCCAAAGATAACTACGAGGCCAAGCTCGAAAAAATGATCGAGAAGACCAATGGCAACGACGTTATCGTCAGTGGCAGCGGCTGCATCGACGGCCTGCCGCTTGAGATTGCCGTGTGCAACTTCGAGTTTATGGGCGGCTCGATGGGCTCGGTGTTTGGCGAGAA
>DAOTUS010000339.1:0-9163 GCA_034437415.1 Herpetosiphonaceae bacterium
GGTCTGGGCGGTCAGCGCCTGGGCGGTCAGCCCGGCGCTGTTGTCAGCGCGAAAATTACGCACCGACATGATCGCCCCAAGCAGCACACCGCCAATAATCAAGCCAATCAGGGCCAGAATCGGCCAGGCTGAAACCCGGCGGCGCGGCGGTCTGGCGGGCGCCCGCTGGCGCTGCTGGCTGGCCGTCGCGACGATCTGGTCGGTCGCCAACGCTGGAATCACCGTCGCTCCGCCCCGGCGGAGCACGCCCGGCGGCGGCGTGGCCGCGCCAATCGCGGTGGCCTCGCCAGCGGCCTCGCGCAGCGCCCGGGCGAACGCGCCCGCCGACGGAGTTCGCTCGGCCGGGTTCTTGGCCATCGCCTGGCTCAGCACCGCATCGATCGACGGCGGCACCTGCGGATTGCGCTCGGAGGCGCGCTGGGCCGGGCGGGTCAGGTGGGCCAGCAGCACATCGGTGGTCGAGCCAGCAAACGGCCGCTCGCCGGTCACCATGCGGTAGGTCATCACCGCCAGCGAGTAGATGTCGGAGCGGCCGTCGAGCGGCCCCTGCTTCGAGTCGATCTGCTCCGGCGACATATAGTCGGGCGTGCCAATAATCACCCCGGTGGAGGTCATGCCCGGCGCATCGAGCGATTTGGCAATCCCAAAGTCGCTCAGGATCGCCTGGCCGTCATCGCCGAGCATGACGTTGCCGGGCTTGATATCGCGGTGGATCACGCCGCGGGCGTGGGCGTAGTCCAGCGCCGCCGCCAGCTGGGCCACAATCGCCACCACCTGCTCCAGGGGCATCTCGGAGTTGGTGAGCAGCTCGTCCTGCAGCGAGCGGCCGGGCAGCAGCTTCATGGCAATGTAGACCACGCCATCGGACTCGCCAACGTCGTAGATCGGGACAATGTTGGGGTGTTCCAGCCGCGCCGCGATAATCGCCTCGCGCCGAAAGCGCTCGACCAGCCCCGGATCGCCGAGAAACTGGCCGTACAAGACCTTGAGCGCCACTGGACGCCGGAGCACGCTGTCGCTGGCCTCGAAGACCGCCGCCATGCCGCCCCGGCCCAAAATACTGGTGACCGTGTATCGTCCAAGGGTTTTGCCAAGTAAATCTTCGGGGCGCATAGGGTTCCTCAAAACTTTTAGTAGCTCGTGGCTAGGGGGCCTTCCGTTGGCTGAGCCTGTCGAAGCCCAATCATTCGGCTTCGACAGGCTCAGCCAACGGATCGATTGCTTTATCTGATTTGCAGACGGCTAGCTCTGCGCGGCCTGCTCCAGCACGTCCAGGGTCTGGCGGGCGCTGCGCTCCCAGGTCCAGCGTTTGGCCCAGGCCAGGCCCTGCTCGCGCAGATCGGCCTGCCGGGCGGGGTCCTGGGCCAGGTCGCTGATCGCCCGCGCCAGGGCGGCGGGATCGGTTGGCTCGATCAGGATGGCGGCCGGGCCGGCGACCTCGGGCAGGCTGCTGACAGTGCTGGTGATCACCGGGGTGCCGCAGGCCATCGCCTCCAGCACCGTCATGCCAAAGCCCTCGTACAGCGACGGCAGCAGATAGATCGTGGCGCCGCCGATCAGGGCGGGCAGATCGGCATCGGCGACATAGCCGAGAAAGCGCACCTGCTGCGCGATACCGAGCGCCGTCGCCCGCGCCTCGATCTGCGTGGTCAGCCAGCCGGGCTTACCGCCCAGGGCCAGCGGCGGCAGCTCAGGATGGATGGCGAGCGCCTGCGCGTAGGCATCAATTAAACGAACCAGGTTTTTACGCGGCTGAATCGTGCTGATAAACAGCAGATAGGCGCCGTCCAGGCCATATTTTCGCGCCGCCGCCGCGCTCACCTCCGGCTCAGACGGCTGAAAGCGCTGGTGGACGCCGTGATAGACCACGCTGATTTTATCCGCCGAAATGCCCGTAAAGCGCACCAGATCGCGCCTGGTCGCCTCGGAGATCGCAATAATTCTGGTGGCGGCGCGGGCGCTCCAGCTGGTTGAGAGGCGCAGATACAGGCGCTGGGCGCGGGGGTGGGCCTCGGGATAGTACTCGTACCCCAGGTCGTGGATGGTGACCACCGAGCGGCGCGGCGGCAGCAGGGGCAGGACGTGGGCCGGAATAAAGGCCACGTCGGGCCGAGCGGCGCGCAGGGCCGGGCCAAGCCGAGCGTGGGTCCACAGGCGCGGCGTGGGAAGGCGGCGCAGGCGCCAGTTGGGGCCCAGCGGCGGCAGCGCGCTCGGCGCCGTATTCAGATAGAGCGTGTAGGCGTTGCGCCGATCGTGCTGGGCCAGCGCCCGCACCAGCTCGGTGGTGTAGGACTCGGTTCCGGTGCGCTGGCCGACCGCCAGACGGCTGCCATCAATAGCAATGTTCATGGAGATCACTTCTCGATTGTCGATGCGGCGCAATCATACGGGCGCAGCGGAGATGCGTCAAGAGCGCCAGCCGCCCTTTTCTAAACAATTACTTGACCAGCAGGGCAATCCGCGCCGCCGTCTGCTCGCCCGAGAGGTAGGCGCCGTGGACGGTGGCGGCATAGTCACGCGAGGTCGCTTCGCCAGCAAAAAACAGCCGATCGTCGACAGCGGCCGCCAGATCGGCGTAGTGCTGCGGGGTTGCGCCGGCGGCAAGGTAGGAGTACGAGCCATAGCTCAGCGGGTCGCTGGCCCAGCGGGTGATGCGCGAGTCGCTCGGCTCGGGCGCAGCGGGATAGATGGTGCGCAGCACCGCCAGCGCCTCGGCGACAATCTCCCCATCGCTCAGCGCTTCGAGCGCCCGCCCGTAGCTGCCAGCGTTAAAGCCCAGCAGA
The DNA here is from genome assembly GCA_034437415.1 of Herpetosiphonaceae bacterium. Classification (GTDB taxonomy): domain Bacteria; phylum Chloroflexota; class Chloroflexia; order Chloroflexales; family Herpetosiphonaceae; genus JACCRK01. The sequence goes on from DAOTUS010000339.1 coordinate 2,784, forward strand.
ATCGGCTGGCTGGTGACGCGATCCAAATTGAGCCACTCGGCCCAGGCACCTTTGCGCTCGCCAGCGTAGCCCAGCAGATGCGCTGACTCGTCCCAGAACACCCTCGGAAAGCGCAGATAGACTTTGTTCAGCACGCCCATGCCCAGCGCGGCAATCGCAGCCTGTTTGGCGGCTGGCAGCGGCGGATCGAACTGAATCGCGCCGTGCTTCAGCACGCCCAGCGGCACCGTGACCAGCACGTGGGCGGCGCTGAACTCACCCTGGCTGGTCTGCACACGCACAATCTCACCACGATAGTCGATCTGCTGGACGGCGTGGCCGAGCCGGATATCGAGGTTGGCCGCCAGCAGGCCAGCGATCTGATCGTAGCCCTGGGGGAAAAGTACATCGCCGCCGCCAAACTCCGCGCCAGCATCCCAGTGGGTGGCCGAGATCTCGGCGCTATCGGCGGCAAACTCGTGCTCAATGGTGGTGTTGATCGCATAGTCCAGATCGCGCCGGGCGGTGGCGGAAAGTCCTTCGGCCGCAATCAGCGGCTCCAGCGCTGCCTGGAGCGACAGCAGCGGATTGGGCGACTCCGCGCTGACGGCGCTGAGCAACTCCTCCAGAAGCTCCTCCAGCTTGGCTTCGCGGGCGGCGCTGATCTCACTGCCGTCAGCGGTATAGAGGATCAGGGATTCATAGTCGGTGCTGGCAGTTCGGATGGAGTGCTGCTTGGCCAGCGCCATCAGCGGATTCTGGCTGACCCCGTGAATCCACGAAGCGCCCAGGTCCAGCGCCGCCCCGTCCCACGGGCGGTCGGTCCAGACCCGGCCGCCGATGCGGTCGCGGGCTTCGAGGACGATCACACTGAGACCCTGTTCGGCCAGCACCTGAGCCGCCCGCAGCCCGGCCACTCCGGCGCCAATCACCAGCACGGTTTTCGTCAAGCCCGCGCTTGGGGATCGGCTTGATCCTTCAGACGGTGATGGGCGCTCGCAGGCGGTCAGCACCGTTCCAGCGAGCACCCCCGCCATGGTTTGCAAAAATGTACGGCGTTTCATGCGAGTAGCAGTGCCTCCACAAAAAAATGATCAGCTTAATGTAGCAGATCTGGCCCGGCAACTATTCGCCATTTTGTTCGATTCGCGGTACCATGCTTAAAGCGCTCGCGGGTTTTTGTGCCCCTGACAGGTTTCGCTGCACCGCCAACCACTTAGCGACAGCACCAGCCCGGCGCAATTTTTTTGCGTGTTATTTTGTACGAACTAGATGGTTGCCTATGTATGTTTCGCGCCTTGTGCTCCAGGATTTCCGAATCTACCACAGCCTTAATCTGGCCCTGCCTGCTGGCGTAACGCTGTTGTATGGTGCGAATGCGGCCGGTAAAACCACCATCCTCGAAGCCCTGTACTACCTGGCGACCACGCGCTCGCCGCGGGCCTCTGCCGAGCGCGAGCTGATTGCGCTGGAGGCCGCTGGCGACCTGGGGCTGCCGCCGTTTGCCCGGCTGTCGGCGCAGGTTCAGCCGCGCCCAGAGGCCGAGCAGATCCCGCTGGAGATTGTGATCCAGCGGCGCTTTGGCGGCAACGGCGAGCTGCTGCCGGCCTCCCAGAAGACCATTCGGATCAACAAAATCAATCGGCGGGCGCTCGACCTGATCGGCCAGCTGCGGGTTGTCATGTTCGCGCCGCAGGATCTGGTGCTGGTGACCGGGGCGCCCGCCGACCGCCGCCGCTACCTCGACGTCACGCTCTCGCAGATCGACGGGCGCTATGTCCGGGCATTGTCGCGCTACAACCAGGTGCTGACCCAGCGCAACGGGCTGCTGCGCACCTGGCGCGAGCATCGGCGCAGCCTGGACCAGGAGCTGGCCTTCTGGGACGACGAGATCGCCAAGGCCGGCGCGTATCTGCTGCGCGAGCGACGCCGGGCGGTCACCGAGCTGGACGAGCTGGCCCGCCAGACGTTCGCCGAGATCACCGGCAGCGATCTGCGGCTGGCCCTGCGCTATATCCAGACCACCGAAGCGCCCGACGCGCCGGGCTTTGTCGCGGCGCTCAAGGCCAGCCGCCGCGAGGAGCTGGAGCGCGGCGTGACGCTGCTGGGGCCGCACCGCGACGACATCTCGATCACGCTCGGCGAGCGCGCGATCGGCGTGTACGGCTCGCGGGGCCAGCAGCGCTCGACCACCCTGGCCCTGCGGCTGGCCGAGGCCAGCTTTATGACCGCGCGGACCGGCGACTGCCCGGTGCTGCTGCTGGACGATCTGCTCTCCGAGCTTGACAGCCGCCGCCGCGAGCATCTGCTCAGGGCGATCGATCGGCCCAACCAGCAGACCCTGATCACCGCCACCGACCTCGACGATTTCGCCCCGGCGTTTCTGGCCAACATCACGCGGATGCACGTCGACTCGGGGAAGGTTTTTCCGGCGTAGGGGCGGCGGGTCTTTGGTTTGGGGATGAGCCTGGGTGGGATACATCATCTGAACCTGTACCCGCTGGCTGAGCCTGTCGAAGCCAATTTGGTGAGGCTTCGACAGGCTCAACTATTTCTGGGCCGCGCCCTGGCGCCACTGCGGTACAATAGAGACCGTAAAGAATCTATTTAAATCCACGGAACCGACCCTCCGTGTCTCCGCAGCTCGGCGGGGAACCAAAGGAACAGCCAATGACACATCCTCTTTTAGCAGGCCTGAACCCGCAGCAACAGAAGGCGGTCCAGGCCATCAGCGGGCCGGTGCTCGTGCTGGCCGGGCCAGGCTCGGGCAAGACCCGCGTGCTGACCCACCGCATCGCCTATCTGATCGGCGAGATTGGCGTGAAGCCCTACAATATTCTGGCGGTGACCTTCACCAACAAGGCCGCCCGCGAGATGCGCGAGCGGCTGGGCAAGCTGATCGGCGAGAGCCAGTCGCACGACGTGATGATGGGCACCTTTCACTCGATCTGCGCCCGCTGGCTGCGCCGCGACATCGAGAACCTGGGCCGCAGCCGCGACTTCGTGATCTACGACGCCGACGATCAGCAGCGCCTGATGCGCAATATCCTCAAAGAACTCGATCTCAACGAGAAGCAGTACACGCCGCGCTCGATTCAGGCGCGGATCTCGGCGGCCAAAAACGAGATGGCCGGGCCGGGCGAGTTCGCCCATCAGGTCGAGACCTACTACGACGAGGTGGTGCTGCGCTGCTTCGAGCGCTACGAGAAACAGCTCAAGGCCAACAACGCCCTGGACTTCGACGACCTGCTGCTGAAGGCCGTGCAGCTGTTCGAGCAGAACCCGAGCGTGCTGCAGCGCTACCAGGAGCGCTATGTCCACGTGATGGTCGACGAGGTGCAGGACACCAACCGGGTTCAGTACGCGCTGATCAACCAGATTGGGGCCAAGTACAACAACTACTTCCTGATCGGCGACATCCAGCAGTCGATCTACGCCTGGCGCGGGGCGCGGCTGGCCAACGTGCGCGAGTTCGAGGAGGCCCACCCCGACGTGCAGATTGTGCCGCTGGAGCAAAACTACCGCTCGACCCAGCCGATTCTGGATGTGGCCCAGTCGATCATCGAGGCCTCGACCGACCGCCGCCACAGCACCAAGATCTGGACCGACCAGAGCGAGGGCGTACAGGCGAACCTGATCGAGACCTACAACGGCGACGAGGAGGCCCGCTGGGTCTCCGACGAGATTATGCGGCTGCGCACCCGCGAGAATCGCTCGCTGGACGACTTCGCCGTGATGTACCGCACCAACGCTCAGTCGCGCTCGCTGGAAGAGGCAATGATTAGCCGCAACCTGCGCTACAAGCTGGTCGGCGGCACGCGCTTCTACGAGCGCAAAGAGATCAAAGATATCCTGGCCTACCTGCGGATCATCCACAACCCCAGCGACGAGATCAGCCTGCTGCGGATTATCAACACGCCTGGGCGGGCCATCGGCGACAAGACCCAGCAGGAGATGCTGAGCTGGGCGCGGCGGCTAGATGTGCCGCTGTGGACCGCGCTGGAGCTGCTGGTCAACGACGAGGCCGAGAAAGCCCCGATCGCCGGCCGCTCGCGCACCGCGCTGATCGGCTTCACCACGCTGATCCAGGGCCTGCGCGACCAGCGCCACGACCTGCTGCTCGGCGAGCTGCTCCAGCGGCTGCTCGAGCGGATCAACTTCCACGCTGCCCTGGTGGCCGAGCACGGCGAGGAGGAGGGCGAGTCGCGCTGGGAGAACGTCCAGGAGCTGCAAAATGTCAGCGGCGAGTATGTGGCGCTGCCGGTCGAGTCCCAGCTGCCGGCCTTTCTCGAAGAGGTGGCCCTGGTGGCGGATGTCGACACGCTCGACGCGGCCAAAGAGCGCGAGCCGGGCGTGACCTTGATCACGCTGCATCAGGCCAAGGGGCTGGAGTACCCGGTGGTGTTTCTGGTTGGGCTGGAGGAAGGTCTGCTGCCGCACTCGCGCTCAACCGGCGACCCCGACAGCATCGAGGAGGAGCGGCGGCTGCTGTACGTTGGCGTGACGCGGGCCAAGGAGCGGCTGTATCTGCTGTATGCCTTCAAGCGGGCGCTGTGGGGCCGGATCGACCAGGCCATCCCGTCGCGCTTTCTCAGCGACATCCCCGACAGCCACATTCAGCGCGCCCCAACCCGCGAGGTCAAGGCCGGCAACACGCCCTCGGCCTGGGGCGGCTCGGATGTGTGGCGCGGCAAGGCGCCAACCGGGGCATCAATGTGGGGCAGCGCGACCACCGCCGCCAGCAAGCCCAAGCGCGAGGAGCGCCCGCCCAGCGACGCCCAGTTCAGCGCCGGGCAGAAGGTGCGCCACACCCTGTTTGGCGAGGGCGTGGTGGTCAGCAGCAAGGTCGTCGGCGGCGATGAGGAGGTCACAGTGGCCTTCCCAGGCAAGGGCGTCAAGAAGCTGCTGGCCGCCTTCGCCAAGCTGGAGCAGGTGGAGTAACGAAACGCTTTCGCTGGGCCCTGAGTGAAGACTACTTGGCGCAAGTGCTGGGGATTTAGATGTGATGCCGTTTAAATAAGCACTTCCAGACGCAGGTTCGCCCTCACCCCGGCGTTTCGCGCCACCGCTGCCCAAAGGGCACCCGCCCTGTGCGCGGGAGAGGGGAAGAACCGCTTATTTGAACGGTATTGCACCTAAACTCCATATGATCAAGCCCCAGCACTGATTCACGCCTTTCGATCCATAGTTCTATAGGACTCTATCCCCCAAAGAAGGGATAGAGTCCTATTTGTATACAGGACTAATAACTTAGTGACAGGGGACTTTGGTACGGCTATAGTAGCCTTTGAGAGATTTTTCACGACTTCGATGCGATCAGCTTCAGCCCCGTTCTGGCTGCATCACCGTTTGCTCTCTGTATCGTCTGCGTGCCACCGCTAGCAGGGTGGCTTTTTAGTGCGCCATCGGCGGCTGACGGCGGCTTTCCGGTGGGCGTGGCAGCACTGCGCCCAGCGGATGGCGGTGTACTCCGCCGCCGTCGTGGATGCGTGTCGCGCTTCGGCGGTCCCGCGTGCTGCGCGGCTCGTGGCCGGCCCATCACGCACGCAGAACCAGGAACCTGCGCTTTGAACCTGCGCGTTGCATCGGCATTGCGCTGAGGTGAGCCGGTGCCCACGTCGGCACCGCCACCCATTTGGTGTGCCGTGAGCCACGTCATTGCTCACATTGTCCCTGATTGACACCACTGAAAGGGGTCACTATGTCTACTGTTCGCCGTCGGATTTCATTAATCCTGCTCGTTGTCACGCTGCTGAGCCTGCTGCCGCGGGCCGATGCCTACGCCACCCCGCGTGGGGGCACCACCCCGCTGCCGACAGCGGTTGCGCAGTCCGCGCCGCTGCCAACGCTCACCCAGCTGCCGCCGACCGATCCACCTGCCAGCGCGATCCCAACCGCACTGGACGATGCCAGCGATCCGATCGATCCGGCCTGGGACGACGAACACTATCCGCTGTTCAACCCGGTCCTGGCTAAACCGTTCGTTGTCGGAACCTATCCCGGCTTTCATACCCGTGCCCATACGGTCATGGGTCCGGGCAATACGCTGCATAGCGTGTTTTATCAGTATGCCCAAGGGACGACGGTTGGCGGCTGGTACTATACGACCTCACCGCACCTGAAGCAGGGCATGCTCACGGCGACCACACCAATTACCGCCGCGCTCGTGGTGGCAATGAGTGAACCGGCTATCAATGGCATCTATGCGCGCATTGCGGTGGATGATGGGGGTCTTTCAAGGGTAGGTATTTAACAATACAGAAAAACTGAGCCAGCGAATCCGATCTATGCTGTGTGTGCTTCATATAACCAGCAGAGGAGATTCACATGGCTCAGACCGCTAGTTTAGCACAGTGGGAAACCGACGTGGCTACGCACATGCCGCACCTTCGGCGCAGTGT
>DAOTUS010000340.1:0-2250 GCA_034437415.1 Herpetosiphonaceae bacterium
GGCGGCCAGGTCTTTACCTGTCCCGCCTGCCAAACGATCCGCTACAGCTATCATTCCTGTCGCAATCGCCATTGTCCCACCTGCCAACAGGATGCGGGCGAGACATGGTTGGCCGACCAACAGGCCCTCTTGCTGCCCGTCCCGTATTTCCTGGTGACCTTTACGGTGCCCGCTGCGCCGCATGTCCGGCTACGTGCGAAGGGAAGCGATGATTAGATTCTCAGATTGACTCTATATCAGCGGTCAGATTGGCATCATCGCAGCAAATGCCAACATTCTCTATGATGATGCTAGCTCCAACATCTTGTTGAAAGGATCTTTTGTGAGAACACTTATTGGCTTTATTCTATTGATTTCACTTGGGCTGGCTGGCTGCGTGCAGCAGTCGCCAGCTACGTCGCCCTCCCCTCCCACGGACGAGATCCAGGCCGCAGCGCGAACGGCCGCGCCAGCTCCGGCTAGCCCAAGGCCCGCCAGCCCAACACCCGCCAGCCCAAGCGTGCTCCCTGCTGGAGTGTGTGGGAGTGCCACCGTCACTGGCATTGCCCGCCTTTCTATCCGAGCCACGCCTGCACGTGAAGGTCCACTTGTGGGCGAGGTGGCGGCGGCGCAGCAGGTAGAGCTGCTGTGTAGTGCGCCGGTTATCGCCGATGAGCGAACCTGGCGCGAGGTCAGAAGCGGCGCGTCCCAGGGCTGGATGAGCACCCACTATCTGGTGATCGATCAGCGCGAGCTGGTGGCACCGCCGCAGGCCGAGGTCCCATCCTTTACCTACACGCAGGAGGCTGGCGAGCAGCTGGTCACGCCCAACAGCGGCGCGATTGTGCTGGCCCGTCGCTTCAGCCCAAGCCATGCTCTGGTAATCTGGCGGCCCGCCGCCGCTCAGGCTGGGCTGGCCAGCGAAAGCATCTACCTGCTTAATCTGGAGGCGCAGACCGCCCGGCGGATCCAGGAAGATCCAACCCAGCTGATCTTTCCGCCCCAGTACGATGGCCCGCGCAGGATCAACCCGCGCATGGCCGAGGATCAGATTGTGGTAGTCGATGAACAGACCGGCACCGAGCATGTGGTGTATGATCGCGACCCCAGCGTCGAACAGTGGCTCTCTGACGAGCTGCGGCCGACCCAAACCAGAGATCTGTACGAGTTATTTGGCCTCCAGTGGGCCGACTCAACCCACCTGGTTGTCACCATCAACGATCTGTCGACTGACCCACAGATTCAGCGCGGCCTATCTTTTGGCACGGTGGTGCGGATTGATACCACCAGCGGCGATGTGGAGCTGCTAACCAAGTCAGGATCGGTGTTTGATGTGCTGCCCGATGGCACGCTGCTGGTGCGCCACGGCTGGATCGATGGCGAAATCTGGCAGCACCCAATCGACGGCGGCCCGGCGCTGCTCAGCGCTGCGGGACCCTGGGTTCATGGTGCGACGGGCGTGAGTCCCGATGGCCGCTGGGTGGTCTGGCGCGAGTTCACAGCGCCGTCCGAGGGCGACTGGTCGGAGCGCCTGCCCCACGAGTGCTGCTCCGGCGAGCCTCACCCCAGGCCGCTGGACCTGGTCTTCTGGGACCGCGTCACGGGGGCGGTGACGCATCAGGCGGTGCCTTTTATCTGGAATGTTGAGGTGCGCAATATGCCGCTGACCTGGAGCAACGATAGCCAGACCCTGTTTTTCAATGAGGATGTGGCGCTTTCCTCCGGCGATTCCAGAATAATGCAGCTGAAGCCAGGGAGCGATCCGACGCCGCTGCTCACGCATCCGGGATTTCACGGCGGGGTGGATTTTGAAGGCCCTGACGGCTCGCTGTACTATTCGATCAATCATGGCGGCGGTCAGTTTGGGTTTGAGACCTATCGGCTCGAACCCGCTGGACACAGCGAGCTGCTCTTTGACAACACGCACAGCCGCCAGATCGCCTACGGTGTCACCTTCACCGATGTGGAGGGCACGCTCACAGTGATCGATCATATCGCCAAGACGACCCAGCAGTACCAGGTTCCCGCCGATCAGGTTCAGGCGCGCTCCTACGGCTGGCCCTATCCGAATGTGCCCTATGGCCCGCAGTGGCAGCCAGCCTACGTCGGGCCAGCGCTACGGATTGTGCCAACCCCTTAGTCGCGGGCGTAGCCAGTGCGATCCCCAACGCAACCTCGTGGTCTGAATGGGAAGATTCAGACCACGAGGTTGTGGATTTTAGCCATTAGAAAGGGCTAATCCCAGCGCATTAGGGCGTCGGGCTGTCTCTT
>DAOTUS010000341.1:0-1925 GCA_034437415.1 Herpetosiphonaceae bacterium
AGCATTGCCAGATACGCCACCCCGGTGTAGCCAGCCTGGCTGGCTACACCGGGGTGGCGTATCTGGCAATGCTGGGGCTGGCGCTGGGGCCGCAGCTGCTCGGCCACACCGCCTTCAACTGGTCGCTGCGCTATCTCTCGGCGACATTTGTGGCCGTGGTGGCGCTCGGCGAGCCAATCGGCTCGACGCTGCTGGCCTTTCTGGTCCTCGGGCAGGTTCCGCAGCCGCTACAGATCCTCGGCGGCGTGGTGCTGCTGGCCGGGATCTATGTGGCCACCCTGGGCGAGCGCGGGCAGGTCAAGGCCGAAGATCCTGGCTAGCGCCTAGCCAAACTCGTCGCGATCGTGGGCCAGATCGCCGGTCGCCACCATAATGCCCAGCCACAGGCCACGGGCAAAGCGATAGGACAGCAGGTGAAAAATCGCCATCACCACCAGCAGCGCCAACATCCCCAGCGCCAGCCGCTCGGGAGCGTACAGCACCAGGAAAATCCCACCGACGAAGCCGATTAGAATCGTCATGACCAGGTTGATCGCCATGCCGCCGGTGCTTTGACCGCTGGTTGGCTCGAACTGAACGTTGCAGGTCTCGCAGCGCTCACGAACCTTGTAGTACGAGCGGAAGAGCCGCCCACGCCCACACAGCGGGCAGCGGCCAATAAAGCCGCGGAACAGCGCCAGTAAAAATTGTCGCATAGATTTTTAGTAGCCAGCAGCTGGCATCTAGTAGCTAGTGTCAGTTACTAGCTGCTAGATGCTGGCGGCTAAGTCTACCCCCGAAACGCCTCAGTCAGATCGCGAACCTGGGCGTACTTTTGCTTCAAGCCCTGCAAGCCCTCGTCGGTGACGCTGGCCATGTTGCGGTAGATCTGCTTGTCGAGCATCTGGGCCTTGTCGCCATTCGGCCACAGCCGCCAGGAGTCGTTGTCGATCATATCGGCCACGATCAGCGTGCCGCTGGCGGTGCGGCCAAATTCAATCTTGAGATCGACCAGCTGCACGCCCAGGTCGGCCCAGCGCCGCTCCAGAATCGCGAAAACCCGCGTGCCCTCCTGCTCAATCCAGGCGACCTCGGCGGGGCTGGCCAGCTCACGGGCCACAATCCCCGGCCCATCGATCTGCGGGTCGTGGTTGGCATCGTCTTTGTAGAAAAACTCGACCAGCACCGGCTCAAAGCGGGTTCCCTCGGCCACGTCGGGGTTGCGGCGGCAGTACGAGCCGGTCGCCAGCCGCCGCATGACCACTTCCAGCGGCAGCATTGCGCAGCGCTCAACCAGCATCACGCCTGGCTCGGGGTCGCCCTGATAGTGGGTCTGGACACCTGCGCTGTTGAGCAGGCTAAACACATTCGCTGAGGTGCGTCCGCTGAGCGCCCCTTTGCCAGCGATCTCGTTGCGGCGCACGCCGTCGCCAGCGCTGATCGCGTCTTTTTGCACCATATAGGCCAGGTGCGCAGCGGTCGGGTGGGCATAGATGCTTTTGGTCTTCCCCTCGGCCAATTTAGCGCCGTATTCCATCGAAACAATCCTCCTTAATCCCGTCCGGCAGCTCGCGCCGCCCGCCGTGGTCGGTCTAGCGGCTATTATACCGCTTTGAGCTGGGCACCCAGCAGATCGAAGGCCAGCCGCTAGGGTCGAGGAGGCTCTGGGGGTTAAAGATGATTAATATTTGCCTGATTAACGCCGCAGAAGTAATGGGCTAAAGTAGGCTAATAGGGCTATATAGCAACGCACTGTCGTTGGGGTATACTCTAACCCCCAGAGGGGATATACCAAGAGCGTTGCAGTTTTAAGGAGACTCGGTATGCGTCGTCGATTCAGCGTGCGTGGCCTGCTCACATTGGGCCTGATTGTGCTTGTCGGATGTGGCCCCAGTGCCGCCCCAACCCCCACCCCAACCCCAGTCGAAACCAGCATTCAGCTATCC
>DAOTUS010000342.1:0-5056 GCA_034437415.1 Herpetosiphonaceae bacterium
GATCTACACCTGGCAGGATCTCGGCGATTTCTGGCAGCCCTCGCCGCTGCTGGTGCCGCCGCCGCCCATCCCCGAGGCCGTCTTCAATCAGCGCACCGCCGGGCAGCTGGCCCGCGAGAAGGTGCGCTACGTCGGCGAGCCAATTGTGATGGTGGTCGCCGAAAATCGCTATCTGGCCGAGGATGCGCTCGATGCGATTGTCGTCGAGTATGCGCCGCTCGCTCCGGTCGTCGATATCCGCGCCGCCCTGACCGAGGCCACCGGGCTGGTCCACGCCGATCTTGGCTCGAACGTGGCCGCCCACGTCGTGCAGGAGAAGGGCAGCTACGCCAGCATCCGCGAGCAGGCCGACCTGATCGTCGCCCGCGAGTTCGCCTACGACCGCGGCACCGCTGCGCCGCTGGAGGGCCGCGCCGTGGTCGCCCAGTACGACCACCGCACCCACCAGCTGACGGTCTGGGACTCGACCCAGGCGCCAATCCCGGTGCGCAACGGCCTGGCCCTGATGCTGGGCCTCTCCGAGCGCCAGGTCCGCGTAATCGCCCGCTTTGTCGGCGGTGGCTTCGGCCCCAAGCTGATGCTGTTCTTCCCCGAGGAGACCCTGGTGCCCTGGGCCGCGCTCCAGCTTGGCCGCCCGGTCAAGTGGATCGAGGATCGCCTGGAGAATTTTCTCCACATGCCTCATGAGCGCGGCCAGTTCCACACCGCCGAGATGGCGCTCGCCAGCGATGGGCGGATTCTCGGGATCAAGGATGTGTTCCTGCAGGATAGCGGCGCCTATAATCCCTACGGCCTGACCGTGCCGCTCAACACCCAGTGTACGCTGCTCGGCCCCTACGTCGTGCCGCACTACTCCAGCGAGTTCACCTCGGTCTTCACCAACAAAACCACCGTCTGCCCCTACCGCGGCGCCGGACGCCAGCCGGGCGTGTTTGTCGTCGAGCGCCTGCTCGATCTGGCCGCCCACCAGCTCGGGATTGACCCAATCGAGATTCGGCGGCGCAATCTGATCCAGCCCGATCAGTTTCCGTGGTGCAACGAGATTATGTATCAGGATTTTACCCAGCTGACCTACGATAGCGGCAACTACGAGGCGGTGCTCAACCACGCCCGCGACCTGATCGGCTGGGACGCCTTTCAGGCCGAGGCGGCGCAGCTGCGGGCGGCCGGGAGGCTGATTGGGATTGGCCTGGTGATGTATGTCGAGGGCAGCGGGATCGGCCCCTACGAGGGCGCTCGCGTCCAGATCGAGTCGACCGGCAAGGTGACTGTCGTCACCGGCATCGGCAGCCAGGGCCAGGGCCACTACACAATCTTTGCCCAGATCGCCGCCGAGCTGCTTGGCCTGAAGATCGAGGAGATCTATGTCTCCACCGGCGATAGCGGCCAGTTCAACTGGGGCACCGGCACGTTCGCCAGCCGGGGCGCGGTCGTCGCCGGGTCGGCGGTTCACGCGGCGGTCTGCAAGGTGCGTGAGAAGGCGATTCGGCTGGCCGCCCAGACCCTGGAGGTGCGCGAGGAGTGGATCGAGCTGAGCGATGGCTTTGCCGCTGTCCGCGATCAGCCTGAGCGGCGGATTAGCCTGGCCGCGCTGGCGGCGCAGGCCAACCCCCTACGCGGGGCCGTCCACCCCGACACCGAGCCGGGGCTGGAGGCGACCGCCTACTTCGGCCCGGCGATGGGCGCAACCTCCAGCGGCGCCCACGCCATGATCGTCGAGGTCGATCCTGACACCTTCAATCTGGCGATCCAGCGCTATGTGGTGGTCCACGACTGCGGCCGCATCCTCAACCCGCTGATTGTCGAGGGCCAGATTCACGGTGGGGTGGCCCAGGGGATCGGCAACGCCTTTTTCGAGCAGCTGATCTACGACGAGCAGGGCGGGTTGCTCAACCCCTCGTTTATGGATTATCTGCTGCCGCTGGCCACCGACATGCCGCCGATCACGATTGGCCACGAGGAGACCCGCTCGCCGCTCAATCCGCTGGGCACCAAGGGCGCCGGCGAGGCCGGAGCGATCCCGGTCGGGGCGCTGTTCGCCCAGGCCCTCGACGATGCGCTGCGCCACACCGGGATCGAAATCCTGGAGATTCCGCTCAGCGCCAACAAGCTCTGGGAGCTGGTCAGCGCCGCCCTGGCCGCCAACCAGCCTTCTGTCTGATGGGAAGAATGCTATGCAACTAACCAGCCTGACCCTGACCGAGGCCGCCGATCTGCTAAAAAGTCGCCAGATCTCGCCCGTCGAGCTGACCGAGGCGCACCTCAGCCGGATCGAGCAGATCGATCGGCAGGTGAATAGCTATATCACCGTGACCGCCGAGCAGGCGCTCCAGGAGGCCCGCGCCGCCGAGGAGACCCTGATGCAGGGGATCTATCGCGGCCCGCTCCACGGCATTCCGCTGGCGCTCAAGGATGTATATGCGACCGCCGGGGTGCGCACGACCGCCGGGTCGCACTTCCTGCGCGACTATGTGCCGACAGCCGACTGCGCCGTCGTCGAGCGGCTCAAGGCGGCCGGGGCGATCAGCCTGGGCAAGCTGAATATGCACGAGTGGGCCATGAGCGTCACCAACCTGAATCCGCACTATGGCGACTGCATGAACCCCTGGGACGCCAGCCGAATCGCCGGGGGATCGTCGGGCGGGACGGGGGCGGCGCTGGCGGCAGAGCTGTGCCTCGTGTCGCTCGGCAGCGATACCGCGGGGTCGATTCGGATCCCCGCCTCGCTGTGCGGGGTGGTCGGGCTGAAGCCAACCTACGGCCGCTGCAGCGCCAGGGGCGTGCTGCCGCTCAGCTGGAATATGGATCACGTCGGGCCGATGGGGCGGCGGGTGGCCGATGTTGCCCACCTGCTCCAGGCAATCGCCGGCTACGATCCCGCCGATCCCTACTCGGCCAACCAGCCAGCTGATGACTATGTCACCAATCTGGCGGCGGGCGTGCGCGGCTGGCGGGTGGCGCTGGTGCTCGACGGCTTCCTGCCGGAGCGCCGTCCCGCCGACCCCGAGGTGCTCCAGGCGGTGCGCCAGGCCGCCAGCGTCTTCACCGAACTGGGCGCCGTGGTCAGCGCGGTGGCGCTGCCGGAGCTGCAGGATATCTGGCGCCAGAACAGCTGCATTCTGATGAGCGATGCGCTGGCGGTTCATGCCCAGCGCCTGGCGGAGGCGCCCGAGGACTTTGGGGCCGATGTGCTCGACGGCCTGACCCGCGCCACAAAGCACACCGGGGCCGACTATGCCCGCGCCCGCCGCGCCCAGGTGCTGCTGCGCCAGAGCCTGCTGGCCTTTTTCGCCGACTACGATCTGGTCCTGACCGCCAGCACGCCGGTGGCCGCCACGCTGCGGGCCGCAGAGCAGGGCCGCACCAACCGCCCGCCGCTGATCGGCTACACCGCGCCGTTCAATTTCGTCAGCCTGCCCGCCCTGGCCCTGCCCGGCGGCTTCACCAGCACGGGATTGCCGCTGGGCCTGCAGATCGTCGGTCGCCCCTGGGCCGAGGCCGCTGTGCTCCAGGCTGGCCACGCCTACGAGCAGGCCACCACATGGCATACCCGCAAGCCCAATCTGTGATCGCCCGCTCGGTCGATCGCGGCCTGGCGGCCGTGCTTGGCCCCGGCCAGATCATCGCGGTCCATCAGCGGGCCTGCACCCTGGAGACCGCCGCTGGCGCCCTGATCACGCTGGCAGATCCGGCCCTGGGCAACGGGCCACAGACCGTGCTGGTCCAGCAGGCGGGCTGGCAGGTCGGTGAGCGTTTCTGGCCAGCTGGAAGGGATGGATTACGCTTCGAGTACGGCCCCGCGCTCCACTGGCGCGGCGCAGCGGTCTGGGCGGCCAGCGCCAGCGCCCCCAGCGGCCCGCCAGTGTTCCAGCACGCCGCCGCCCTGCTGCAGGTGCTGGCGCAGGGCCAGATCCAGGCCGGGCTGCTCCCGGTGCTGGTGGGCACGCCCCCAGCCTCGGCGGCACAGCAACGCCTGGCCGAGCGCGCCGCCCCGCTCCTGGCCGCCCTCCCCGATCCGGCGGCGGCCCGCCAGCTGATCGGCCTGGGTCCGGGCCTCACGCCAGCTGGCGATGATCTGTTGGTGGGATTGATGCTAGTTTTTTATTATGTCAATCATGTGATGTTAAATCCACTGCGGGCGATCATCGCCGAGGCCGCCACCACCCGGCTGAGCCGCGCAATGCTAGGCTGGGCCGCGCAGGGCCTGGCGAGCGAACCCGTCCTGCTGCTGCTGCGCGATCTTTTCAGCCTGCCGGAGCCGCAGGCATTTGCCCGGCTGCCGCAGGTACTGGCGCACGGCGCAACCTCGGGGGCCGATCTCGTCGCTGGAATTGGGCTTGGGTTAGGGCTGTTACCGATCCACGAAGGCCACGAAGGGGATTAGATAGTGGCAAATCGACGGCCTCGCCTCACCCTCAAGTTCTCTCGCCTTCGACAATTATCGATTTAGGAGGTTCAATGCCGATACTTTTGCTGGTCAGACCCCGCGCCTACCACGACTCGGTCAGCCTGATGGCCGCCAGCCAGCAGCTCGCCCAGGTCGCCGGGGTCGATCAGGCCGTTCTGGCGATGGGGACCGCCGCCAACAAAGCCCTGCTCCAGGATAGCGGCCTGCTGACGGCGGCCGCCGACACGGCCCAGCCCGACGATCTGATGATTGCCTTGCAGGGCGCGGAGCTGGCGGCATTGGAGCTGGCCGCCGCCAGCGTGGCGACCATTCTGAGCCGCAAGGCCAGCGCTGGCACGACCTCGGGCGGTGGGCAGCTGGCGCCGCGCTCGCTGCGGGCGGCCCTGCGCCAGCTGCCCGAGGCCAATCTGGCGGTCATCTCGGTGCCGGGCGCGTTCGCCGCCTACGAGGCCCGGCAGGCGCTGAGCCAGGGTCTGGACGTGCTGCTCTTCTCCGACAATGTCCCGCTGGAGGCCGAGATCGCCCTGAAACAGCTCGCCCGATCCAAAGGCCTGCTGTGTATGGGGCCGGACTGTGGCACCGCGCTGCTGGACGGCGTCGGGCTGGGCTTTGCCAACGTCGTGCGGCCGGGCAGCGTCGGGATTGTTA
>DAOTUS010000343.1:0-2185 GCA_034437415.1 Herpetosiphonaceae bacterium
CCCTGTTCCGCCAAGGCCGGCGCGTCCGCGTACAGCTGGCAGATGTCGGCCACCTTCGTGGCACAATCCGGGTCGTTGCTGGGGGTCAACCAGTACCGAATCTGGTGGGGTTTGAGATCCCTTTTTTTTAGATGCGGGCGGCATGGCGGGGCGAAATCTGGGCCACAATGCCGCGCTCCATGATCGCGGCGGCCAGCTCGGTGGCCGACCACTGGCTGATCGGGCGGACGAAGGCGTCCAACTGGGCCTGTTCGGCGTCGGTCAGGTCAATCCGGGTCGGTTGGAGTCCACGCATACGGATCTCCTGGGAATTCATGAATACCGTACCAGTCCGAGATGGACTCAAGCCCGGCTGTACTAGGGGTAGAGATACGGCACCTTCGGCGCATCCATCGGAGTGAGCGTACCCTCGACCACTGGCACGGTTTCGCCATCGATGTCGGCCACGCTCAACGTCCCCTCAACCTGCACCCACTGATCGGTGGCCAGCGCATCCGGTCTGGTCGTGCGCACCGCCAGCGCCAGCGCCCGGCCATCGGCGGTGCAGCAGGTGACGAGATAGCGGCCGACAAAAATCATATCGGCGGGCAGATCGTCGGTGCGGAACACGAAGCCCTCGAAGCGCACCGGCTTGCCCTGGAGCGCGGTCACGCCGTCGCTGCGCAGGGCTGCGGTCCACTCCAGCAGGGTCCACTCGGTCGTATCGTTCGAGCGCGACCCCTCCAGGCGGGCGATCAGGTCGGCGTTGGATTGGCCGTTCAGCGCCTTGGCCGAGACCAGGCTGGCGCCCAGCGGGCGGGCCGGGACGATCACCAGACACAGCACCACCAGCGCTGGCAGCAGCAGCATCTGGCTGGGAATCGGCTGGTGGCCGATCAGCAGGCGGGCCAGGCCGATCAGGCCGAGAATCACGCCAACCACCGCCAGCAGCAGATGGTAGCGCGGATGAATGTACAGCGCCAGGCCGCCATTCAGGGCCTTGGTCGTCATCAGCACGCCCAGAACACCAATGAGGAGTGCCTCGGGGAGCAGGGCCAAACGTCGCTGAGCCATGAAAAACCTCACTTGATAAGCAAATACATCGCCAGGCCGGCGATAAGCGAAAAGGTAAAGGCAAGCAGAACCATGCCGGCGACGATGGGCTTGCGAAAGGTTGAGCCGAGCATCAGCGTGCTTTTGATATCGATCATCGGCCCAAACACCAGAAAGGCCATAATCGCCCCAGGGTGAAACAGGCCGACGAACGCCAGGGCCAGAAACGCATCGACGGTTGAGCAGACCGAGAGCAGCACCGCCAGCAGCATCAGCACCGCGATCGACACAATCGGACCCAGGATGCCCATTCCGGTGCCCTGGGTGAGGTTCAGCAGCAGCGATTGGGGAAAGAAGGTCTGCATCAGCGCCGCCAGCACCGCGCCAAGCACCAGATACTGGCTCATCTCGAAGAACTCCAGGCTGCCATGGGCCAGCATCCCGCGCCAGCCGCTCAGGCTCGCCGAAGCGTGGCTGTGGTCGCAGGCCGGGCCGTGGACGTGATCGTCGGGCGCTTCATCGGGCAGCATTGAGGCGGGGGCCAGCACCGCTTTGCGCGGAAAGCCGACGGTCAGAATCAGGCTGACGGCGCTGGCGATCACGATCGTCAGGCCGACCCGGCCGGCGGCCCAGCGCCAGTCGTTGAAGGCCACCGTGGTCGAGATGATCACAATCGGGTTGACCACCGGCGCCGCCAGCGCAAAGGCCATTCCGACCGCCGGGATGGCGCCTTTGCGCATCAAACGGCGGCTGGCGGGGATGGCGCCACACTCGCAGACCGGGAAGATCAGGCCCAGCAGCGCGCCGAATAGGGTTGCGCCAAGCACATGCTGCGGAATAAAGCGGGCCAGAATCGTCGGCGTGATCCACTGCTGAATCACCACCGAGGCGATCACGCCGGCCAGCAGAAACGGCAGGGCCTCGATGAAAATCCCCAAAAACGTGGTCACAATGCCTTGAAACTGGGCGCTGCGGGTGGCCAGGGCGGCGGGAACCAAGCGGCCACCGGCAATCCACAGGAAGCTCAGCACCACCGTGGGGGCGAGTAGCCACCCATAGCGGTACCAGGCTGGGCGGGACGGGGTCAGGACGATCGCCATTGCATTACCTCACACTTTAGTTAATCCAGCGGGCCTGCAGCGCATTGTCGATC
>DAOTUS010000344.1:0-7115 GCA_034437415.1 Herpetosiphonaceae bacterium
GCTCCGGCAGCGATTAGTCGATGTATTTCGATCGTATACGGACACGATGCTGCAATCACTCACGGGGTATCCCTATTTTGTCAATGCCGTCAATGCACTATGTCTATAGCTGAATGGTATTATTTAATCAGCGGTATGATATGGCGATTTTGGAACGTAGACTTTTGGGGAGTTTAATCGATGCAGCTTTATGATTTGGTTCGGCCGCTGTTATTTCGCATGCAGGCCGAAAACGCCCATCGTCTGGTCACGCAAGGCCTGGATATTGTCACAGCGCTGCCAGGCAGCCGCCATATCGCCAGCCGCTGGATGTTTAGCGACCCAATCTTGCACACCAATCTGTGCGGCCTTGAGTTGGCGAACCCGGTTGGGCTGGCGGCGGGCTTTGATAAAGATGGCCGCCACGTGCGCGGAATGGCGGCGCTGGGGTTTGGGTTTCTGGAACTGGGCACGGTCACGCCGCAGCCGCAGCCGGGCAATCCACAGCCGCGCCTCTTTCGGCTGGCCGCCGACCGCGCCCTGATCAATCGGATGGGCTTCAACAACGCTGGGGCCGAGGCGCTGGCGCAGCGGCTGAAAACAATCGCGCACCCGGTCCCGCTGGGGATCAACATCGGCAAAAACAAGCTCACACCCAACGAGCGCGCCGCCGCTGACTACGTCGCCTGTCTGCGCCTGCTCGGGCCCTACGCCGACTACATTGTGGTCAACATCTCGTCGCCCAACACGCCGGGCCTGCGCGAGCTGAGCCGCCGCGAGCCGCTCGAAGCGCTGCTCCAGGCCATTCAGGCCGAGCGCACCACCCTCAGCCGCACGCTCGGCCGGGCCGCGCCGCCGCTGTTCGTCAAGCTCTCGCCCGACGAGGACGGCGGCGGACTGGATGCCGCGCTCGGGGCCACGCTGGCCACCGGGGTTGATGGCCTGATCGCCACCAATACCACGGTCAGCCGGGTCAATCTGCGCTCCGCCCAGCAGCGCCAGACCGGGGGGCTCAGCGGGGCGCCGCTGCACGATCGGGCGCTGGCGACCGTGCGCTATCTGTACGCCGCAACCAGCGGCAAGCTGCCGATTATCGGCGTTGGCGGGATTGAGAGCGGCCAGGCCGCCTACGCCCGCATCCGCGCCGGCGCCAGCGCGGTCCAGATCTACACCGGCCTGGTCTACGGCGGCCCCAGGCTGGTCAGCACGATCAACCGCGATCTGGCCGCGCTGCTGCGCCGCGACGGGTTCAGCTCGCTGGCGGCGGCGGTTGGCCAGGCTGAGTAGCCGCTACTCGGCCAGCTTCTGCCTCAGAATATGCGCCCGCTGGGCGGCGTCCTCGCGCTCGGCCGCGGCATCGGCAAACTCGTTGCCGGGTCCGGCCGCCATATCGGTGAGGCTTTGCACATCGGGCTGAAAGGTATCGGGCTGAACCTCGGGGACGTTCGGGCGCTGCGGATCGAGGGCGAAATTCTTGGCAACCGGATCATCAGCGCGGGTGTGGCGTTTCTCGTCGGTCATACAAAGCTCCTATCCACGCTCGAAGCGCGGCACATTTTCTGCATGGCAAGGGCAGGGCAAACACTGTGCCAGCGTCGCACGTCGCCCAGCAGCGCAAAACCATCATGACATAAGAGATTGACGCCGCCTAGAGCCGCGTGGTAAGATTAAATACAGCCAGCGTTGTATGGCTTTTGAAACCAACGATATCGTGCGTAGAAAGGTCAATATAATGATCCGCGTACAAGTAGACAGTATTCGTTTCAGCCTGCTGACCCAACAGCGCGTTGTGGTACTACGTGAGATCAACAGTCGGCGCTATGTGCCGATCTGGATTGGTCCATTCGAGGCCGATGCAATTGCTTTAGCGGTGCAGGGTCACGAGCCACCGCGCCCGATGACCCATGATTTGCTCCTGGCCGCCATCACCATGCTGCACAGTCGCATCCGCGAAGTCGTGATCAACGATTTCCACGACAGCACCTTTTTTGCGCGGATTCACCTTGAGCTCGATGGCCAGACGCTGGAGCTCGACTCCCGCTCCAGCGATGCAATTGCCCTGGCGGTGCGGGCGGATGTGCCGATCTTTGTCGCCAAACACGTCATGGACGAGCTTGGCCATCTGATGGACGAGCAGGACGAAAGCGCCGAGCTGCCGACCACCACCGCCCAGCTGGAGGCCGAGACCTCGCCGACCAAAGATGATGAAGAGCTGTCGATCTTCCGTAAATTCATCGACTCAATCGAGCCTGATCCAGCCACCGAGCAGTAAAACCAAGCGCACAAACTACCCCAAAGCCCATCGCCACCCCGATGGGCTTTGCTTTACACTTTGAACCAGAATCGCCCGGTTATCCACATATCATCCCAAATTGGGGAAAACTATATCTAGGACAGCCGATCCAGGGAGCTATAGCATATCTAGTGGGATCGGCGCGAAACCGCGCATGGACAGCCCCAGTTATCCCCAAAATGTGGATAACCATGTGGTAAGTGTGGACAACTTGCTACCATGTGGATAGGAATAGCCACCAAGTGTTGATGCTTTGTTGAGGAACATGGTGGATAACTGGCAGGGCGTGGAGCCATGGGGGTAATGTTAGAGTCTATCCCACATCTATCCCCAGAGGAATCATGCATCTACAACGGGATAAACCGGTGTTCACCCACAAATCCACAGCCACTACGGTTAACTACGGTATCCCTATCCTTTAATTTTAAGTTTAAGGGGATAATCCCCAACCGGGGATTACGGGGATCTCTTGGCAAATTACCTGCTATAGGAAAATAGTGTATCCTTACAAACCGAGAAGTATGTTACGATATTTGCACTCACCGCCAAATCACGGAGTACATTATGTCCGATGAGACTCGCACCTCGATCCGCATTCTACTTGCTGAAGACAATGATCTTGTCGCCTTAACGCTGGAAGAAAATCTGGCCGATCTGGGTTTTATTGTTGTTGGAGTCGCACGGACCGGCACCGAGGCTCTCGACATGGCGCAGCGATTCCACCCCGATCTGGCAATTCTGGATATTAAGCTGCCGGAGATGGACGGTACCGAGGTGGCCCAGCGCATCTATGCCGAGCGGCCGCTGCCAATTATTATGGTCACCGCCTTCACCGACCGCGAGACCATTCGCAAGGCCGAGCGGGCCGGCGCCCTGGGCTACCTGGTCAAGCCGGTCGCCCCCGAGGCGCTGACCCCGGCGATCGACATTGCCATGGCCCGGTTCGCCGAGATCAAAGCCCTGCGCGAGGAGGTCGAGTCGCTCCACGAGTCGCTGGAGGCCCGCAAGCTGGTCGAGCGCGCCAAGGGCATCTTGATGCAGCGGCTCAACATCAGCGAGCACGACGCCTACGAGCGCCTGCGCCAGCGTGCCCGCGAGAAGCGCGTCAAGCTCAAAGATATCGCTCAGACGATTATCGACGCCGAGGCGCTGCTCTCCTAGCGCTTGACGATACCGATGGGGTGTGCTAGACTGCGCCGCAATTACCCATTTAGGGAAGCTTTAATCCTATGCTTTGCTTGAACAGCGCCAACCTGATGACCTTCGTCTACGACAGCTATTACTTTAGCTGCTGCCATCAATTGTCGCTGCCCGCGAAGGATTAGCCCTACCCAGGATCGAATAACCACCCTTCAGCGCGGAGCGACAAGCTCCGCGCTTTTGGTGTATCTGGAGGTCGTTATGTTGGCATGTCGTGGGGTCCGTGGCGCTACCGTGGCGCTGGCGAATACATCCGAGGCGATTCTGGCAGCGACCCGTGAGCTGCTCCTGAATGTGGTGGCCGCAAACTCGATCGAACTGGAGGACGTGGCCTGTATTTTCTTCACCACCACCCCGGATCTGACCGCCCAGTTTCCCGCCCTGGCCGCCCGTCAGATCGGCTGGACCGATCTGGCGCTGCTGTGTGGCCACGAGATGTATGTTCCCGATAGTCTGCCGCTGTGTATTCGGGTGATGATCCTGTGGAACACCACCCGTAAACCGGCCGAGATTGTGCACTGTTATTTGGGCGATGCTGCCCGGTTGCGCCCTGAACGCGCCAAGGAACCAGCCATGTTCGAACTGTCGGCATTTCAGGCCATGTAGCTCGGCCAGCTGCAGCCGCGGCTGACGGATGGGTGGGCCTGCTGATCTCTGGTTTTGGAGGAAACGCTATGGTTATCGTGATGAAAGCAACCGCAGATGATGCGGATCGGGCGGCGGTATTGGAGCGGTTGGCAGAATGTGATCTCAAAGGTCACCCCTGGGAGGGCGAGGAGCGCACCGTGATTGCAGTGGTCGGAGCCAAAATCCCCGAGGGCCTCTCGGAGCAGGTCGAGTCGATGAGCGGGGTCCATTCGACGCTGCGGATCACCCGGCCCTACAAGCTGGCCGCCCGCGAGTTTCAGCCCGACGACACGATTGTCCGGGTTGGCAAGCTGGAGATCGGCGGCGGCTCGGCGGTGATCATGGCCGGCCCCTGCTCGGTCGAGAGCGAGGCCCAGATTCTCTCGACCGCCCACGCGGTGGCGGCGGCTGGCGCCCACATGCTGCGTGGCGGCGCGTTCAAGCCCCGCACCTCCCCCTACGCCTTCCGCGGCCTCGGCGAGGAGGGCCTGAAGCTGCTGGCGCTGGCCCGCGAGGAGACCGGCCTGCCCTTCATCACCGAGGCCCTCAACACCCGCGATGTCGAGCTGGTCGCCCGCTACACCGATATTATCCAGATCGGCGCCCGCAATATGCAGAACTTCGCCCTGCTCGAAGAGGCCGGCCGCACCGGCAAGCCAATTATGGTCAAGCGCGGCCCCTCGGCGACGATCGAGGAGTGGTTGCTGGCGGCCGAGTATGTCCTGGCTACGGGCAACCGCGATGTGATTTTGTGTGAGCGCGGCATCCGCACCTTCGAGACCGCCACCCGCAACACCCTCGACCTGAACGCGGTTGCGGTGGCCAAACGGCGCTCGCACCTGCCGGTGATCGTCGATCCCAGCCACGGGACCGGCAAGTGGTACCTGGTCGAGCCGCTGGCGCTGGCGGGCCTGGCGGTCGGCGCCGACGGCCTGATGATCGAGGTTCACCACGATCCCGATCGCGCCCACTCCGACGGCCCTCAATCGCTCACCCACGAGAATTTCGCCCGGCTGATGAACCAGGTTCGCGCGATCGCCAACACGCGTGAGAAGCCCGCAGAGCTGGTCTAGTCTGGATTGGGGAGTGGTTGGTGGCGGGCACGTTCGGCCCGCCCGCCAACCACTCCCGCCCGCTCTTCGGCCCCAAATCCCTGGTCGCTGACTTTGACATAAGCGATCCTTTGCGCTACCATAGGCGCTGCGGGAAAAATTTGGAAACACCGCTCCCGCCGCTGGAGGATGCTCATGCAGCAGCAGCTTGAACAATTTCTTGACTATCTAACCGTCGAACGTGGCCTTTCCACCAATACCACCGCCGCGTATCGCACGGATCTGGAACAGTTTGTCCAATTTACCAACGAGCGCAATCAGAGCGCGTGGAGCGAAGTCACGCGCGATGATCTGGTGTCATTTTTGATTTTTCTCAAAGAAAAACGCTATGCAACCTCCACGGTAGCCCGTCGTACCGCCGCCATCAAATCGTTTTTTGATTATCTGGTTGCTGAAAATATTGTTGTGATCAACCCAACCGAGCATCTCGACTCGCCCAAGGTTGACCGCTTTCTGCCCAAGGCCATCACCGTCACCCAGGTTGATGAGCTGCTGGAGCTGCCGCTGACCGCCAATGGCCCCGAGGGCCTGCGCGACAAGGCGATGCTTGAGCTGCTGTATGCCACCGGCATGCGGGTCAGCGAGCTGGTGGCCCTGAATGTCACCGATGTCGATATGGTCGCCCAGCACGTCCGCTGCATCGGCAAGGGCAACAAAGAGCGCATGCTGCCAATCGCCGGCACCGCCACCACGGCGCTGGAAGAGTATCTCGACATGGGCCGGGGCCAGATTGGCCGCACATCAGAAGAGCAAGCGCTGTTCCTGAACCATCGCGGCAAGCGCCTGACCCGCCAGGGCTTCTGGCTGATCCTCAAGGGCTATGCCGAACAGCTGGGCCTGCACGATCTGACGCCGCACACCCTGCGCCACTCGTTTGCCACCCACATGCTCAACAACGGGGCGGATCTGCGCTCGGTCCAGGAGCTGCTTGGCCACGCCAGCATCTCGACCACCCAGATCTACACCCAGGTCAGCACCGATCGGCTCCACAAAGTCTACGACAAGGCCCACCCACGGGCCAAAGCCGAAGATGCCGCCGAAGTTGGCGTGGCCGCGTAGTAGAGTAGGAAACGAAAATTGCTCGTTTGATGAAAAATGTATTGAGTGGCAATACACTGTAGCTAAATAGATAAAATCGGAATATCAACACATTTTAGGATTATATATCCATAAAAATAAGTGTTGACATTCCGGTTTTTTAATGTCAAAATCCTTGATAACCACTCCAAGATCGTGATTAATGTACTCTCTAATTTCACAAGAAGTAAAAAAATTATAGGAGAACATCATGGGTTCTTCATATGTCCATCTCGACAATGAAAGTCTCAATAAGTTATCACAAATACAACGTGATAATTTGAAACAATTAGAGATGCAATCGGCAAATTTTGGTCCATTAGGTGTGCCTATCAATATAATCAATCAAATCAATCAAGTTAAGGCGGAAATTCTTGAAATCAACACTGAGCTTATGCGTCGCGGCTATCCTATAAAAGCGAATGCAACTCGAAACCAAGATGTTTCTCCATCTAAAGGGAGAAATTTTGTGGCTATTCTCAGCTTGACGATCGCATTAGTTTCGTGTTTAGCTGCTGTAATAGTTGTTCCCGAAGTACGTCAAATTCTTAATATAGATAAACCTAATAACACCCCTACGATAGCCCTTGGCCGTGATATAGCTCAATCTTTATCAATACCCACAACTGATGCTAATTCTCCTATAATTCCGAACACCTCGATCCCAGAAAACAATGATCTACCATCAAGCTCAGGTACTTCTCAATTATGGCTCTTCGGGATCTGCCGTGGGAAACATTTGTTCGCAAGAATCATTTTAGCGCAGTACAAAGCCATGGACAAAAGCACGTAGATACGAAATTGGCACCAAACACCCAGAGACCTCT
>DAOTUS010000345.1:0-4429 GCA_034437415.1 Herpetosiphonaceae bacterium
ATTACAATGGCCTATACTGCATACAATGCACTTCGCCGCGTGAATGTTGGTGTAACCCCAAGTAGGAGGATTCGTGCCAGCAATCAGCAGCGTCACGGAACCAAACGGGGTGAAGACTCCCTGCGCCGGAGCGCTTCGTTCAACTGTCCTTCCGTTGCGGGTAAACCGCTCAAATTCGTAGGCTGACGCTTGAGATCGCCGCGAAAAAGCCCACCAAACGCCGTTTTACTCGCAACAGAATGGCACTCGGGGCCAAAATGATGCTGAGTGGCCCGTTTCTCTCGAATCCTTACCGTACCTCCGCATGGGTGGCATGGCGATACCGCGGAGCGGTCTGAGCGAGTACCTCGCGTTTGGACTGGAGACTCATGATCGACCTCACAATGGCCCTCCGCACAAAAACGGCGTCGGGTAAGATTATTCGTGAGGCAACCACTCCGTCAAGGGTAAGATTTTTCGTGATGCCATGCGTAGACGTGGTCCTTTTGTCGTTTAACGGTGATTGTTATTGTACTACGACGTGCCGTGGATCGCGGTGGCGGGGACACAAGTAGGGACACACGGCTAGGATGTGCCTGATTGTGACCCTGATTGTGACCCTGATTGTGTCCCTGATTGTGTCCCTGATTGTGTCCGCTTGAGGCTGGTTGGGGGCACGAAAGTATGGTTTGATGAGACCATCTATTAATCCTTCGGCAATATATGGGCGCATGTGGTGCAGGGATGCGCTTTCCGTATCACACTTCCTCACTATGGTACCCATGTATTCTTCGGCTTTTTTGGAGACTCGTATGATTCCCACTCTGCGTCGTCGGCACCTATCCTTCCGCCTCTCGCTGTGCATCATCCTCACCTTGCTCGCGAGTGCCTTGCCCCCCGCCCGCACGCTTGCCACATCCCCTACGGCTGTCCGGGCAGGGTTGCCACCAAGTGGGAGCGTCAGCCCATCTGCTCCGGCTGCGATCAGTGCCACCACACCAAACGTACTGACCAACCCCGGCTTTGAAGATAGTGGAACGAGTTGGACCATCACGGCGCCCACGGCGCTCAGCACCCAGACCGTCCATACGGGCCAAGCCGCGCTGGCCGTCCTCCCGGCCAGCACCGTCGGGGCCTCCCAGGTGGTCGCGCTCACCCCTGCGACGACGTACGCTATCCAGGCGTGGGGGCGGACGAGTGGCGATGGTCGCGGTGAGGTCTGTCTCCAGATTGCGACGGGCACCAGCACCGATCCGCTGGCATGTTTCGTCCTCAACACCACGGCCTGGGCTGCATCGGGAGCGGTGTTCACCACCCCGGCGGAGCCGTTCAGCAGCACGCTGACGATCCGCAATACCGCCCCCGCCGGCGTGGTGCTGGTTGATGACCTGACGGTATCCGCCATGGCGTCCAGCGAGACCCTCTGGAACGGTGATTTCGAAAGTGGCAGCCTCGGCTGGAACAATCTTGGCAGCCTGCCGAATACCCATGTCACCAGCGGCACCGCGCACACGGGCAATCTGGCGCTCGCGATTGGTCCCGATGCCGTGGGCGGCCGTGGTCAGCGCGTGGCCCTGCACCCAGGCGGCACCTACCGCCTGGGTGGCTGGGTCAAAACCACAGCCGGGGCACGCACCGATCTGTGTGCCCGCATCACCCTGACGACTGGTGCGCTGGAGTGGCAGTGCGTTCAGTTTTCCGCCACTGACTATGCGTTTGATAACGTGACCTTCACGGTTCCCGCCACCATGGTTGATGTGTCGATCACGATCTGGCTGTACGAACCGCAGGGCATGGCCTATGCCGATGATCTCGTGCTGACGCGGGTGACTGTGACGGATCAGGTGATCAACGGTGCGTTCGAGGACGACAGCCTGGGGTGGAATACCCTTGGCTTTTTGACCAATTCCCGCGTGACCAACGGCAACGCGCACACGGGTAATCGGGCGCTCGCGATTGGTCCCGATGCCGCAGGCGGTCGTGGTCAGCGCGTGGCCCTCCTGCCCGGTGGCACCTATCGCCTGAGTGGCTGGGTCAAAACCACGGCTGGGGCACGCACCGATCTGTGTGTCCGCATCACCCTGGCGAGCGGTGCGCTGGAGTGGCAGTGCGTTCAGTTTTTCGACACTGCCTATACCTTTGACAATGTGACCTTCACGGTTCCCGCCACCATGGTTGATGCATCGGTCACGATCTGGCTGTATGAACCGCAGGGCATGGCCTATGCCGATGATCTCGCGCTGACGCCCGTCGTGCTTAGCGATCAACTGCGCAACGGCGATTTTGAGGCCGGCATCCTCGACTGGAGCAGCTGGAACGGCAGCCGGGCGGTGAACGACCAGGTTCACAGCGGCAGCGGGGCCTTAGGTTTTACTGCCAGAGGCGGCCGTACCCAGCTGGTGGCCTTCCGGCCCAGTCAGTCCTATCGTTTGTCGGCATGGGCCAAATCGCCCAATGGGACGACCTGGATCTGTGCGGACATTGTCCGAAGTACGAACCCCAAGCAGAGCTTCTGTCTCGACGTCGCCTCGACGGTGTACGCAAGCGATACGATCACCTTCACCACCCCGGCAGATACTGTCTCCGGCTCCGTCTGGATCTGGGCGCCGGGGGTTGCGTATGTTGATGATATCGCACTTAGCCGCGACCCGTTGCCCCCGGCCACCGGCGGGATTATCCCGTCGCCCCTCACGGGATCGGGCCAGACCTCGATCATCAGCAGCACCGCCTTTCTCTACACCGGGCCTAATCCGGTGCAATGGGGTGTCCAGGCTGGGACTATCCAGCCCACCCGCGCGGCCGTCATCCGCGGACGGGTTCTCAGCGGGGCCACCACGCCGCTGGCTGGGGTCACCGTGACGATCCACGATCATCCAGAGTATGGGGCGACCCGCACCCGGGCGGATGGCATGTTTGACCTCGCCGTGAATGGCGGTCAGGTCTATACCCTGGACTATCAGCACGCCGACTTCCTGCCGGTGCAACGCACTGTCACCGTGCCGCGGGGCCAGTTTGCCTGGGCTCCCGAGGTCATCCTGGTCAGTCTGAGTCCGGTCGTCACCACGATCAATTTCAATAGCGCGACCGTGCAGGTCGCCCGCAGTGGCGTCATCAGCGATAGCGATGGACTGCGGGAGTCGGTGCTGTTGTTCCCGCCCCAGATCAGTGCCACGATGGTGCTCTCAAATGGTCTGGTGCAGCCGCTGTCGAGCTTGGCGATCCGCTCGACCGAATACACGGTTGGTGCCGGTGGCCCCCGCCGTATGCCGGCGGTCCTGCCATCAAACACGGGCTACACCTATGCCGTGGAGCACAGCGTCGATGCGGCGCTGGGGGCTGGCGCGGTCAGCGTTGAATTCAATCAGCCGATCATCAACTACGTCAGCAACTTTATTGGCTTCCCGGTCGGCACGGATGTTCCCACCGGCTACTATGACCGCGACCGGTCCCAGTGGATTCCCAGCGCGAATGGGAAAGTGATCAAGATTGTGGCCATCACGGGCGGGGCCGCGCAGGTTGACTCGACCGGGGATGGCCTGGCGGATGCCCCGGCGCTGCTGGGCATGACCCCGGACGAACAGACCCGCCTGGCCAGCCTCTACCCCGTCGGCACCGAACTCTGGCGGGTGGCGATCACCCACTTTACGCCCTGGGACTATAACTGGCCCGTCGGTCCGCCGGCAGATAGCACCCCGCCCCCAGATCCGAACAAGGGCAAGGGCAAGGGATCGAAGAACGGCGACGGTGACGGTGACGGCGGGCCGGAACGGGATACCGACGGCGATGGCAAACCCGACCACGAGGATGATGATGACGACGGCGATGGTACCCCCGATCCCGCAGATCCGGATCGCGATGGCGATGGGAAGCCCAACGGGGATGACCCCGATACCTGGCCCCAGCAGCCGATTAATCCCCGCGAGCCAAACGCACCGCCCCAGAATGGCCCATGCACCACGGGCGGCTCGGTGATCGAATGTGAAACCCAGGTGCTGGGCGAAGCCGTGACGATCACGGGAACAGGTGTGGAGTTGGTGTATCGGAGCGGACGGGTGCCAGGTCGGACACTGGAACGCTCGGTGCGGGCCGTGTTGAGCGAGGCCAGCATACCGGCATCCGTGCGGGCGATTGACCTGGAGATCACGATCGCTGGGCAGCGATTCATCCAACGCTATCCCGCTAGCCCCAATCAGGTGGTGACGTGGGCCTGGGACGGTCGTGATGGCTATGGCCGCCGGGTGACCGGGCAGTATCCGGCCACCATCCGGATTGGCTATGTCTATGGGGCGGTCTACTACAGCAGTGGTCAGAATTGGAGCCAGAGCTTCGGGCGGGTCGGCGGGACACCGATTAGTGGCAACCGCAGTACCTCGGAGATTACCCTTTGGCGGGAGCGCACCGAGAATCTGGGTGCCTTCAATGCGGGCGTGCAGGGGCTGGGGGGCTGGAC
>DAOTUS010000346.1:0-4954 GCA_034437415.1 Herpetosiphonaceae bacterium
TGGCCCAGGCCGACTGACTGATCGTCGTGCACGCTGCATTCGCCGTTTCCAGCGTCTGCTGCAAGGCACGCTGCTGATCCGGCGTCGGTAGTAATTTGATTTTGGCGGTCAATCTCATAAAATGAGTATAGCACAAGTGTTTCATCTGTGCAACTATGGGCTAAAGCCGCTGAAGCGGGGGCGGGAAACCCACGGCTGAAGCGCGTGGGTTTCCCGCCCTGAAGGGTAAACAACAATGACATGGAGCAGCCGCCGACCCCGCGACCGGATCTGGAACCGCCTAAGCTTCAAGCTAATCCTGACCAGCGCAGTCTTTCTGGTGCTGCTGGCGGCGGCGACAGCCTACAGCGTTCAGGGCAGCCTGCGACGCCTCCAGGCCGCCGCCGTCGAGCGCAGCGCCGCCGGTCTGGAGGTGCAGGGCCAGGCCGCCCTGCTGAGCCTGGTTCAGCAGGAGGCCCAGCTCAACGCAACCCAGTTTGAGCAGGCGGCCATCGCCACCCGCGAGGCCGCCGACTACCTGGTTGCCATGGAGGCGGCCAACCTGACGCTCCCGTCCGTAACCCTGGTGACGCAGCCCAACGGGTTCCTGGTCGATGCCGCCGTGGCCCGCCGCAGCGACGTGGTCGCCAAGGCCCCGCTGGATGCCACCCGGCAGCGCCAGATCAGCCAGTCGGCGGCGCTGGACGCCCTGTTTCCAACTCTGCTGGCCCAATACCCCGATGGCGTGGCCGGGTACTTCGTCAGCCCGGAGGGCGTGCTGCGCTTCTATCCGGTCATCGGCATCGGCGACGTGATCACGGCAGGCTTTGATCCGACCAGCCTGCCTGGCTATGCCCTGGCCGCCCCCGCGCAAAACCCGGCCCGGCGCACCGTCTGGACCCAGCCCTATCTGGATGCGATCACCTACGGCGAGATTGTCACGGTGAGCAGCCCGGTCTACCAGGGCGGCGAGTTCCGGGGCGTCGTCAGTGTCAACATTGATATTTCACTGACCCGCGCGGTCAGCCGCCTGAACCGCCTGCGGCCGACGGCGAACGGCTACGCGTTTCTGGTCGGGCCGAACGGGCGGATTATCGCCGGGCCGCCGAACGCGCTCCGCGATCTGACGGGCGCCAGCGCTGCCCAGCCCTCCGGGCCGCTCAACAACACCGCAATTAGCCAGCCGCAGGTTCTGGCGGCGCTGGACACCAGCAAAATCAGCGTGGAGCGCCTTGATCTGGGCGGCCAGCCAGTGTTCTTCGCCCACGCCCCGATGGGCGAGATTGGCTGGAGCCTGGGCCTAGTCGCGCCGATTAGCGAGGTGACCAGCCAGGCCGCCGCCGTCAGCAGCGCCATCAGCGCGGGCACCGACGCGACCGTGCGCCTGACCCTACTCACGCTGGCCGGGTTTCTGCTCCTGGCCCTGCTGGGGGTTGTCTTGCTGGGCCGCTACCTGACCCGCCCAATCGAGGCTCTGGTGGCTGGAACCCAGGCGGTTGCCGCCGGCGATATGAACGTCAGCATCCCGGTGAAATCCCGCGATCAGCTGGGCCAGATGGCCGAGTCGTTCAATGCGATGATCGCCAACCTGCGCACCGCCCGCGCCGAGGTCGAGGCCCAGCAGCGCACGTTGGAAGAGCGCGTCCTGCAGCGCACCAGCGACCTGCAGCACACGCTGGAGCAGCTCCAGCGCTCGACCGAGGAGCGCCAGCGGCTCAGCGCCACCCTCCAGGAGATCTCCAGCCCGGTCGTGCCGATCTTCCAGGGTGTACTGATTATGCCGCTGATCGGGGTGATCAACACCGATCGCGGGGCGCTGCTGACCGGCGCGCTGCTGGCCGCGATTGAGCAGCAGCACGCCCGGATTGTAATTCTGGATGTGACCGGCGTGCCGATTATCGACGAGCGGATCGCCCGCGTCCTGCTTGAGTCGGCCCAGGCGGCCCGGCTGCTGGGCGCCCAGGTGGTGCTGACCGGGCTGCGCCCCGAGCTGGCGGAGACCATCATCAGCCTGGGGCTGAATCTGGCCGGGCTGATCGTGCGCGCCGATCTGCAAAGCGGCGTGGCCTACGCGCTCAAGCAGCGCACGATCGACAGCCGCCTGATCAATCGATCCTGACCGAGGAACCTGCGGATGCTGCACTGCTATGGCACTGGCTGCCCATTTAAAGACGACTGCTATCACGCCACCCAGCCCACGCCTGGGCGGGATGCCTTTGGCGCGCTGCCCTACTCGGCGGCGACCAACTCCTGCGAGCACTTCGTCTCGAACATTCCCGCCGAAGACCTGATTCGCCAGACGGCCTACTATCGCTGGCTGCGCAGCGGCTGCCCGGACGACTGCGCGGACGCGGACTGGCAGGCGGCCTATCATAGCCTCTGCCGGAGCACCGGGCGCAGCACCAAAGATTCCCAAGCAACGAGCTGAGAGGAGGCCGCTATGTGCCGAAATATCAAACCGCTGTTTAACTTTGCGCCGCCAGCCAGTGAGGACGAGATTCGCGCCGCCGCCGTGCAGTTTGTGCGCAAGGTCAGCGGCTTCAACACGCCGTCCAGGGCCAACGAGGCGGCCTTCCAGGCGGCGGTGGAGGCGATCGCGGCGTCCTGTGGCACGCTGCTCAGCGCGCTCGCGACCAATGCGCCGCCGCAGGACCGCGACGAGGAGGCCGCCAGGGCGCGGGTGCGCTCGGCCCAGCGCTTCGCCACATAGGGGAGGGCAGGTTATTGTGGAAAGCGTAGAGATACCAAGCATGTACAAGGCACCGCCACCAGATTACAATCGGCAATCCCAACGCTATCGCAGAATTATTTCGCTGATCAGTATCCTGCTGATCCTTGGGATTATCCTCTGGTTATGCGTTCACATCGCCATATTTATCGACTTGTCCCAATTACGCAACTTCTGATCGACGAAACACCGCTAATTCCCTAGAGAACGCCTCATCGTTGGTCTGGGCAGGACTAAACCGAGCGGGGCGTGAGGCAATTATGCCTCACGCCCCGCTCGGTTTAACTATCTACAGCTTGACGGTCTCGTTCTCGCCGCCCTTGATCCGCTCGCCGGTGGCGATGGCTTTGAGGAAGCCGACCAGCTGCACCAGCTTGCTGTTGGCCGAGTCCCAGTACTCCGCCAGGTCGGGGTCGACGTGGATCAGGGTGACGCTGGGGTCGGCTTTGCCCTTGGGGAACCATGCCTTGAGCGCCGGGTTCCACAGCTCGTCGATTTTGGCCCTGTCGGTCACCACGCGGGCCTTGCCGGAGACCGAGACGTAGCGGTTGTCATCGGGGGCGCTAAAGGCGATATTGACCTGATTATTCGCGTCTAGCTCATCGGTTTTGACGCTGTCTTGGCTGGTAAAAAACCACAGATCGCCATCGAAATCCTGCTGCTGCACGGCCATCGGGCGGCTGTGCAGCGAGCCATCTTTGGCCACAGTGGTCATCATCGCAAAGTTAATCCCCTTGATCTCTTTGGCGATTTTGGCGATATTCGCGTTGGCTGGTGTTTTCTGATCCATCGTGTCTAGACCTCCATACATATTCCACATGCGCTGCTTTGCAAGGCCTGTGCCAGCAAGCCAAACGGCAACCGCATCGAACCGCACCAGAACCTACGCTAAGAGCGTCGCTCCACGGCGCTTGACAAAGAGTTTAGGCTGTACTCCAGAACACGATGCCGACACAGGTTATCCGGCGCGATACCGAGCTGATTTGCCGGGTGGGCGGCATTAAGCGTGGTATGATCAAACGTATGCTTTAATCTGAATGGATGGAGGAATCTTGTGGAATATCGACGGTTAGGAAATGCCGGAATGCGGGTAAGCGCAGTATCGCTGGGCGCGTGGCTGACCTATGGCGGCAGTGTCGAAAACCAGACCGCCGCAGAGTGTCTGCGGGCCGCCATCGACAACGGGATTAACTTTATTGATGTCGCGGATATCTATGCCCGTGGCGAGGCCGAAAAAGTGGTCGGTGGCGTGATCAAAGACTACAAACGCTCCGATCTGGTGATCTCGTCGAAGGTGTACTGGCCGATGAGCGACCACGTCAACGATAAAGGCCTGAGCCGCAAGCACATTATGGAGTCGATCGATAAGACCCTGCAGCGGCTCGGCACCGACTACCTGGATATCTACTTCTGCCACCGCTTCGACCCCGAGACCCCGCTGGAGGAGACCGTGCGCGCGATGAGCGCCCTGGTCCAGGCCGGCAAAGTCATCTACTGGGGCACCAGCGTGTGGGAGGCCGACCAGATCGAGGCGGCGGTCGGGCTGGCCCGCCAGCACAACGGCTATCTGCCCCAGGTGGAGCAGCCGCGCTACAACATGCTCGATCGCCACATCGAGCCAGAGATTGTGCCCGCCTGCGCCAAGCACGGCCTCGGCCTGACCGTCTGGAGCCCGCTGGCCCAGGGCCTGCTGACCGGCAAGTACACCAACGGCATCCCCGAGGGCAGCCGCGGCGCCGACACCAACTGGCTCAAGGGCGAACTCAACGACGCCAACGTCGCCAAGATCAAAACCCTGAGCGAGATCGCCGCCGAGCACTCGATTACGATGGGTCAGCTGGCGCTGGCCTGGGTGCTGCGCCTCCCCGAGATCAGCTCGGTGATCACCGGGGCCACCAAAACCTCGCACGTCCTCGACAACATCAAGGCCGCCGAGGTGCAGCTCAGCGCCGAAACGCTCGGGCGGATTGAGACGATTTTAGCGTAAACGCTGATCCACGAAAGACACGAAGATAGAGAGGGGAGAATCTCCAGATCTGGCGTAAACGTTGATCCACGAAGGGTACGAAGATCACGAAGATAGAGCGGCAAGAATCTCCAGATCTCGTTGGATAAACGGGATTAGACGTAGTTTGACAATGTTAGATTACACGGCAAAGGCGCAGGATTTTGGATGAAGATGGACGCTTGGTGGATAACGATTGGGGGAGGGACGCCATATATGGCGTCCCTCCCGCGAATACGTGC
>DAOTUS010000347.1:0-3753 GCA_034437415.1 Herpetosiphonaceae bacterium
CGTCCCATCGGTCAACACCGTGACCCCGCCGGGTTCGTTGAGGGTGGCCGCGCTGGCCTGCCCACCATCGCCCGTGCTGCTGGCCGTGCCGGTGCCGGCCAGCGTTGAAATAATGCCGTCGGTCGCGACTTTGCGCACCCGATGGCCGCTGATCTCCGTAATATACATGCTGCCATCCGGCCCAAAGCTCAGGGCGCTGGGCGCGTTCAGGGTCGCGGCCGTGGCCAAACCGCCATCGCCGGTGGAGCTGGCGGTGCCCGTTCCAACGACGGTCGTCATGCCACCTGCAGGCGTCACCTTCCGAATCCGATGGTTGGCTGAGTCAACGATATAGAGCGCCCCATCGGAGTCAAGTGCGAGGCCGCTGGGCGCGTTGATCTGGGCGACGGTCGCCAGGCCACCATCGCCCGTGCTGCCCGCCGTACCCGTCCCAGCAATCGTCGTGATTTGCCCAGTGGAGGTCACCTTGCGCACCCGGTGCCCCCCAAGCTCCGCAATATAGACGCTCCCAGCCGCGTCGATCGCCATCCCGCTGGGGGTGTTAAGGGTGGCCAGGGTGGCCGACCCGCCATCGCCCGTGCTGCCCGCCGTGCCGGTCCCGGCAATTGTGGTCATCACCCCAGCGGGCGTGACTTTGCGCACCCGGTGATTGTTCGTATCCGCAATGTAGAGATTGCCGTCCGCATCGGCCTGCACGGCCCGCGGGTAATTCAGCGGCGCCGCAATCGCCTGCCCGCCATCGCCCGACACCGGTGCAGTGCCACCAACCGTGGTGGTAATCACCCCGCTCGGGCTGATCCGCCGCACCAGGTTGCCGTCCAGCTGGGCCACATACATGGTGCCGTCCGTCGCCACTGCGATGCCGGAGGGTTGGCCCACCGTGGCGGCGGTCGCCTGCCCGCCATTGCCCGTGCTGCCCGCCGTGCCCGTCCCGGCCAGCGTGGTCATCACCCCAGCGGGCGTGACTTTGCGCACCCGGTGATTATTGGTATCCGCAATGTAGAGATTGCCACTCGCATCGGCCTGCACGGCCCGCGGGTAATTCAGCGGCGAGGACACCGCCTGGCCACCCTCGGCCGTGGTGGGGGTGCCGCCGCCGGCCAGCAGGCTGATGATGCTGGCAAACGGCGGAGCCGTGACCGTGTCACCGTCGCCGCGGTGCAGAGTCTGGGTGCGCGGGTCGTAGGCGTGGTGGTTGCCCATGGTCCAGCCGGCGACACCTTGGATCTGGGCGTTGTAGTTACCCAGCACCCGCGTGCCGTTGTTCCACAGCACGACCTCGGAAGCGCTGCGGTTGCCCGAAACCTGGAGCGGGGTATTGCCGGCCTGGCCGAAGCTGTTGCGCCAGTCAGTCGAGCTGGTGTAGAAGGTCGCCCGGTAGACGTAGCCGATGCGGACGGTGGCGGTGCGCTCGCCGCTGACCA
This sequence comes from Herpetosiphonaceae bacterium, assembly GCA_034437415.1. Taxonomy (GTDB): domain Bacteria; phylum Chloroflexota; class Chloroflexia; order Chloroflexales; family Herpetosiphonaceae; genus JACCRK01. The sequence goes on from DAOTUS010000347.1 coordinate 1,425, forward strand.
TGCGGCCGTAGCCATCCTTGCCATCCCAGATCCACTCAGCCACCAGGTCGGCGGTTGGGCTATAGCGCTGGGTAAACTGCTGGCCGGCCACGGTGATCTCCAGGATAACCGCCTTGAGATTGGTCTGGGCCGTGGCCTCGGTCAGGCGTGCCCGCACCACGCGGCTGTGAGAACTGCCGGGGGTGCGACTGCTGCGGTAAACCAAGTCTGGATCGACACCGACCAGATCGATGTCCTCGCCCAGTACCTGGGTTTCGCACTCGATGACCGAGCCGGGGCGCTTGCAGGGTTCGTCTTGGGGCGGGCTTTCCGGGCCTTTGTTGGGAAGCGGCTTGCCGGGCTTCTGATCCGGGGGGAACGGTTCGCCGGGGGCCGGTCCACCTTCGGGTGGTCCACCGCCGTCCTTGCCGGGGTTGTCGGTGCCGGGTGGTGGCGGGTTACCCGCACCAAGCGGCGGGCCGACCGGCCAGTTGTAGTCCCAGGGGGTGAAGTGCGTCAGCCCGACCCGCCAAAGCTCGGCACCGACGCTGTAGCGTGTGGCCAGCATACTAAGTTCGGCGGCGCTCAGCCCCAGTCCAGCCGGCGCGTCGGCCACGCCATCGCCAGTGTAGTCGATGGCGGCCTGGCTATTGGTAATCGCGACAATCTTGATGACTTTGCCGTCGTCGGCGCCGATCCAGGCACCCTTGCTGCGGTCGTAGTAGCCGACCGGCACGTCGGTGCCGACCGGGAACCCAATAAAGTTATCGACGTAGTTCATGACCGGCTGGCTGAACTCCACCGAGGTAGCGCCGACCGCCAGCGCGGCATCGACGCTATGCTCGACGGCATAGGTGTAGCCGGAGCTGGCCGGCAGCTCGCCCGGCATGCTGCGCGGCCCGTTGGCACCCACGGTGTACTCGGTCGAGCGCACAGCAAGGCTGGTTAGGGCGATCTGCTGGCCATTCGATAGGACCATGGTGGCTGTAGTGTTGGGCGGGAAGAGCAGGAGCGACTCGCGCGCACCATCCGCGTCGCTGCTGCTGCCACCGACGGCTACCTGCGCATTAGGGCTGCCGACGCTGATTGTGGTCACTTGCGGGCTAAGCGCTAGCAAAATAACCTCGGGCGCCCAGGCGTAATCGTTGCGCGGCACATCCACGCTGCGCTGGACGGGCAGGGTATTCGGAGCTTGATAGTCCACCATCACGCGCTGGCCGCCGTTGATCACGAGATCGAATAGGCCGTCGGACCGCGAGCGGGTGTACCCGTATTCCGGGTGTCCGTTGATGCGCACGGTAACGCCTGACAGCGGTTGAGCGGCACTATTCAGCGCTCTCCCGCGCACAACCGCCGCCCGCTCAGGGATAATCGTTCCCGGTGCGACGCCAATCTGGAGCGGGTTGGCGCCCGTGTGCAGGAACAGCGTGTCGCTATAGACCGAGCCATTCCCCGATCCGATGATCGGCGGGGCGGCGATCTGGCCGGGCGGCTGGTCGTGGATAAGTTCCACATCATCGACATACGCAACCCCCGGCGCCCAGATAAAGACGGAGCCGGAGACCGTATCTGCCGGGGTGGTGAAGGTGATCGTATCGCTCGCGTAGACCGTCGAGGCGACGTCGAGACAGAACTGTTGGTTGGGGTTCGTGCTTCGGACAATGTCCGCACAGATCCAGGTCTTCCCATTGGGCGATTTGGCCCATGCCGAGAGGCGGTAGGCCTGATTGGGCCGGAAGGCCACCAGCTGGGTACGGCCGCCGCTGGCAGTAAACCCTAAGGCCCCGCTGCCGCTGTGAACATGGTCGCTGACCGCCCGGCTGCCATTCCAGCTAGTCCAGTCCACAATGCCGGACTCGAAACCGCCGTTGCTCAACGTATCGCTGAGATCCACCTGGGTCAGGCTCAGGTCGTCGACGTACACGCTGCCCTGAGAAGTATGGTGCCAGACGATCATCGTTGCCCCAACCATGGTGGCCGGGGCGATGAAGGTCACGTTATCGTAGACATAGTCGGAGCTGTAAAACTGCACACACTGCCAACTGATCGTGCCGCCGCTCAAGGAGAGTTTAACGCAGAGATCGGTCCGCCCACTCGCTGTCGTTTTGATCCAGCCACTCAGTCGGTAGGCACTGCCGGGCTGAAGGACGACCTGCTGGCTGCTACCACCTATGGCGTTCGGCCCGATAGCCAGGGCCTGCGTTCCCGAGTGGGCGTTTCCGGTCGTGACGACCGAGTTTTCGTGGTGAGTCCAGCCCGCGGTCCCCGATTCAAAGCCGGGGTTGGTCAGGATATTGGGTGCTGCGGCGTTCAGCGCCGGCGGAGCGGCCGTTTCGATACGTCCATCGGC